>NZ_JAKRFU010000019.1:0-167262 GCF_022347845.1 Pseudoalteromonas sp. McH1-42 | reverse complement strand
AATTTTTGTGCGTCATTCAGTAAACTGAAATTCGCTGTTAGAACTCAATCTGTACGAGTGCCCACACAGATGATTGCTTCATATTTTTAAAGAACATAATCCGGTTACCCGGTGCGACTTAATGTCGCCGCGCTGTTAGCGCCGAGGGTTGTGCATTCTAATCACTTCCCATTTTATGTCAATACTTTGCTGTGTTTGATTTATTTTTCAAAACAACCCAGTTTTATTTGACTCCCAACTCGTTGGCTCGTTGCTTTTCAGCGTTGTGCCCCGTGTCGGTGGATGCGCATTATAGGGAAAACGAAACCCAGCACAACCCTTTTTTTGAGGAAAAGTGAAAAAAAGCACCCAACCGAACAAAATAAAACCAAGTCGGTTAAAATTAATACAGATTGGAATCAAAATAAGCAAACTCCTGTATTAATAATCCCCTTTATTAACCCGGTTGAATCTGTAAAGCGATTAATCCCCAGAGAAACGCCGACGGAATTACACTAAAAAGTGGTCCATAACGACAAAACAAACTCTCTGTTTAAAGTTATACGCAAACCGCATCATAAAAGTAGCGCTTGTGCTTTTTTACTGAAACACCCGATTGCTCAATTTCCATCATATTATTGTCATCGAGGCAAACCTGAAATTCACTGCACCCGGTAACAGCGGTCAATGGCATGACCAGTTTAGGGTTAGACCAAGAGTCACCGAAGCCAACTTCCAGATCATTTAGATCCTCAAATTCGACAGACAACTTGTAGGTAGAGCCAGGAAAGATCTGCGTTAGAGTGAGCGCTTTGATCTCTCCTTTTTGACATAAAAAGGCAAAAATTGGCTTTGATGTTTTGTTTTCGTATGTAACTGCAACATTGGTAATCACGGCGGCATTCCCTGACTGAATAATCTATGTGCAAACTATAGATTTCTGTCAGATAAAAGCAATTACGGGCCATTACAGTTTGACTTCTTGCACGTTACCCACCACTACGGTGCCTTGCAACTTGATGGAACTGCCACAATACATTCAGGATCTGCCATTCCCCCGATGCATTTTTATATAAATGCATATAATCAACCCATTCATCTGTGGTCAGCTTTACTGACGCTATTCGTTCATCAAGATCCAGCACGTTCACTTCCATCTTTGGCCGCTTTGCAAAACGGTCACCTGACACGTTATATTCTGCTGCAAGCTTAACCAACCCAGCTTTGTCCATGGACATGACAAATTCCCCATCCGTTTTGCCCCGCCAGTATGTTCTTTTTACCAACTCATCATCGGCTATTTGTGCCATCAATTTTGGCCTCACTTCGATTTGCGCAATCAAATAACTTTTAGCTACTTGCTCTATTGCATGCCGATCCAAATTCAAATTTGCATAGCTATGTGCTGGCAATAAAACATACCAGATTAAAATCAACCGGATAAACGACACCATACTTGGCTCCTTTCAATAATAATATTGCTGCGGTTCGATATAACGACCGTATCGCAAATCCTATCTCTTCAGGTTGAATGCTCAACTTAAGGTTTTCTGAATCTCTAAAGTGCATAAATAAAACCTTGCAGTTCAGAAATATAGGGGAATGTTCATAATTCATTTACTGACCCTTGATTAAATTTGTTACGCTATCGCCTCCTGCCATACTGACTTTAATCGAAGGATCACCATGTCGACGACCACTTGCAATGATCAGCCCAATGATACGCCAATCGTCCTGGCACTCGTATCAGCCATGCTTTTTTGGGGAATGAGTTGGATCTCAGGAAAAATCATCGCTGACATAGCCCCAGCCCAGGTTACCGTATTCTATCGACTGTTCCTTGCGGCTATCAGCATGCTACCAATCATGTGGATACTGCATAAATTTAAGCTGCTCAGTCTGAACTACAATGCACGTGCTCTGTTCTGGTCATTACCCGCAGGCATTTTACTCGCAGCTTATAATCAGTTGTTTTTTATGGGCCTGGCCGATGGCCTGCCCGGTAAAGGCGGGATGCTGGTCACCACTTCTAATCCTGTATTTACCTTTATTCTAAGTGCCGTTTTATTGGGTCAAGCGATCAACAGGCTCCAGGGAGTGGGACTCGCACTGGGCTTGGGTGGCGGGCTATTAATGATAGAAGTGTGGCATTTCAATCTGGATCAGATACTAGCTTCAGGCAACGCCTACTTTATACTCGCATCACTCACCTGGGCGTTTCTTACTTTAATCAGTCAACGCGGTACTCGTTACGCAGACTTCATTACTTTTAGTACTCTAATGTATGTCTGGGCCTCTTTACTAAGCTATTTATTTGCCTACCGATATGATCCATTTATCGATGCAGCACAATACCCAGCATATTATTGGCATCATTTACTCTTTTTATCGATTTTCGTGGTCAGTATTGCCACCAGTGTGTTCTTTCTGGCAACCCAGAAACTGGGCCCCAATCGTTCCAGCTCTTTTGTCTTTGTGGTCCCGGTGACGGCCATGGGGCTTTCAGCCTGGTACTTCGCAGAGCGACTGAGTTTGGGCGTGGCTGTCGGTGGTGCCTGTGCACTGTGCGCAGTTTACCTGCTCAATAAAAAAACGGCTAAATCTGGGTAATGTGCAAAAGCCGGGTCACAGCCCGGCTTTCCTGATTTTTTACTAAATCCGACGCTTTGCGAGACGTCGTGCGCAGAATCGCTCAAATAGAATGGGCAACACAAACAAAGTAAGCAAGGTTGAGGTAAATAACCCACCTATCACAACACTGGCCAGCGGCTTTTGGATCTCAGATCCTACACCAGTCGACAAAAGGATCGGGATCAGACCTAATGCGGAGGTAAGCGCAGTCATTAATACCGGACGCAACCGCGAAGTCGCTCCTTCTCTAATTGCCTTGGTTATCTCCACTCCCGCAGCAATCCGCTGATTAATGCTCTCTACCAATACCACAGCGTTCAGTACAGCAACACCAAACAAGGTGATAAAGCCGACCGAAGCTGGCACAGATAGATACTGTCCGGACAGATAGTGCGAAAAGACGCCACCGATAACACCCAAAGGAATACAGCTCAGAACTAGCACCGCCTGAGAAACCGATCTAAAGGTCAGCACCAGCAAGACCGCCATCAGCATCAGTGAACCAGGAATCACAATCGCCAATCGCTGTTGTGCACGTTGCTGACTTTCAAACTGCCCACCAAATTCAATGCTATAACCGGGTGGTAGCGACAGTGTGCTGTCAATTTTGGCTTTTATATCGGCCACTACGCTGCCCATGTCTCTGCCAGATACATTTGCCTGCACAACGATCCGACGCTGTACATCATCACGACGGATCTGTACCGGACCAGAAGCAAATTCAACCTTAGCCACCTCATTTAAGCTGACCCAGGCGCCGCTTGGAGACATGAGCATTAACGCCTCGATTGCCGCCGGATCGCGTCTGAACGACTCCTCCAGCCTGACGTAGATATCGTATCTTTCGTTACCCTGGACTATTTGCCCGGCTACATTACCTCCTAGTCCTCCACTGACAAGGTCCATGACATCGTTTACAGATAGCCCGACGCGGGATAATGCGTCCCGTTTAGGCGTTATCACCAACTGAGCCTCACCACTTTGCTGCTCTAAAGCGACATCCGTGGTACCGGGTAAGGCTTTGACCAGACGTTCAAGCTCTTCCCCCTTTTGCATCAGTACCGGCAACTCAGGTCCCAGTAATTTAATTGCCAGCTGGGCTTTAACGCCTGACAACAATTCATCCACCCGAGTTGCTATCGGCTGAGAGAAATTCAGCAATAAGCCAGGGTGGACAGATAATGCCGACGCAATCTTGCCTTGTAACTCATCCCGAGTGCGGGCATTTTTCCACTGTTCTACTGGTCGAAGCCCGATATAGATCTCAATGTTATTCACCGGCTCAGGATCACCGCCAACCTCAGGCCGGCCTATGCGGCTCAGTGCATAAGTCACTTCCTCAAAGCCCAGTATTGTTTCTTCCAGCTTAGGAGCAATGGATAAACTGGTTTCAAGACTGGCAGACGGTGCCAGTGTTACGCGCAAGTTGAGCGTCCCTTCTTCAAGTTCAGGGACAAATTCACTGCCAATTTGGGTCAATGTATACACAGCCATAGCAAACAAAGCCGAAACTCCCACTAGTAGCGCTTTGCTGTTTCGCTGCGCGAGTTCCAAAGATTGCCGGTAAATCCCTTCTGCTTTTTCTAAAACAGCGTGACGCTGTAATGGCCTATGACTATTCAACAGATAACAAGCCAAAGCTGGTATTACCAACAACGCAATCACAACCGCACAAACCACAGCCAGCATAATACTGCTGGCCATTGGCGTGAACAATTTGGCCTCGACCCCTTCAAAAGAAAACAGTGGCAAAAAAACCAATAAGATAATGGCAGACGCGAAGAAGATAGGTCGTGCGACGTCTTTCGCTGCCAGACTAACAAGCTCAGAAAAAGACTCTGTGCTGGTGTTCGTGGCCCCCCGGGCTGCCTGTTGTTGTAAGATCCGCTCAACCATCACCACTGAGCCATCGACCAGCATGCCAATAGCCACAGCCAGCCCGCCAAGGGACATCAGATTTGCAGGCATCCCCATCAAAGACATCAAACCCAGGGCCAGAGTAATGGCAACGGGCACAGAGAGTATCACCAGTACGGCAGCTCTCAGATTAAGCAGGAACAGCAAGAGCACCACAGCAATAAATACAAACGCTAGCAGCAAGGCATCAGCCACCGTAGTGATGGCCTTATCAATCAGCATACTTTGATCATAAATGGGTACGAATTCGACCCCAGAGGGCAACGCCCGATTGATTTGCGCCACTTTGCTTTTTATCCCGTCGATCGTTGCTTTCGTGTTTGCACCCATCCGTTTTAGTACAATGCCACTGACGACCTCACCTCGAGAACTTATCTGGCCAGAGGCATCTCGCAAGGTCAGAGTTACCGCCCCCTGACGTATCTCACCGCCAAGTTTGACCTGAGCGACGTCAGCCACTCTCACTACGGTGCCATCAATTGTCTTAATGGGCACCTGACGAATTTGCTCTAAGCCCGGTGCGCCACTGCTAAACCAACCCACACCTCGGATCACGAGCTGCTCCTGAGCACGGTCAAGATACCAGCCGCCTGCATTACGGTTATTGTCCGATAAGGCACGCTGTACCTGCGACTGAGTTAATTTGTATGCCAGCAAACGCGTAGGGTCCAAGTCCACCTGATATTGTTTGACCTGGCCGCCAAATGACAGCACTTCAGTCACCCCCTCTATCGGCATCAACAGGAGTTTAACCAGCCAGTCGTTGATACTGCGTAGCGTCATTTCGTCAACTCCCGAATCGGGATCAGCCACCAGCAAATATTGGTAGACTTGTCCCAGCCCAGAGGTATTCGGACCCATATCCGGCATCCCGACTGAATCCGGGATCAGAGAGCGGGCTGTTTGTAGGCGTTCAAATACCAATTGTCTTGCAAAATAGACATCAGTCCCTTCTTTAAAGACTACTGTCACCCCGGACAACCCGGTTTTGGAGATAGAACGCACTTGCTCAACATCCGGCAGCGCGTACATAAGTGCCTCAATGGGATACGTGATGAGCTGCTCGACTTCTTGTGCCGCGAGTCCGGGGGCTTCAGTATTCACTGTCACCTGGATGTTGGTCACGTCCGGAAAAGCGTCAAGATTCAAACGCGGTACTTGCCAAATTGCCGCGATCAAGACTAGCAGTGTTGCAAACAGCACCACAACACGGTGCGCGATTGCACCTTTTATGATTTTCTCTAACATCCTGTTCGCCCTCAGTGGTTATGTGGATCAAAGCCACTTTTTGCCATTTCAGACGCAATAAAGAATGCTCCCTGAGCCACTACCCGGGTGCCAGATTGAATCGCCTTTGTCCCTTCCTGTAGCGGCACAGGTTCAATAATCACCCCGTCTTTTGTCGGTGCAACCCGTTTTACGGGCGTGGCAACGTACTCACCCTGCTCATCTTCCACAAACACTTGCCACCCGCCATCCGCATCGCGCACCAGCGCTGATTCAGGTACGGCAATCACGGGCTGAGCCGTCGAAAACAAAAAGTACGCACTGACAAACATACCGGCATGTAATGTATCGCCCCGATTATCAACCTCAAGCCGGACCACCCGCGTGCGCGTTAATGGGTCCAATGTATGTCCCTGCCGGAGCACCTTTGCCGGGTATCTGCGCTGATTATGCTCAATCTCAACGGGTGTATCGGTATTAATCAAACGCTGCTGCGTAGCGGCCAATCTGACTTCAACCCACAATGTCGATTCGTCACCGAGTTTCATAATGGCTTCACCTGAACCAAAGCGCTGTCCTTGTACAAAGCCGTCCTCCAGCACAATCCCTTCACGTTGGGCAGACAGAGTATAAGTGCCCAGAGACTGAGTTTGTCCCGCTTCTAAGCGGTTAACGGCAGAGTGGCTCATACCCATCGCCAATAACGTACCCAGCGCCGCTTTATATTTTGCTCTGGCTACCAGCTTCTGGTTTTCGCTCAAGCTCGCATCGCTCAATCGTTCAACTCGCTTCCATTCACTGGCTGCGATCATATAGTCCGCCTGCGCCTGGGCCATATCCTGGCTAAATAATGTGACCAATTTATCCCCGGGTCTGACAACCTGACCTAAACTCGCATGACGACGCTCTACCACAGAATCAACCCGCGGCGTCACCATATAACTGGTATAACGGTTTGCTTTAAGCTCGCCCGGCGCATAAACCGGTGTTTGCGCATATTGAGCCTGAAGTGTCATCAGCTTGAGGTTGATCTGTGACTGCTGGGCTTGACTGAGCAACACGCTTTGCTGATGGGGTAATTCTGTCTGGAAAGAAACATCAGAATCATGATTATGACCTGGTTCTGTGCTTGAGATGGCGCTGGCTTTCAGCGATATCAGTAAAAGCCCCGCTGCGTAACTTAAAATACGCTTGTTCATGATAGTGTGAACCTCTTCATTTGTGGCGCGTGACGTACCACACTCCACTGCCTGTCTGTTTCAGGCAAAAATCGACATGACCAATCGCACTGTCCTGAATTGCATTAAAACAGGCACATTGAAGCGATCCGTCAAACGGAAAAATAACAAGAACTAAAAAAGTTTGGAGGAAACAGAGTTAAGCGATGGGAGGTTTAAACTGAGATTCAATACGCCGGCGAACCTGAGTATCGGCAGATGAAAAAGGGATGTCGGGTTTCATCAATCCAGAAATCGGAGACAAGCGAACTGACATCCAGATTGTATGGCTACCACTGCAATGGCCACAATGATGACAGTCAGAAATCACGTGACCCTGCTCGTCAAAGATCACGCTTTGCGAGGCCGGATATCGTTCTTCATGGACATGATTGGTTTGCAAATGTGCTTTGGTGGGCTGATGAAAGTTGCCGGGATCGATCACAGCAGTCACCGATTGTAAACCAATCAGTAATACCATTATTAATGTGAGCAGACCCTGTAGTAAGCGCAACTTACCCTCTGACTGTCGATAAAGTTGCCAGCAATATATGCTGACAAGGCTTAGATGTCAATGCCTCAAATCACCCTATCATATTGATATGAAATAACATTATTAATGTTACTGAAGCCATTTATACATAATATGACTGTCAACAAAACCCAAACTGGGATGACGGTAAGCCTTTGGAATCGTACCAATAATCTGATACCCCAACCTTTGCCATAACTGTACCGCCACCTGATTACTGGCGACCACCGAATTAAACTGCATCGCACGATATCCCAGCTTAATTGCTTCACTTTGAGAGTGTTCACACAATGTACGAGCAATGCCTTTACCCCTTGCCTGAGGGGCAACCATATAGCCACAATTGCAAATATGGTTGCTGGGGCCCATGGCATTGGCCTTAAGGTAATAACTTCCCAGGATCTCATCCCCTTCGACCATGACATACGCATTGTCTACTTTTTGACACCACAGCGCATAAGCTTGCTGTTGTGACATATCCGGGTCAAATGCATAAGTCTCTTGTTGCTCAATGATTTCTTTAAAAGTTGGCCAGAAATGTTGAAAGTCGCTTTGTGTCATTATTCTTATCATGGTTTCTCCAATTCAGCATTACAGACAAAACGCAGTCGTTAAGAACCGTTCCTGTCATCTGCGTATTCCCACAGGCATTAGCAATACGATATCAAACGCCGGTCACTTAGCGGCTTTTATCCAATGGTATTTTCAACGCGCAATCAAGGTTGCCGAGTATCAGCTTATTTATAATCCAGAGGATGTCATTTTTAAACAAAGAGAGGCACCATAGCGCGGTGCCAAATATTAACCTTTATTTTGCTGTAGCCAGCGGTCTAAGCTGTTGGCGAACTGTTGCTTTTCAGCCTGTCCTAAGGGAGGGGGACCACCACTGACCATGCCACTGCTTCGCATGGTATCCATAAAATCGCGAATATTTAGCCGCGATCGAATGTTTTCTCTGGTGAACTCTTCTCCACGTGTGCTCAGTGCCAACCCGCCTTTTTCAATGGCTTCAGCTGCCAATGGTATGTCACTGGTGATCACCAGATCGCCGGCACACATACGGCGCACAATCTCATTGTCAGCCACATCAAAACCACTACTCACCTGTAGCTTATGGATATGCGGAGAAGGCGGCGTTTTAATATATTGATTGGCGACGAATGTCACTGGGATCTGGGTTCTGACTGCGGCACGAAACAAGATTTCACGGATCACCACAGGACACGCATCTGCGTCCACCCATATATTTTTCTTATTGTCCAAAACTGGCTCATTAATTCGGTTTGCTATGCGGCAAGTGTACAACTTGCCGAAGCGTAGCTAAAGCGTGAATTTCGATAATAACCCTTCTTGTTCATGGGCATGTTGCGTCAGCACTTTACTTGACTCAAACTGGCGAACGGCAAAGCTCCCCACTTCGACACTAATATCATTGATATTTGAGGTATTTTTATTGATTTCCTCAATCACCACGCTCTGCTCTTCAATCGCGGTTGCGATCTGGATGTTGCGGTCCATGATGTCTTTCACCGCTTCTGAAATCTCATTCAACATGCCTGTAGCCTGCTCAGTCTGCTCGACACACAGCAACGTTTTGTCACGACTGCTGCCCATCGCACTTTGGACCTGAATAGAGGATGCCTGGATCTGTTCAATCATTGATTTGATTTCAGTGGTCGATTCTTGCGTTTTGGTTGCCAAAGAACGAACTTCATCGGCAACCACTGCAAAGCCCCGGCCCTGCTCACCAGCCCGGGCAGCTTCAATGGCGGCATTCAGCGCCAAGAGATTGGTTTGCTCCGCAATGCCGTTTATAACAGATAAAATATTTTCAATACTCTGACTGTATTCCGCCAGCTGTGTACTCATCTCGTGTGAGATATTTATTTCATCGGCCAGTGCGCTGATCTCACCACGGGTTTTCTGAAATACCTGTTGCCCTTCTGCCGCCCTTTCATTGACCGAGGTGATCGATGTCGCGGCATTTTGGGCACTACCAGCAATCTCACTGGAAGTCGTGCTCATCTCATGCATCGCCGTTGCCAGCCCTTCAATCAGTTGTACCTGTTCATTGAGCTGACTGCTAGACTGATTCGCCAGCGTACTCGCTTCGTCACAACTGGCCACCACCAGATCAGCACGTTGCTTCACATCTGTCACCAGGCTATGTAATGACCCCAGAAATTGATTGAATTCCTGCGCGACCTTGCCGCATTCATCTTCATGCTTTATTCGCACTCGCTGAGTAAGATCACCACTCCCCGACGCAATATTGGTGATCGCATCATTGAGATCTTTCAGCGGTCTCAATAACTGAATTGCCAAAGCCCGACTCAAAAAGGCTCCGAGCAATATGGCCACCACTGCCAACATCAATGTGCTCATTGAAAGCTCTCTTAAATCACTGAAAACCAGGGCTTCATCCAGCAACACGGCCAAATACCAATCAGTCCCATACTGCTGCGATAACGGATAAAAATAGAGCAGCTTGGCTTCCCCTTTAACCGTCACTTCTAATAGCGTCTTTTCAGCTGATTTATTCAGTTGTGGCGACAAACTACTGAGCGGTTTGCCATTCAATTTGGCATTTTGGTGAGAGACAATAATCCCTTTACTGTCGACTAAAAACGCATAGCCCGTGCCATCAAAGTTCACCGCATTCACACTTTTGGCTATGGTATCTAAGCTAAGATCGCCCCCAATCGCGCCGCGAAATTGCCCGCCTGAATTAATAGGCGCAACCACAGAGAGCAACAATTCACCGGTTGCTGCGTCGGTATAAGGGCTAGTAAACACCGTTTTACCTTTGTCTCTGGCCAAGCGATACCAGCCTCGTTCCCTAAAATCCACATCTGGCGGGTTTTGCCTGTTGGGATTGTTCGAACGCAAGATTCTCTCTGTGCTCAAGGTACCAAATGACAATAAAAAGGCGTCTTTAAAATAAGGTGATTCGAGCCCCTTTTGAAACTGCTCGGGGCTAAAGTCAGCCTCAATCTGACTGCGCAGTAATCGAATTAAAGCTGCTTTTTCTGCCAACCAATTATCAATACCCAGTGCCAGCAATTGTGCGGAATCACTGACATATGCAGTGGTTTTCTTTTTCATAGAGGCATTGACCAGCCAATAGGTTGTCGTACTGATCACCAAAATGATCATAAAGATGAGTAACGCCGATGCCAAAGAGAACTTGCTGCGAATCTTCATATTTTTTAGGCCAAATAAAATCACCCTTTGCCAAAGTGTTGTCTATAATTCCAGTTATCGCAACTAACGCAACAAATTTGGTAATTTGCTATGAAAAACGCGATCTCTTCTGTGGCTAAAGCCATCCTGGTTGCACTTTGTGTGCCGCTCACCTGTGCTCAAGCTAACACCGAACGCGCCGTCACTATGGCTGACATCGAAGCGCTCGAAGCTCAGCTCAAAGCACTCAAGGCCCGCTTTGAAAGGCAAAACCCAACCGCCGCTCAAACAACACAAAACGCTAAACCCACAACTAACAAAGCAGCTGCTGCAGATGCAAAAGCCGCTTCCTCTGCCAGTTCAGCTAAATCAGCGCCGACTGAAGAAAAGCGCAAGCTGGACGTATACGCGACCATGCGCCCGACATACGGTCGCCTGGAGACCAACGGTGAGGATAATTGGGACGTGCGTGACGCCCTGTCCCATGCCGGACTCAAGGTTACCCACGAATTTGACAAAGACTGGAGCGCAGAGCTGCATGGAGAGTGGAGTATTGACGTTGCTAATGAGGGCAACTTTGGTCGCTCCCGGCGGGCCTACACCGCACTGAACACCCCTGTCGGCCGCTTTGGCATAGGCAAGCAACGGCCGGCACAATATCTTTTTATTGCCGAGTATGTTGATATATTTAATCATGCCAACAGCCCGTTTGCGTATGACCCTGAGAGCCTCTTCTTCGTCGACAATCTGATCAGTTACCGGCTTACACCTGGGCCTTTTACTTTTGTTGCAGTTGCACAGTTTAATGGCGAGTCGGGCAGTAACTCAGATGATTTGGTCAATGTTGGTTTGAGTTATGATGCTAACGATTTGCATGCTGCTGTCACCTACCAGCAAAACGACGTTTATGCCGATGATGTCCAGCTTGGCGATAACAGCCTCTGGGCAACCTCGCTGGCCTATCAATTTACACCTCGCTTCTATGCCGCCGTCGCTTATCAGGATAAAGATTACAACAGAGATGCTGCAGGTGCTGACCGCAGTGGGCACACCTTCGATTTATCCTTTGCTTACCAACTGGCCAAAGCCTACAAACTGAAAGCAGGCTACTTTGATTTTGATGACGGATACCTGGATTCAGATCCGGCCGCAGGCGGCTTTGATGGCTACAACCTGACATTAGAGTGGAGCCCTATTAAAGTACTCAGAATTCACCTTGAGTACCTTAACAAGTCGTTCGTCAATGGCGATGACTTCGACTCCATTTCTATCGGCTTCAGGTATGACTACAAAACCACGGTTGAGTATTAACCCTGGTCCTGATTATACAGTACAGGAGAGCAGCCCTGCCATTGCTGCCACAGTGCCGGGTCAAGCGCTAACTGACTCATAAAATGAGCGACATTGATCCGGCTTGTTTTTCCCGCATCAAAAATGGCGTCACGTATTGGAGATGGATGAACGTCATAAGCTGTGACCTGAGCATCATTTGTCAACGAATCTGGCCTAACCACGACCCACTCAACCCCCTCCTTTGCGGGGGAGCTGGCACGTAAGAGCTTCGCCGCAGCCTCATTATCAGGAAGAGGTGGCAGACATAAACGTAATAACGCCACCACGGCACGATGTGCCAGAGGTGGCCGCTCATGCAAAGACTCACAGGTGCACCCAGCACTGTTCATTAAGATAAACTTAGCAGGGCTCCCGCCATCTTTGTTTGCAATTGCCTGACACACACTTTGCACTGCATCACGCACCAGGCGGCGGGGATGACCATAAATACCCTGAAACGTTGCCCGATGTCCCAGACAACAAATAACCGTTTTCACGTCCGCCACTAACGCTTCGAGTTCCCGGGTGCTCAACTCGGCAATATTGCCTACCCTGACATCCAGTTGCGGGTTGGCTTTGAGCGTTTCCAGTTGTGCACTACTTTGCCGGACAAGGACTCTGACTTGCACCTGTGCCAACATCAACTGCTCAACAACCAGCCTGCCCGTCGCCCCGCTTGCTCCAATCACTAAAATCATAACGCATCCTTTGGCTGTCATTTATCGGGAGTGTAACGTGAAGGGAGTGGATTAAAACAGGCACAAAAATGTGACAAATGGTAAGTAGACTTTCCAGCCGGCCCAACAGGCCGGCTAAGTGTCGTTGCCAGGGGCAAATGGAATTAGTTTAATTCCTTGTCTTGCCAGAATTTCGTTCCTTTGACTGTCGCCTGCAATGCCAGGCCACTTTCGGTAAATGTATACACTGTTACATCCCCATAGTAGACTTCGCCTTCAATAGAGGCCCCTTTATCAGCTGCCCTTGCAGCAGCATCGGCATTTCCGCCAAATGTCCAGCCGGACTCCACAAATTGTTTCATCGCCGCCTGGGTATGAAACACCATCACGATACGATAATCCTTTGCACCCAGACCCAGTCCGACACCACCTTCGGCCATATTCATGTAAGTTGACTGACCTGTGGTGTTATTTTCTACGACACCATAGCCAGTGCCTGCGGCAACAAAAATGATATTCAGATTCGCATTAGAAAACACCGCATATCCAGGCGCATTGCTCAGCTGGGCGCGAACATCCGGCTTTTTACTATAGAGCTTGGTTAAAGTATCTCGTTTCATCTTCTGAATTTCGGAACGCTTTTGGACAGCATCACCCGGCCCCATAGACGCACAAGCACTCAGTAACACAGACAAAACAACCGACATCAGTAAGGGAATTGTACGCATACCTTTTTCCTTTTACAGTTAGAAGCAGGCAGTTGAATCACTGCCCGCAGAAAAACATCATCTTAAGGGTAGGCAGGTTAGGCGCAGCTGAACAGAAAACGCAGGCAAAAAAAAAGGCCGCATTAAAGCGGCCTTAACACACATCATGGGTAATCATGAAGGGATAAATGTGAAAACAAGATTATTGTAACTCGGCCGTTATAAAATAAAATCATATTAAAACGTTTCTTTAGCTCGGTATTTTCGATGAGTTACTTTCCTCATTCCTATTTGCCTACTCCTTAATATAGTGGCATTACTGGCAATGTCTTTGTCATCGATGCCCTTGTTGTTTTTTATGGAGTTATATTGCCCTGCTGAAAAAGGCAGTGAAGAGAAGAGAAGAGACGACCCGCAACAAAATCTGATACTTTGGGTCCAGTACAGCAGAAAATTCAGACAAAAAAAGGCCGCATAAAGCGGCCTTAACACACATCATGGGTAATCATGAAGGGATAAATGTGAAAACAAGGTCATTGTAACTCGGTCGCTATAAAATAAAATCATATTATAACGCGCTTTTTATTCGGCATTTTCGATGAATAGTTTTTCCTCGTTTATGTTTGCTCATCCGCTTAGCAAAGTTCGGCAAATGGCAATGCCTGACTCTTCAATGCAGCTGTTATTTTGTTAGTTAAATCAAGCCACTCTGAGGTATCATCGCGACTATCCTTGCACACCATTTTAACTGACCTGATATGCATCATCTGATTTTTGTCACCCTATTATGGGCATTTTCATTCAGCCTGATCGGCGTTTACCTCGCCGGCTCGGTTGACCTTTGGTTCGCCGCCCTGAGTCGTATTATGCTGGCAACCCTGGTTTTCTTGCCATTCATTCGCTGGCAGCAAACAGCCCGCCCCGTGATGTTCAGATTAATGACAATAGGTGCAATACAGATAGGTGCTATGTATGGTTTCTATTACCATGCCTTTGTGTTTTTAACTGTACCGGAAGTCCTGCTGTTTACCGTGATGACACCGGTATACATCACTTTGCTTAATGACCTGTTCGCAAAGCACTTTAATGCGCGCTATTTACTGGTCGCATTAATCGCAACACTGGGCGCTGTCGTCATTCGTCTGACAACACCGAATCCGGACTTCTGGCTTGGCTTTATGGTAGTTCAGGGTGCCAATCTGTGTTTTGCTCTGGGGCAGGTTTTATATAAACGACTGGCTGAGCAGCATGCCTTAGTCCACCATCAGTGCTTTGGCTTTTTCTTTATCGGCGCGCTGGCCGTGTCCTCGTTAAGTTTTGCTCTTTTTGGTGATTTGAACCGACTCCCTTCGACGCAGCTACAATGGGGGATCTTAATTTATTTAGGCCTCATTGCCTCTGCCCTTGGTTATTTTATCTGGAATAAAGGCGTCACTCTGGTTTCAGTAGGAGCACTGGCAGTCATGAACAATGTGCTGATCCCTACCGGGATCCTGGTGAATATCCTGATCTGGAATCGCACCGCCGATTTAGTCAGTCTGGGGCTTGGCAGCGCGATTATCTTTTTAGCCCTGGGCGTCAATCAGTACTTTGACGCACGTTCACGTTAAAGCGCCTTGCGAAATCGGATCTGCATATCCAATAAGGTCTGCGACGACGCTGCTGGCTGTGTCAGTTCCGCAATATGATAATCATGACTGACGAGCATCTGCATCATGGTTTTAAAGCGGTTCATTGTTTTTACTTCAATATGACTGAACCCCTGCTCACGGCACCAACGCTCCTGCTCGAGCAATAACGCTCGTGCCAGCCCTCTACCCCGATAGGCCGGCATGACGGCCCCAATCCAGCTGTAAAACTGCTGTGGGGCCTGCTCATATCCCAGCTTATATGCAACAGGATGACCTTCACAACTGGCTATCAACGCCAGGTAAGTGCGCCCTGATAATCTCTGAAGGATATCTGCTTGCGTCTTGGGCTGAGAAAATTCCGGGATCTGCTGCTCTACAGAGAGTACCTCTTCAATACTCCCCTGATGAATGTGCCATTGTACTTTCGTCATCGCCTGACCTATCAATTCGTTGTTAGAAGCCACTATGTGCGTTAGCGCCTGCGCTTAGAACGCTGGCCCAGCACGCGCTTTTTATCACGCTGACGACGAGATTTAGCCGAATTTTGACGATCATTTTTAGGCTCGCGGGTCAGATCTGGCTCATAGCCACTCAACCATTGCGGGGTGAGGCGTTCATCCAACAAGACTTCAATCTCTTCCAGTAACCATTGCTCATCAATACTCACCAACGAAATAGCAGTCCCGGCTTCACCTGCCCGGCCTGTTCGGCCAATACGGTGCACATAATCTTCCGCGACATAAGGCAACTCAGCGTTAATCACATAATTCAATTGTTGAATATCAATACCACGTGCCGCGACATCAGTAGCAACTAAGACACGAATTTCACCGTCCTTAAATTGCGCCAGTGCCTTGTTTCGTGCCCCTTGAGATTTGTCACCATGAATAGCCGCAGTTTTAAGACCGTCTTTATTGAGCTCCTTGGCATAGTCATCAGCTTGTTTCTTTGTGCGGGTGAAAATCAACACCTGATGCCAGTTTTGTTTGCCGATCAGGTGAGCGATCAGCTCCCGTTTGCGCTCTTCATCCACGGCATAAAAGAGCTGCTCAACCTTTGCGGCAGCCTGATTCTGTGCTTCAATGCCAATCCGTTTTGGCTCTTTCAACCAGTCTTTTACCTGATTAAAGACCGCTTCATCTACGGTAGCAGAAAATAACAAGGTTTGCCGATCAGATGGCATTTTGCGCATAATACGACGTATTTCACCCATAAAGCCCATATCCAGCATACGGTCGGCTTCATCGAACACTAAGTATTCTACCGCTGACAAATTCAATGTGCCTTTGATTAAATGATCGAGCAAACGGCCTGGCGTGGCGACCACTATATCTGCTCCTTCACGAAGTGCTTTTTCCTGAGGTCCAATATTTGCTCCACCATGCAAACACACTGTTTTCAGCTCACAATGAGCGGCATAGGCATTCGCGTGCTGCGCTACTTGCTGAGCCAATTCTCGGGTCGGCGCCAGGATCAGGGCACGAGCACCTGAGCCCGGCTTGCTGAGTAACTGAGTCATGATAGGAAGCATAAATGCGGCTGTTTTACCGGTACCTGTCTGCGCACACGCCAGCAAATCGTGACCTGCCAGGATCTCGGGAATGCTTTGCGCTTGAATAGCTGTTGGCTCAGTAAAGTCAAGCACCTGTAACCCTTCTAACAGGGCAGGTGCTAAGGCAAGAGATTCAAAGGACATGTTTTTTGTATAACTCAAAAATTAGGTAGCGGGATTATAACAAAAATGCCAAGTATCGCCCGCAAAGATATGACCTCTTTATGACAACGCCAATTCCATATAGACACTCAAAGGGTCGGGTTCGTAGTTGCCAAATGCTTCTCGCTGCACAAACCCCAAAGACGTATACAACCCAATTGCTTCAGTTTGCCGGATCCCTGTTTCCAGCCGTAATACACTGAAGCCAACCTGACGTGCATGATCAATTAAAGTTTGCATAATGTGTCTCGACACACCCAGGCCCCTATATGGTGGTTGTACATAAACCCGCTTTAGCTCGGCGTAAGGTGTCAGGCTGTCTGCCTCATCCGTTTTTGGCACCAGGGCACCACACCCCATCAACACAGATTCAGTGCGGGCACCAACAAAATAGACGTCAGACGCAGCCAGCTCATCCGCCGGGATCAGCTGATTACTGCTCGGTGGGTAGAGTGTATTCATCAACTCATCGATGTCTCTCAGTAACTGCGACACTTCCGGGTGATGCGGGTCAAGATTAATTATTTCCATAACGTGATATTACCTTGCTTACCCTGTCAGCTTCACGACACGACGCATGTCAATTTACGAAGACCGGGCATGATATAGAGACTAAAATACTATGTTCTTTGATATGATACTAGCTTATTTTCTGAGCTCAATCGTACCTTTTAAAGTCACAAAGTCAAACATCACAATGAGATTTCTACAATCCACTTGGTTAAATGATTAAAATACACCCAGCGCTGTCGAATATTCATCCACTTTTACATTGATTACCGACGAAAGCATGCATATGTGCCACATTTTTTATATTATCCGCGCGGATATAATTCTAATCATAGGACAACAAGTATGAGTAATACCCCTGAAGGGCTCTCTACAGAGGCTTTTGCCACAGAGACTACCCACAGCAGTCGGGGACGCTGGACACAACACGATACCAATTGGGTGCTTAGCCTGTTTGGTACCGCTGTGGGCGCCGGTATTTTGTTTCTGCCTATCAATATCGGTATTGGCGGGTTCTGGCCTCTGGTGATTATGGCTGTATTGGCCTTTCCAATGACCTACCTGGCTCATCGAGGGCTGGCACGTTTTGTGTTGTCCTCTAAACACAGTGACAGTGACTTTACCGATGTCGTTGAAGAACATTTTGGTGCCACCGCAGGTCGCTTAATTTCCCTACTGTACTTCTTTTCGATCTTCCCTATTCTGTTGATTTATGGTGTAGGCCTCACCAATACCGTGGACAGCTTCATGGTTAACCAGTTAGACATGACCGCCCCACCTCGGGTACTCCTTTCCGGGCTGCTGGTTGCAGGCATGATTGCAATTATGATGGGTGGAGAAAAGTTACTACTGCGTGCGTTCGCGCTGCTGGTTTACCCGCTAGTTGGGATCTTGCTGATGCTGTCACTATATTTAATCCCACACTGGCAAGCACCAGTTGTGGCAACGCCGGATATGGCAGGTCTGAGTGAGACACTGTGGCTATCCGTGCCAATTATTGTCTTTTCATTTAGCCACGCTGCCGCTATCTCCAGCTTTGCCAATGCTCAACGCCGCCATTATGCTGACCGTGCGACACATAAAGCTGAGGCAATTTTGCGCAATACCTCACTAATGCTGATCGTTTTTGTGCTGTTATTTGTATTTTCATGTGTGCTGTCTCTCAGCCCGGAGCAAATGCTCGAAGCCAAAGAGGCCAACGTTTCTGTACTGTCTTACCTTGCTAATGTGTACGACAATCCATTTATTGCCATGCTGGGTCCGCTGGTCGCCTTCATTGCCATTACATCTTCTTTCCTTGGGCACTTTCTGGGCGCACGAGAGAGCTTCAATGGTCTGCTCAGCAAGCAGTCATCTCTGTCGGCAGGCTTGATTGATAAACTGGGTGTGGGCCTGATGTTTATCGCAATCTGGGTGTGTGCTGTGATGAACCCGAGTATTCTGGATATGATGGGTGCCATTTCTGGACCGATCATTGCCATGATCCTGTTTATCATGCCAACCATCGCCATTTTCAAAGTACCGGCACTACAAAAGTACCGCCATCATGTTGGCACCTACTTTATTCTGCTGGTTGGTATTTTAGCCGTCTCGGCATTGCTATATAACATGGCAGGTTAAGCAACCTTCGGGTGGAATGATTAAAAAGGGCCTAAGCGCCCTTTTTTTCTGCCACACACGCTTGATTACGACCCTGATGCTTTGCGTTGTATAAGGCTTCATCTGCCGCCGCAATTAGCTGAGCCAAATCCTGGTAATGCTCACCGCCATCATTGCTTGCAACACCCGCACTGATGGTAACCACACCAAATTCCGAGTCTTCATGCACAATGGCCAATGCTTTTACTGCATCAACAAACTGGTTAGCCAGCTGCTTCGCCCCATCAGGCTCTGTGTCTGGCAATAAAATTGCAAATTCCTCGCCACCATAGCGATATACCCCATCCATAGGTCTGCGTATCTGGCCATCTATGGCACTGGCAACAGCTTTAAGAGCATCATCCCCATTAAGATGACCATAACGGTCATTAAACTTCTTAAAGTGATCGATATCCAGCATCACCACAGAGCAGGTATGTTGCTGACGAATACTCTGCTTAAACTGACGCGCTCCTTCCATATCAAAAAAGCGCCGATTGAACACTTTTGTCAGCCCGTCGTAGTATGAGTAGCGCTTGAGCGTATCCGCTTGCTGTTTGTATTTGAGGTGAGTTTTAACCCTGTTCATCAGGGTCTTCGCCACGATAGGTTTAGGAATAAAGTCAACCGCGCCCGCATCCCAGCACAAATCCTGCTGTTGCTCGCTGATGTTGGAGGTCACAAAAATGATAGGGATATCAGACAGACCTTCCATTTCCTGCAACTGTTTACAAGCCTCTACCCCAGACATCCCCTCCAACACCCAATCCATCAGGATCAGATCCGGTGGGGTTGCACGGCAAAACTCGATGGCTTTTTCTCCGGATGTCACCATATGGACCGAACAAATCCCCTCTAAAAAGCAAGAGATGACTTTTTGTGTCAGCATTGAGTCTTCAACAATCAGCACCAGACTCTCGCTCAGGTCTTCAATTTCCTTAAACAAAGTATATTACCTATTACAGTGATTCTTCGGCTCGACATAGACCGGTTTTTTTCGGTCTTGATTGCAATTATAGCAGGCACGCAAATAAATACCCGTTAACATTATACGACTAACTTACCATGTCCCTTTAACCTGAGAAAGGGATTAGGGACTTCAGATCAGTGATTTAACGCGCCAAGCATCCCTGAATTTAGCGACTCAGGTAGCACAGATTATTAACGACTTTCTGCCGCCTGACTGTGCTGTCTGCGCCACAGCGCAGGCGTAACGCCATAAGCCGCTTTAAACTGACGGATAAAGTGCGTTGTATCTGACCATCCCAGTTCTTCAACTAACGCTGCAATCGGTGTATGTGTGTGCAGCAATCGATTACAGGCCTCACCCAGGCGCTTTTTGGTGAGCCACTGCCCTACGGAGTAGCCAGTTTCGCGTTTAAACAAAGTCGCCAGATAAGGGGCACTAACAAATACCGCACTCGCCACATCCTGCAAAGAAACCGGCTTTAAGCCCTGACTCTCAATATAGGAAAGTGCCGCGACAACTTTAGGGTGCATACCTGCGCGCCAGCTCACCGGCTGTTGTGCCAGTGACACCTCATGCAACAGCAAGAAAACAAAGCTCTTCATCACGTCGAGCGGCAAAGCATGCTGCAATGCGGCTTCAAACTCCTGATACAAAGTCTGCACAAAATCGACGCGCTCCCCAGATAGCGCCAATGCGGGTAACGCACCTAAGCGTACCTGCTGAAAGGGTTGCAACAAGCTGGATTCGGGCGTGAGCCCAAGACAATCCGGGCAAAAACTCATCCAGTGCACATGCAAGTCAGACCCGGACAACAAGGTATGAGGCATGCCACCGGGTACCAACACAAACATGCCCTGTGTGGCTGTAAACGTCTCGCCATGTAACATATCCAGCGAGCCTGAACGAATAAAGCTCAACACACTTTCGCTGTGCGTGCCGTGAGGCTCCTGTTCCAGTGTCGCTACTTTCATCTGGCCACAGGCGGCAACATGATTGGTCATTCTATTTCACCCACAACCTTAAAATAAGCCGATTAAATCAAAAAGCAGACAATAACGCGATACGGCTTTATTGAGAATAATAGACATCGACAAAACAATACACCGATTTACAGGAGAGACCTATGACTTTTTCACTCGTTTTAATGGGGTTATCGATCCACGTACTATTATGGGAAAAATTACCCGACTGGGGCACCTGGTTTAACACTTTAGTAGCACGTTTACCGGCCCCCCTCGCCTATTTATACACGGCATGGCGCTGCCCATACTGTTTTGGGTTCTGGATAGTCCTGCTACTGCAACAGCTTACGGGTATCTATACTTTACCTGAACTGTCGTCCCTGACAGCCACATTCGGCGCAATTGGCACAGTGCTCAGCATGAGTCTCGATGCCCTGGCTACCGCCCTGTTGATCATGGTTGGCAGCCTGGCACTAAAGGCGCTTGCATTACCGGCCATCAAGGGTCACGAATTAACCATGGCATTTAAAACTGGCTTGTCTGAAACACAGGCAAAATCATCACAGGAACACACCCATGACAATGCATAAGTTCAGTACGGCAAGATTAGAAATAATGCCTGCAACACCGGCTCTCAGCACTGCACACGTACAACAGCTACTCGATTTGCTGACACCAGGCACACTGCATTTTTTGCCCGATGACTGGCAGCAGTGTCCGCACACTGCTGACCAACTAACCGACTGGATATCGGACAAACTAACACGCTGTGAGCTGCTACTGGTACAGGACAAGCAGACACACATTCTGGGCCTGGTTATGCTGTATGCAGCCGAAAATACGGTTCAGCTTGGCTACCTGATAGGCGAAACACAATGGGGACAAGGCTATGCCAGTGAGCTGCTGCAGGGCTTAGTCGCGCATCTGCGCACAGTTCAGCCCAATATCACACTCAATGCGGGCGTTGCAGCAGACAACCCGGCTTCTATCAAAGTACTGAAAAAAGCTGGCTTTGTGCGCTGCCCGTCTGAGCCGGACAATACCAGCTCACAACTGTATTACACCCTGCCAACAGAATAGTTTGACTTGAGCACACACCGCGCTTCTGCTACTTTGCTCCGCAATCAATAATAATTCGCGGAGCAAGGCCCGAAACGGTCTATCAGCATGCACTTTACGCCTTTCAGCCAGACACACATCACCGAACTCCTGACACGCTACGCACAGCTGCCCGCTGAACAACAGATCATGCTGGAAGTACTGGCACTAATCGGCAAGCCGGTTGCGATAAGTAGATTAAAACGCTTACTGAAGTTGCTGGTTGAAGCCCAGATCCACGGCATTCCCGCGCTCAGTCAGGGTATGGTGCCCGAACAGAGAACCGCACTGGTCGAAGCCGGGCTATTAATCAGTAACCAAAAAGGCCTCAGGGTTCAGCCGCTAATTGAGATTTCACTGTGCCACAATGCGCTTCGTCAGGATCGTTTTATCAGTACACTTAATTGTGCCGAACAAGTCGTGCCTGTGGTCAATTTATATGAGTGGGAACGCGATTTCTCTGATGAGCAACGCTTTATCCGCGATTTGCTTATCCTGGGCCAATACGATAAAGCCACTGCTTTGCTGTCATTTCATAAAAATCCGCAACACCTTGACCACCACACCAATCAGGTACTGGTCAATACCCTGTTCTTTCCGGCAGACGTTGATCATCTGGCTGAGCTGCCACCACAATTGCTGTATCAGGCATGCTCGACATTAATCCATACCTTAAAAAGTGACTGTCAGAACAATTTTGCCGCATTTCAGCTTATTAAACAGCTGTGCGAACGTCAGCCGAATAATCACACGCTGCATTGTTTACTGGCCGAACAATATCTTTATCGGGCGCAACTGGATCAAAGTGTCGCCGTACTGAGCAATGATAGCAGCTGCTATGCACTGCAGTTACGTGCCATGGTTGCAATGTGCTCTGGCGAACACCAAAGCGCTTACGCATTATTTGAACAGGCAATTGTCGCTAAAAACAAACTTGCCCGACGTAAGCAGCAATATCTGGGTGGCCTGCCCGGCTTGTTTCATAAATTGACGACGCTGGTGCAGGCCAGTCAGGGACAGCCTCAACTGTTTAAATCAGTGCGTCAACTGGTCCAGGCAGAGTCCGCTGACAAGAAAGCGCCAGGGTTAAATTATGTCCTTTTGAGCCTGTTTGAATATCTTGCAGAGTGCCTCAGTGGTGGCCAGACATTCGTTAATCAATATCAAGAGTATGAAGCATTTGGTAAAGCGAAGCCCTACGACTATGCACTGCTGCAAATACTGACTGCTCTGGCTACGCACTGGACCGGGGGCCAGTTACAGGCCCAACAATTAACTCGTCTTAGTGAGGCCTGCAATACCTTCAGTGCAATACAGCAACCTTTGTTTGCCTGTATGGGTGCTGATCTGCTGGTGCTCCATCAAGCCCCTGTGCCACCACTGCCACAGCGCCTGGTGGTTAACTTTGCCAAACTGGTAGAACAAAAAAGTGACTGGGAGCTGGCACTGGAAAAACTGCAAAGCCTGGCATCCACGCCACCATCCAATGCAGATAAATCGTCGCAAACCCACCGGCTTGTCTGGCAACTTGAGCAATCTCGGTTTGAACTCACACTCAAGCCCAGAGAACAAAAACTGGGTAAACAAGGTTGGAGTAAAGGTCGCAATGTGGCCCTGAAGCGTTTGGTCGATGAGCGTGAGAGCTTTGATTACCTAAGCGATAAAGATAAAGCAATTATTGCTGCTATTCGGGTGTATGAAAACCACGGCTATTATGGTGGACGCACCTTTGAACTGGAAGGAGCAAACGCCCTGAGTGCCGCATCTGGTGCTCATAACCTCTACCTGGGCGATGATTTCAGTCGCGAAATAGAACTGACAGAATATCCGGCCGAACTTCAGATCCGTGACAACGGCGATGAGCTAATGATGTCGATACCCAACCTGCCACAAGGCATAGACTACCGCTTGCAACTCGAAGAGCGTGCAGGGCAGAGTGAGTACGCCTTTTTCCCGCTTCAGGACTATTGCTATGGGTTTACCCTGTTCACGCGTCAGCATTTGCAGGTTGCAGAGATCATTGGGGAAAGTGGTCTTATCGTGCCCAAAGCCGCCAAGCCCAAACTGCTTGAGAGTATTACTGCCATCGCGCCACTGCTGAATATACAGTCCGACCTGGACGGCCTTGAAACCGGGTTGACCACAGTCAAACCTGATAATGAACTGGTCATCAACATCACTCCCTATCAGGGTGGCCTGGAGTTTCACTGTGTGAGTATGCCCTTTGGCGATAAGGGCCCCATGTTGCACCCGGGCATTGGCAGCCCCAATCTGACCACAGAAATTGAGCATAAGCGGGTGGCCACCCAACGTGATTTAGCCCAAGAACAACGCTGGCTGGAGTTACTGGATGAACACTGTCCGGCATTTCTGGCGATGTCTGATAATCGTTTGCAACTGGACGACCTGGCAATGGCGCTCGAGGCACTTGAGCAAATTGAAAGGTGTGTTGTATCCGATATACCGGGCTTCGCCTTAAGGCTGCGCTGGCCACGTGGGAAGAAATTCCGTCTCAGCAAACCCCTTGAGTCCCAGCATCTGGCTCTGGCCATGAGTAAGCAAAATCAGTGGTTTGACGTCACGGGTGAACTTCAGGTCGATGATACACAAGTCATAGAGTTGAAAAAATTACTGAGCCTGATGGCCACCAGCCATGGCCGCTTTGTCAGCCTCGACGGTGAACAAATTCTGGCACTGTCACAAGACTTACGTAATCAACTCGCCCAGCTTGATACGGTAACCGATCAGGGCCAGTTTCATCCGCTTGCCAGTGGTCAGGTCGCAGAAGCGACAACGGGCATGCGTATGAAAACCTTGCCCGCCTGGGAAGAGCAAAGCAAAAAAATGTACCAGGCTAATGCGCTAACACTCACTGTGCCGGCGACCTTACAGGCGCAATTACGCGATTATCAGCTCGCGGGGTTTGACTGGGCAATGCGACTAGCCCACTGGGGCGGCGGCGCTTGCCTGGCTGATGACATGGGGCTGGGAAAAACTCTACAGGCGCTGGCTGTGATCTTAGCACGTGCCAGTAAAGGGCCTACGCTTATCATCGCACCGACCTCTGTGTGCTTTAACTGGCAGCAGGAAGCGAGCAAATTTGCACCGGCATTAACCATGACCTTGTTCAGCGATCACAGCAGTGCGCAAGAGCGCGAACAGCTATTAACTCAAGCTGGCCCGTTTGATTGTGTGGTGATCAGTTATGGCCTGCTGCAACGCCAGGCTGAGCTGCTAAAAACAAAACACTGGCACACCATTATCGCCGATGAAGCGCAAGCGCTTAAAAACCCGCTGGCTAAGCGCACCGTGGCCGCCTGTGCACTTAAAGGCGAGTTTAAAATGATCACCACGGGCACACCAATAGAAAACAATCTGACCGAATTGTGGTCGCTGTTCCGTTTCGTCAACCCGGGTTTACTAGGCAACCTGAAACGCTTTAATGCCCGCTTTGCTCAGCCGATGGAAAATGCTGAGCAAGACAAGCTGGCGGCTCATAAAGCACGTCAAAGCCTCAAACAACTGGTGAAACCCTTTATTCTGCGTCGCCTGAAAAGCCAGGTTCTCACCGAACTGCCAGAGAAAACGGAAATCAACCTCACCGTTTCGCTCAGTGAGGACGAGATGACTTTTTATGAAGCACTGCGACAGCATGCCATTGACCAAATCATGGAATCTTCCAGTACCAGTTCAGCGGCAGAGCAACGCATCAGAATGCTGGCGGAGCTCACCAAGTTACGTCAGGCCTGCTGCCACCCGCAATTGGTCATGGCTGAAAGCACATTGCCAAGCAGCAAGCTGGAAGCACTCAGTGAGCTACTTAATGAATTACGGCAAAACAATCATAAAGCACTTATCTTCAGCCAATTTGTGGGCCACTTACAGATTATTAAAAATCTCCTTGAGCAAAGTAACGTGCCATATCAGTACCTGGATGGCAGTACCCCTGCTGCACAACGTCAGGAACGTGTTAACGCCTTTCAGCATGGCAATGGCGAAGTGTTTTTGATCAGTCTCAAAGCCGGTGGATCAGGTTTGAACCTCACCGCAGCAGACTATGTGATCCATATGGATCCGTGGTGGAACCCGGCAGTTGAAGCACAGGCATCAGATAGGGCCCACCGAATGGGCCAGCAGCGCCCGGTGACCATTTATCGACTGATTGCCAAGAACACCATAGAAGAAAAAATCGTCGCACTACACCAACACAAGCGAGATTTGGCTGACCAATTACTGGCTGGCAACGAACAGGCCAACAAGCTGTCGGTTGAGGACATGCTTAACTTACTCAAAGAAACCTTTTAAACGCTGGCCACAATAATGTGGCCAGCGTCCGGTATCAATGGTGATGGTGACTAAGCAACGGCTGAGAAGAAAACTGATGCAATACCAGCTGAGGCTCAGCCAGGTCGACAAACACCGACCCCATCACGGTATTACCTTTCCAGGTCCAGTTCTCATGTTGATGGCTGTTCAATGATACCGCAATCTGGTTGACACCAGCCTTAAACCAGCTGGCAGGCAGATGCACATATTGGCCATAAACACGCATTTTTTTCTCACCATTAATGAACAAATGGGCATGACCTGTCAGGCGCTGTTGTGCACTCTCCACAACGGCGGGCGAATTCAGCGCATAGTTGGCAATGTCAATTGTCAGGTTGAGACCGTCGGTTTCATCCCGTACCAGGGTCAGCGCAACCCGAGGCAACAGGCTTTGTTGCTTGATCTCCAGGCTTTTGTGCTGGTGAATGGCTTTGTCAGCCTGGGCCGTCATAGTGATGAAAAACATATTCGCAGCAATTAATATCGCTATTATTTTCATTATATTACTCCTATTCACGACCCGGACCACCAGGCCTTATGCCACCACAACTGGTCAGTGCGTTACTTTGTAATTCACCAGCAAACCTGTCACCTATGGTGTATGGAAATGTAGGAATGAGCTTGCCGTTATCATCCCGGGCAGTCACATGATAGTGATAACCCCGATGCTCATCATAATGACCATTATACTGATCAAGATAATTGCCGCCCTGTTCAGTCAGTGTGCTGTTCCAGTAAAAGTCTTCTTTGAAGTAGCCATTTTCGGCAACCAGCTCATTTCGTGATAAGGTGCGTACCACAGTGTCAAAGCCTGGCCCACTGGAAACATTGCGTGTTCCCTGACTGACATCATATTGGTCATTCAGCACACAGCTTCGTGCACCATCGCTACACCCGGTCGGCGCACTGGCGCGATAATCGCGAACTTCCCAGCTACTGATAGCCAACTCCCCTTGCGATTCCCAGGGACCATATATGGCGTAACCATCTGCGGCATATCCATAAACAGGAGAGTGTCCCGAACCTGTATCACCAACCATCTCAGCCAGACACGAAGAATAATAATGGTGATGATAGTCACCTTGTGCAGCATGGCCGCCGCACACATCCACGTCATATTGCTCAGCAACCGGTGCCAACGTTTGCCATATCCTTTCGTTGTTGTAACTCTGACCATCACCCCAGTTATATACTGAGGTCCCGTTAACCCAGAAGCCGACCGTCCCTAACCCCGTTTCACAAGCGTCTGTATTCTGTGTGGGCTGATTGGGAAACGTACCGGTTCTATCCATCACTTCTGGACAGACCGGTCCGGGCGGCCAGTAACCCTGGCCGGCATCCAGTGCACAGCTGCTGTTGCTGTTATAGCCAATATCCTGGCCGAACTCGACCACATCACCAATCGCGACTTGCGGCGAACCTGTGGCAAAATCTGATGCAGCTCTGGGCCGGGAGGATAAGCTTGACAGCATTTCTTCATCGACCACCACCTGATAATCCGGCATGCCTGATGCAGTCACCACCGTATACTGTTGCCCGGATTGCTCCAGCGCACTCACCGCCTGTACATTGACCTGAGCAAGCTGCCCAGCCTCATCCAGCATAATGGCGGCAGTAGCACCATCTGAGTTAAGGATCCAGCCAGCCAGCGTGTCATTTTGGTCCGGGCTATCCGGTGTTTCCTCACTGCCGCCCTCATCATCGTCAGGCTCTGTATCCGAATCATCCTCATCCCCTGGAGCAGGCGCTGTATCCCCCTCACCTGCTGTCGAGCCCGTGTCGCCGTCGGCGTTGTCTGTATCTGAGTCCGAATTGTCCGAAGCCGTATCAGCATGCGCATTTGACTGACTGGAGTTTGTCTCATCGACCGCGGTTGATTGAGTATTCTGACTGGTGCCCATAGTCGTCTCTGAACCTCCTGATCCGCATGCACCAAGCAGCGTGGCAGTGATAATCACGGTCAGTATATTCAGTGCGCCGGGTTGTTTTATTGTGCTCGTTGATCCCATTGTCTCTCTCCATTGCTGTTAGGCCTGTGATCATCAGCCTAGCGAGACAATGTGCAAACAGATGGCAAACAATGTGCAAAGAGTATGAAGTGCCCTCCAACACTCTGGTGACATTCACTTAATACACGTAACCATATAAAATATATAGATTTATCAATCTAAGAAATAACGCATGTCTTTTGCCGCACTCGCTTGTTTATGACATTTAAGTTGCGGTACCATGCAAACCTAATAATAAATAATTCCTATCTAGGTTTGCATTACCCTCTATGACACTTGCAGATTTACAACCAAACGATACAGCGATTATTGCAGGCATTGTTCACCCTGATGCAGCCCTGATCAGCCGCATAATGGCACTGGGCCTGATCCCCGGAGAAGTGATCACGGTCTTAAATGTCGCGCCGCTGGGCTGTCCCATTCAGACTCAGGTTGGCAATACCTATATCAGTATCCGTAAAACTGATGCGCGTTTTATCCAGCTAAGCCGCTAATTTCAAGGAGTAAGATAACGTGAGAATCGCCCTCGTTGGCAACCCCAACTGTGGTAAAACCACACTGTTTAACCGCCTTACGGGTGCCAGACAAAAAGTCGGCAACTGGCCCGGCGTCACTGTAGAGCGCAAAAGTGGCGAGCTAAGTTTACCAGGTCAGCAAGTTGAGTTGATTGATTTACCGGGCCTGTACAGCATGGCCCAAATTGAACCGGGTCAGGATGAACAAATTGCCATTGACTATATTCGCGCTCAGGATGCCGATCTGATCATCAACGTGATCGACTGTGCTAACCTCGAACGCAACCTGGTTCTGACGACACAAATGCAGGAAACAGGTACCCCTCTTATCGTGGTTGCCAACATGACCGATGTGGCACACCAGCAAGGCAAGGAGCTGGATCTGGGCCTGTTAGCACAGCGTCTTGGTGTACCTGTCATCGCCATGGTCGGCTCGACTGGTCAGGGGCTCGCTCAACTAACAGAAGCATTGAGTGAGCACTGCAAAGGCAAGCCCCCGCAAAAGCGCATTCAACAAACTCCTAATCCTAATCTCAGCGATGAAGACACCGTTAAGCGCTTCCAAAACGTCAAAACGCTCAGTAATGGCGTCAGTATCATGTCGAAAACGCGCTCTAACTTCACCACCTCGCTTGATAAACTGGTGCTGAACCGCTGGCTTGGGGTGCCGATTTTCCTGTTTATGATGTACCTGATGTTCACGATAGCGGTCAACTTCGGGGCCGTCTTTATTGATTTCTTTGACATTCTGGTCGGCGCTATTTTTATTGACGGGACTAAGCTGCTGCTGGCCAATCTCGGTGCCCCCCAATGGTTGGGCGTCCTGTTAGGGGACGGCTTTGGGGCAGGCTTACAGCTGGTTGCGACCTTTATTCCTGTTATCGCCGTCTTGTATTTTTGTTTGTCGATCCTTGAAGACAGTGGTTATCTATCACGTGCCGCCTTTGTGATCGACCGCCTGATGTCCTCCATCGGATTGCCCGGCAACGCATTTGTCCCTCTGATTGTAGGTTTCGGCTGTAACGTCCCAGCGGTCATGAGTGCCCGCACCATGAGCCGGGAGTCGGATCGCCTGCTCACGGTCATCATGGCGCCCTTTATGTCCTGTGGCGCACGATTAACCGTGTACGCCTTATTTGCTGCGGCCTTTTTCCCGGTGAACGGTGCCAACATCGTATTTGCCTTGTATGTGTTTGGCATTTTAGTGGCTGTGGGTACCGGTTACCTGTTCAGAAAACGCGTGTTTAAACAAGAAAAAGTCCCCTCTTTTGTTGAAATGCCAGCCTATCATCTGCCCGTCTGGCGTAACCTGGTTATGACCACCTGGCAGCGTTTACGTAGCTTTATCACCCGTGCCGGGAAAACCATCGTGTTTGTGGTTACTCTGCTAAGCATGATCAATTCCATCGGCACAGATGGCAGCTTTGGGCATGAAAACAGCGAGGCATCTTTACTGTCTAAAGCCGCGCAGGTTGTAACACCTGTGTTCGCACCGCTGGGTATCGCAGAAGATAACTGGCCAGCAACGGTTGGGATAGTCACGGGCCTGTTCGCCAAAGAGGCCATTGTGGGCACAATGGATGCCTTGTATGTGGGCGCACAGGAACAAACCGGTGAGTGGTCTCTCAAAGATGCTACAAGTGAAGCGGTCATGACCTTGTGGGATAATTCCGTTGATTTACTCAACAACCTGGGCGATCCGCTGGGCCTGAGTGCCGTTGAAGAAGGCGGCGACGCAGGGAACAAGTTGCTCAGTGCCATGACTGCTCAATTCAATGGCCAGCTTGGTGCATTTGCCTATCTGGTACTGATCTTACTTTATACCCCGTGCGTGGCGGTATTGGGGGCCATTAAGCGTGAATCGGGCAGTGTGTGGATGTGGGTCGTCATCGGCTGGACAACCTCCATTGCCTATATTCTGGCGACACTGGTCTATCAAATCGGGCAACTTGGCACAAACGGGGCGTCGGCAATGATGTGGATAGTCCTGATGCTGGCGGCCTTGTTTGCCTGGTGGCTGATACTCGGACGCCTGAGCAAACATCTTCATGCTGTTCCGACTTATAAGATTGAATTGAGCTAAGGTTGAAATAAAACGGGAGCCACTGGCTCCCGTTGTTTACTCTGCTTGTTCTGGTTTGACTTTCACCAACCCTAAACGTATGGCCGCAAAGTAAAGGCCTTCTGCAGCCAGGACAGTCGGTAACACCACCTTGACCCAGTAACCTTCTGACCCGTAAAAGTACCACAAAATAGCACTGATCACTGCCAACAGGATACCCGCAACAAGTCCCGCACTCACCAGACTCAGTGCAATCGGTGCTTTGCAGCTACCGCATTTTAACTTGAATGGATTCGGGGTATTCAATACCGACATAAAAGAAATATCGCTGTCACATTTACCACATTTACTCATACTATTACTCTGTGTATTAGGTTTTACTGTTCAAAGTACTGTTTTGCGTCACTGGCGTACAACACCCACATCGCTAACGCGGGATAGATAAACAAATCCGCCAGCGCCCACAGGGGTACCTCTTCCTCGGCTGCAAGCAGCAAGTCGGCCCCCTGCACAAAGACACAAATCCATACGGTATAAAAAAAGAACTTACGTCCGCTGGGCTTTTTCTTTGCTATATGCCACATCGCCACAAACTGGATAAAAACCATAGTTAGCCAGAACAGCATCAGGATCATGGCTTCCGACGCCTGCTCAGATATCAGGTACCCCAATACAGAAGTGGCTAGCGGCCAAAGGCCATAGCCGACAAAACACACCAACACGGTGATCAACACCACAAAAGGGATCATAAATACCTACTTTTTATCGACTCAGGAGCGAGCCGGATTACGCTAAATAGTGACACAACAAATGGCTATGCTCTGCCTGTCCATGTAAATGGTCGCGTAGTGTACAATATTGCAAATAAAGAAAGAATAGTTGGTTTACACTCTTATACATTTTGTACAGTGCTCTCCTTTAACTCACCTCTTCCATTTACTTTTCACCAAAGCATGTTAGCCTAGTCCCGCTTTTGCGCCCTAACAATTAAAGCAATGCGCATCAGCAGTTTCCATGCAAGGAAAACCCTAGCTAAAAAAGGACCAAATATGAATATGAAACCCCTCCTGCTCAGTGCCATGCTGGTATTGAGCAATACCGGCTATGCCACTGATCTTAGCGAAACCTATCCGGTAACCAGCACCACTTATCTGTCTGATGGCACCGCTGTTAGCATGCCTTTTCATGTTAAGGGTGAAGCCACCAGTGCCGTCGTTGGCTTAATAGATGCCAATGTTGCACAGTTCTTTTTGTGGAACTGGCAATGGGAACCTGTCCGCCTGCATTGTGAAGGAGCAGCCTCAAAAGGCATAGGTGCACTGTATACACAAAAAATTACCAGCAGCCCTGCCGGCGCGTATAACGAGACGATATCAAGCTTTTATGTTAAACGCCGTGGCAGCGCAGGCCCGGTTTTGCCCTGTCCGGGAGATATGACCCTTGCCAGTGCACAGCTGGATTTCACCGGTAAAGTGCTGGCTGCATTGGCAGCAGCAAACGCAGAACAACAAGCGGCCGGAAAACCACATAACTATGCCCTTTACAACCAGCACCTGATGCTGGACAACCCCATTGCAATCAAAGCAGGTCGCGAAATTTGGGGTTACCCCAAGCAAGCAGCGGATGTGTCGATAGATATCACGCCACACCAACATACATTGACTCTGGCAAACCAATATACCGGAAAAGCTATGCTGGATGTCTCCTACACGCGCCATATCGGGGTCAACCTGCCACTCCATTCTGTCGGCGACAACGTACTCCCAGACTATCTGCTACCTGATTTTGGCAAAGTGCCTCAATTAAGCGGCGTATTATCGAGCGACAGTGGCTGGATGATGCCATTTGTGGGAGAGTTTACCATCCACTCCCGTGCCAGTCTTACAACGTTTTTCCTCGCGGAAAGCGACTTTACCCCTATCGCGGTGCTAGAATTTCCTGACGTCTCAGGCGTTGCCCTGCCCCTGTACGACCGGGAATAACCTCTGACCCCGCCAGGCCACATAATTAATTACTGATTAGATGCACTGGCGTGGCAAGGGCTGTGTGAATGAAATACTGAAGCTGTATCTCTTTATCATCACAGCCCTGAGCACAAGATTGCCCACCTACTCAACTTTTATGCGCCGAGGCCAAGGCGAGGACGTATTGTTCAATAGCCAAACAATTCACCATAACCCGTTGCAACAAATCCACCGCGGCTGCGTATCCGCCCCTCCCAGTAAGGTACACTCAGGCGATTAAAAGAATCGCGCTGCAATACATCAATGATCACGACTTCTTTGCCTGGTACCTGCAACTGCCAGCTTATCGGATGCGTTACATTGCGAGTTTGCGCCCTGTTAAGTACTGTTAAACTGACCTGCTCGTGCGGGTAGGCCGTAACCTTGCCAGATGGAGATATCTCTGAGGCACTGCAATAGGCATAGGCTTGTGTTGCATCTCGAGTACAAAATGCCATCAAAGCACCTTGCCCGGGGTTCTCGCCTTGTAAACTGAACCAATCCCAGCCACCGTGCTGACTATCAATCAGACCTGATGACCATTCCCTGTCTAACCAGGCCCGGCCAGAGACTTCATGTGATCTGCCTGCATAGGTCAGCGTGCCTGTCACTTGTAAAAAGGGATAACTGTAGTAAAAGGAAGCATGACCTTGCTGAGTTTTCTGACTGTACCCCTGCTTGCCATGCAAGACCAGTGGGCTGTTTGCCAGCGTAATATCCAGGCCAAAATCGGCCTCCTTACTTTGCAATCGTAAAGGTAAAAACGACGCCTCTTGACTGGCCAGCTGCCAATCACCCAAACGGGCGATAAAAGGACTGGCCTGTACGTCAACCTGCCCGGCTCTGCCATAGCGCTCAAACGCATGATGTGTCTGACCGTTTTGTATAGCAAAATGGGCAAAGTAAAGCTGTCCATCCCACCAGGGAGAAGACTGAAAGGCCGAAAACCCCGGGTCGCGGATCCGAAACAACGTCCATTGCACCCCAAACTGAGCGCCGTCTTGTGCCGTCAAGTTGCCAGTAACATACCACCACTCCACTCCTTGTTCTGGATGGGCACCGTGGTCGCGCGGAAAAGTCAGTGTCTGAGCGGCATCCACGGGTGTGCCCAGCGTCTGACCGAGCACCGCCATCGCCACATTGTTATTGTCTGTTTCAGGCGCAGCAGGCTGACACCCCGTTACCATCAGCAGGAATAAAAGCCAATGTAATTTGATGCAATGCATAGTGGGTTCCTTATAACTGTGCGACATTATCGGCCACATTGCGCCTGATCAGTGTTAATAAAGGGATCGCACTGACCACCAACGCCAACAACAGCACCACAGCGCAGAACCCCCAAATATCGCTCCAGCTAAGTACCATTGCCATGCTCCAGCCAAAAGCGATGGGCATCACATAGGCTAATAATACCCAGCCCAACAAGATCCCCAGCGGCACCGCCAGTAACAAGGTCAGACCGAGAATAAGTCCGGCCTGAGAGAGTTTCAGCACCAATAATTGGCCCTGAGTCACCCCTAACGTTTGTAATACGGCCATCGGCTGCAACTGCTGTCGTCCAAGCGTTAAAAAGCTCACCCAAACGCCAAATAACGCAATCAACATAATGCAGAGATTCAGTGCATGGGTTACCAGAAAAGTTTGACTAAATAATTGCTTTGCAAAACGCTTAAACACTTGATTGTGGATCAACTGGTGTCCGGTCAGTGACCAACGCTGGCTAATGACATCCGCCAGTTGCTCTGAGTCAACTCCCTCGTGAAGCGTTAACATAAAACCGACCGCTTCATACAAAAATGCCTGCTGTGCAATGACTGAATTGCTGACTACCAGGCTCATGCCGGGCTCGCCGTAATCATAAAATACACCGGTGATCTGACAGTGAAAAGAGTGCGGTCCCTGCTTCACTTCAAGCTGACTGCCAACGATCAGGCCATAGCGGCGCATACCCGGCTCGTTGACAAGACAAGGGATGCTATCATTGCTCAGGTTAAGGTGAACAGCCTCCAGAGGCTGTTTGTTCAGCAAAGTCAGATGCTGATGATAACGAAAGTCTTCACCGAAGCTCATCAGTGTCACAGGCACCGTCTCATTGGTCACCATGACCTCACTTTGTGCCGACCAGTAAATCCCCACCTGCTTAACTGCTTGCATATCTGCCAAAGCCTGACGCATCTGCGCAGTCGGATTATCCGGCCTGACATATAGATCGGCATTCAGGCGGGTTTGTAAGTGGGTATCCAATGCGCTGCTGAAACTGCCCACCATCACCTGCATGCCAATAGCTGCGCCCATTGCCATCAAAATGGCTAACACCGAACTCAGCAGCGCTGGTAATTGCGTCAGACTATCGGCCCTGAGCCAGCCGAGCAACGGCGCCCGGGTTGGCCAGCGCACCTGAAACACCAGACGCACCAGTGGCGGTGTCAACGCGAAAAACACTAGCAACACACAAACACACAGTAACAAGGCTTGCCACTTGGTCTGTGCCAGGTGCAATAATACCCCCCCTCCGACACAGGCCAGAGATAGTAGCGCCAGGGTCAGCCATTTCGCCAATTGCTGCGCGAGACGCGTTTGCAACACCACAAAGCCAGCCAGTATCACCAAGTTCAGCACACTGCCGACAAGCACGAGTACGGCATCCAAGCGCACTGTCAAAGCCCGATCCAACTGATAAAAACTGCTCAATACCGTGCTGATGTCACCCATCATGGCATTGGCCATCAGCACCCCAAGCAGATTACCCAATGTCGCTGCCAGCACACTCAATATCGCAACTTCCAGACACAGCGCCTTAAGTAACTGGCTCTGCCGGCACCCAAGCGTGGCCATTTGCTGCTGCAAGGACAAACGGCTTTGATAAGCAAGTTTAATGGCATTGAGGCTTAAAAATGCGCCCACCACATAGCCCAGTAAAGCCAGAGCCTGTAGGTTAAAGAAAAAGGCCCCTGACAGGGCGTCGAAAGTTTGTGCCTCAGCAGACTCCAGTCGTGCGGCACTGCCAAGCATGTCCACCAGCTGCTGTCGCTGAAGCGCATTCAGACCCGTCACTTCAAAATAGCTGATCTGCCCCTGCGCCTTCAATAATCGGTCTGCCAGACTGATATCCATCAGTGCATAGTGACCAGTGCCCTCCAATGGGCTGACCGGATAGCTGTCTCCCTCAAAACGCAATACAGACTTTCCAAGTTGCAATCTGGTCGTCAGTTCAGGTGACATAAACAATGTGTCGAACAAGGGGGAGTCGCTGTGAGGTTGAGCAGCGTCGCCTGATACCGGCTTTGCAGCACCAGCCGTTTGCCATTGCAATAAATTGATACCCCGGATGGCGACCAGCTTGTCGTCGTCACTCCTGATCCGCCCCTCCAGTACAGGGTGAGCCTGCTCAAACCCAGCCGCAGAAAGCCGTTGCCACACAGCAAAAGGCAAGCCTGTTTTTCCCAATGGCGGACGAATAAAGTGACTTACTGGCTGCGCTAATAACGCCGTACTGGTTTGATAGCGCTTTGAGGCTTCCTGGTTTAAACCCAGTGTAGCACTGAGCAAGGCGCTGCCCAGACTCAGACCGATCAAAAACAACACCAGCAGCCCTCTATGGCGCCGATAATACTGGGCATAAGTCAGCAGGATGAGTCTCAGTTCACTCATGTAAACGCCCATCGCGTAACGCCACCTGACGGGGCAACTGTGCAGCCAGGGCACGGCTGTGGGTAACCATGATCAAATTTACCCTTTGCTCCTGACATAAGGTCATCAACAGTTCCAGTACTTCCTGACTGCGCATGCTGTCCAGATTCCCCGTGGGCTCATCAGCAAGCAGTACGCTGGGCCGATTAAGCAAGGCTCGGGCAATCCCGACACGCTGTTGCTCGCCCCCGCTTAACTGCGCAGGATAAACATCGAGCTTGTCACCCAGCCCCAGGCGCTCTGCCATTATGGTAATTTCTTTGTGACTTATGGCGCGGCCGTTGAGGCGTGCCTGAAAAGCCATGTTATCCGCCACATTAAGCGGACTAAGTAACTGGTAATGCTGAAAGATCATGCCAATCGTACGACGATACAAAGCCAGCTGCTTGACATTATAGGTATGTATTGCCTGCTCATTGATATGTACTGTGCCGGAGTCTGGGCTAAGCAACCCGGCCAGTATGTTGAGCAAGGTCGTTTTGCCAGAGCCACTGTCGCCAGTGAGCGCAACCTGCTCAGCCCCCGATACCGACCAGCTCAGGCCGTCCAGCACATTCCGATATCCAGCGCCATCTCGACGTCTGAACGTTATCTCATCTAACCGGATCATCGCACCTCCATTACCACTTACTTAACAGCAACTTAGTATAATCTTCATGGTACAGGATCGAATCGGCAAAGCCAGTGCATTCTGAGATACCAACCCCCCTGTGAGTGGCATACTGTCCGGACACTCAGCCACTGTCCGCGTACTGTCCGCTGTCCGTCCGTTGCTGTTACGGCGCGCAACACAAAAAACAAATAAACCCATAATTTCAATAGGTTAAGTTTTGGCACCAATTTTGTAATAAGTACTTGTAATCGAGTAAACAAGGAGCCGTACTAGGCATGATCCGAGATACCAAACAACAAGATAAAGCAATCCCACAAACGCGCAGATTACCGCGCTGGTGGATAGGTGCAGCCGCCGCAGTCGGACTCATCGGTGCCGCCACTGCTTCATACAGCAGTTTTGATCAGCTACTCAGCGCCGATCAGGTGGTGTCCTTACAAACACTGCGTACCGCTACCGTTGTAAGAGGCGACATGGTTCAGGACCTGCGTGTTGAAGGCCGTACTATGGCCGCAGACAGCCCCTCCCTGTATGCCATTGCAGCCGGAACAGTCACTTTGTTTGTCAAGGCGGGCGACGAGATTGAAGCAGGTCAGGCCCTGCTAACCATTGACAGCCCGGAGCTTCGCAACCAACTCCTTCAGGAAGAAGCGACACTGGCACGTCTGGAGATGGACGTAAGTCGCCAGAAAATAGCAATAAAACAACAGCAGCTGGACAACACCCAGCAAATGGAACTGGCCAAAGTCGAGCTGGAAGCCGCGCAAAGTGAAATGGCCCGTGCCCGCACCAGTATTGAAAAACAAATCATCTCAAAGGAAGAACTGGAACAGACCCAGGTGGCCCTCAAGCGCGCTGAACTTAACGAGCGTCACGCCATCGCGAGTCTGCAACTGGCGCAGGAACGCCTGAGTTTTGAATTAAAAAGTAGTGAGCTGAACTTGACCCGTCAGCGTCACCTCACCGAAGAACTGCGTCGTCAGGTTGAGGCACTGACACTGCATTCACCTTTATCCGGTATTGTCGGCACGCTGAATGTACAGCAAAAACAACATGTGCAACGCGATACCCCATTAATGTCGCTGGTTAACCTCAATGAGCTGGAAGTTGAGGCCTACATTCCGGAAAATCTGGCGGATGAGCTGGGGATCGGTCTGCACGCTAACGTACAAATCAACAACGAGCAATACAGCGCAACCCTAGTTGCCATTTCTCCTGAAGTTGAACAAGGTCAGGTACGCGGCCGTATTCGCTTTAGCGAGCAACCTGGCAATTTACGTCAGAACCAAAGAGTGAATGCACAGATCATCATTGCCCAAAAGCAAAACGTATTAAAAGTCGAACGCGGTGCCTTTGTGGAAACCGGTGCATCCCGCACTGCCTACAAAATTGAACAAAACTCCGCGCTCAGAACCCCAATTTCATTGGGTGTCAAAAGTGTCCGAGAAGTGGAAATTACCCAGGGGCTGCAACCTGGTGATACAATCATCATCTCAAGTCTGGCAGCTTTCGGGCAATCTCAGCACGTGATCCTCAGCGAATAATAATAAAAGGAACATCCCATGTTACGTATGAAAAATATCAGTAAAATCTACCGTACCGAGCTGGTCGAAACACACGCCCTGTCAGACGTTAACTTTACCGTTGAAGAAGGTGAGTTTATTGCCGTTACGGGCCCTTCAGGCTCAGGTAAAACCACCTTTCTGAATATCACCGGATTACTCGAAAGCTTCGAGCAAGGAACATATGAGCTGGATGGAGAAGACGTCAGCACCCTGGGCGATAAACAGCTGTCTCAGCTTCGCAATGAAAAAATTGGCTTTATTTTCCAGGGGTTTAACCTGATTGGCGATCTCAACCTCTATGACAACATCGAGGTCCCCCTGATTTTCCGGGGTCTGTCAGCCAAAGCCCGCAAACAACGCATCGAGGAAAGTCTGGAATTAGTGGGCCTGGGCGGTCGTGCCAGCCACTTTCCTGCCCAGCTCAGTGGTGGTCAGCAGCAGCGGGTTGCAATTGCCCGGGCGCTTGCGGGTAAACCACGATTTTTACTCGCCGATGAGCCAACCGGTAATCTGGACACTATGATGGCCAGACAGGTGATGGATCTATTGGAGGAGATAAACCGTCAGGGCACCACTTTGCTGATGGTTACCCATGATCATGAGCTGGCACAGCGGGCACATCGCAATATTCAAATTCTCGACGGTCAACTGCGAGATATCAATAAGAATGAACTGGTCGAACTGATCTCTTAGGTGACTGCGATGAAGGATTTAATGCAACTGGCCTGGCGCGGGCTGAAACAAAAACGCAAACTGACCTTGCTAATGGTACTCAATCTGGCTATCGGGATCACCCTGCTGTTAACTATGGGTACTATAGTGACACGCAGCGGACACTCCCCTATCGACGAAAGAGCCGAGCGGATATATCACGTCAGCCTTAACTTTATGGACCCGGAGTTTGAACGACGTACGGCGTTTCGCTCGCCGCCGCTGACCTACCGGGACGCAGAAGCCGTTTCCGAGGCCTTTAATTCAAACCCAATGATCCGCTTGTCACTTAATTACACCACTTCGTTTGTACTTGACTTGCCGGATAAAAGCGTCAGACCGGTTACCGCGGAGGCCTCTGCTGCTGATGCAAATTATTTTGAATTGCTCCAGGTGCCATTTATTTATGGCGCCCCGTGGCGCGAGGAGATGCAAGATGACGCTGTGATCGTACTGGATAAAAAAGCCAATGACTTATTATTCGGTGGAGAAAACTCGGTTGGCAAACAGGTGGTTATCAACAACCGTCAGCTAGAAGTGGTTGGCGTCATGGACATTTCAGCTTATCTGCGTCGTTTTCAGAACATGCGTTTTCAAGGCCGGGCTAATGATATGGCAGTTGTACCATTAGGGTACGCGCATGCTAACAACCTGCCTCGCACTGGCTATATGCCATGCCGAACTAAGGAAGAAGCCGCACGAACACGTTATCGTCGCGAAGATGCGCAGGGGCTCAAAAACGCTGAATGTGGGTATCTGCATGGCTGGGCAATGCTGGACCCCATGCAACTCGACAATAGTCATGCAGAGCTGACCTTATGGGCACGTAATTATGCACAGCAACAGACCTCGCTGGGTCGCTTCAGCCACGTCGAGCCCTACTACCTGACGCAGCTGGCCAGCCTCAATGACAGAATGAGTGACAACCTGTACTGGGAGCAAATTTATCTTAAGTTCGCCTACCTGCTCTTTTCTATCTGCTTGATCAACACCATTGGGATTCTGCTGGCAAAAAACCAAAGCCGGGCAAAACTGGTGTCTCTGTACCGGGCGCTGGGTGCAAACAAGCTTTATATCCTTAAAATCCAACTGCTGGAACTCAGTATGCTTAGCAGTGCTGCCATTATACTGGGGTTGTTGCTGGCACAGTTTGGCTTGATTGCGATGTTCCATTTGGCTTTGTATCAGGCCGATTACCTGGCCGACGCAGAGCAGGTACGCCGTATGTACAGCATGGACATCCCCTTTGCGCTGCAAGCTGCCGTGGGTATTTTTGTGGCGATATTTACCACCGGGCTTTACCCCATAGTGAAAGCCAGCCGCACCGCGCCCGCAGCACAGTTAAGAGGATAAAACTATGTCTTTGAAACATATAATCAAAATCATCTTCAAGCACCGCAATATCTCTTTGATGATCCTGATCCAAATTGCCATTGCGGTGACTATTGTCGGCAATGCCAGTTTTATCAGCTACGGAACGCTCAAAAACTGGCTGATCCCCTCCCACCTGGACGAAGTGGAGATACTCAACGTTTACACCAAAGTATTCGACAACCAGGTGGATAAATCGGCCATGATCCAACGGGATTTAACTAACCTCAGCGCCTTGCCTGACGTGACTCAGGTGACCTATGCCAGCAATGAGCTGGTACTGGCCACCGTCGCGGGCAGCAACCTGGTTTATAAAACCATCCGGGAAGATGAAGCAGGCTTTGAAAACGCGCAATTTGACGTAACCTCTCAAGGGGTAGCCACGCTGGGATTAAACATCACACAAGGACGCGACTTCTACCCTAATGAGTTTGTTTATGCCGCTGCCTCACAAAATCGTTACGCCAGTGTGGTGTTGATCAGTGAAGCCCTGGCCAAAACGCTGTTTGGCGAGCAAAGTGCGCTGGGTCAGACCATCTACTTACAACGAGCCCGTCGCCCCTACCAGGTGGTCGGAGTGTATGCCGATAAGATGCTGGGAGAAGGTGCTGTTTATGAACAACACTGGTACCACTCTACCATAGTGCCTCAGGCGCACTTTGGCAGCACAGATGTAAACTACTTACTCAGAGTCAAAAAAGGCACCAGCGAAGCCATTCTTCAGGAGGTTGAAGATCAATTGTATCTGCAACACGGACGGATCGTAGAGCGGGTTGAGTTTGCTGCCAGAGCGAAAAAACGCTTATGGGATGGCCGCAGTACCTTTGCATTCATCATGATAGGGATCAGCGTTATCGCCATTGTTGTGACCGGATTTGGTATTATTGGATTGGTTTCCTTTTCGGTCTCTATCCGTAAAAAAGACATTGGGATTCTGCGTGCACTGGGTGCCAGTCAGCATACTGTGCTCAAGGCGCTGCTGATGGAAAACGCCCTGCTGGCACTGGCAGGCATTCTATTGGGTAGTTTCGCGGCCCTGTGGTTAAACAATTATTTTGTCACCCATTTACGCGCACAAGGCCTGGTTGAACCCTGGCTCGCCCTGCTGGTTGCGCTGTCAGTCTGGCTACTCAGCGCCGCTGCGGTCTATATTCCTGTCCGTAAAGCCGCTAATATAGCCCCTGCCAGGGTTACCAAAACCAATTAAAATAAGGGCTGCAAAGCCCTTTCATATTTACAACAATAACGATAAAAACACGATGCAACATAAAATTCTCGTCATTGATGACAATACAGATGTCATAAAAGCGCTCAAGATTCTTTTTTTAATAAATGACATCGACTGCGAAGGTGCCAGTTCGCCTGAACAAGGGCTGGCAATGCTGCAATCCCAGGATTACGACTTAGTGATCCAGGATATGAACTTTACCAGTGACACCACCTCTGGCGAAGAGGGCAAGGCCCTGTACCACCAGATCCGAACACTCAACCCGGATCTGCCCATTATCCTGCTGACCGCCTGGGCCCAGCTGGAAATGGCGGTGGAGTTAATTAAGCATGGTGCCGCAGATTATATCGCCAAGCCCTGGCAGGATGATAAATTGCTCAGTTCGGTCAATAACCTGCTAGAGATGTATCAGCTGCAACAGTCCCAAACACGCAGCAACAAGCAGTTCAAGCTCAAACGAGATAAGCTGAGCGCACACTACGATCTCAGCGGTCTGATCTTTGCCGATCTGGCTATGCTGTCACTGCTTGAAACGGCAACACAGGTGGCCTACTCCGACGCGCAAGTGTTAATCACAGGTCCCAACGGTGCGGGTAAAGAGAAAATTGCAGAACTCCTGGTTGCTAACAGTGCCTACCGGGACAAGCCCTTTATCCGCGTCAATGCTGGTGCACTGCCTGCTGAACTGATTGAAGCTGAGCTGTTTGGTGTTGTCAGTGGCGCATATACCGGAGCTACTAAAAGTCGTGAAGGCCGGTTTGCCGCCGCCGATGGGGGCACTCTGTTCCTTGATGAAATTGGTAATTTGCCACTGACAGGCCAGCAAAAACTGCTCAGGGTGCTGCAAACCGGCGAGTTCGAAGCCGTTGGCAGCAGTAAAACCCAGCGGGTTAAAGTCAGAGTGATCAGCGCAACCAATGCCAACCTCAATGAGGCCATAGCACGAGGTACATTCAGACAAGATTTGTACTATCGGCTCAATATGATTGAACTACGTTTACCGCCACTGGCAGAGCGCCCTGACGACATCATTCCACTTGCCCAACACTTTTTGGCCGCAGATAAAGTACTCAGTGAGGGCGCCCAGCGTTTGCTCAAGCGCTACAGCTGGCCGGGCAACGTTCGCGAGCTGCAAAATGTCATAGGTCGGGCAGAGCTGCTTGCCAGTGGAAAACAGATTGAAGCCGCAGATCTGGGCCTGAGCACTTCGGCCTCAACCATGGTCAATCACGAATTTAGCATCGAAGATATAACCCAGGCGCTGGACAAACACCAGGGTAACGTCACCCATGCAGCAAAAAGCCTGGGGTTGAGTCGTCAGGCCATGTACCGCCGTATGGACAAGTTCGGGATCAAGCGATGAGCACGTCCTCACATTGGTCTTTTTCAGGCAGAATATTGCTAAGCAGTGGCTGTGTACTTACGTGTGCACTGATTGCACTGGCCATTGCGCTGCACCATCAGGTTCCGGTGTTCTTTGCCTGCTCAGTGATCCTGTTGGTGTCATTGATGATGTTGTTTTTGCTGCTGGGCCACTATACCAGACGTCGTCAACGCATACTGGCCACGCTGGAAGATGGAATAAAAAGTATTAAGGATGGTGATCTGTCGCTGCGAATTTCACCGACTCCGGATCCTGATTTGGCCAGGCTGATTGACTTATATAACCAGCTCACCACAAACCTCAAACAGCAAAAACAAAAGCTGAATCAAAAAGAACTGGTACTGGACAGCATAGTGCAGGCCTCCCCTATGGCGACCTTGTTACTTGATAAACAGCATCACATTGTTTATCACAATGCCGCTGCTCGGCAGTTGTTGCACAAACAACCAGGTGCGCTCACAGGCAGCTCACTGGAAGTCGCGTGCGATACCTTACCGGCAGCGCTAGCTCAGGCACTCAATAGCGGATATACAGGGATGCTGAGTTTCGAGCAACAAGAACAAAAACATACCTATTATCTCGGAGTGGAACCTGTCACGTTGAATTACCAACCACATAGCCTGATCATTTGCAAAAACGTCTCTGCAGAACAGAACCGCGAAGAGATCATGCTATGGAAAAATGCCATTCGTCTGATCAGCCATGAATTAAATAACTCGCTGGCACCGATCCAGTCACTGACCAGCTCGGCACAAACCATGTTAAACCAGCACAAGCACCTTGAGCTGCTCCCAGACATGCTGGATACCGTGTCACAACGCGCTCATAATCTCAGCGAATTTATTCAGCGTTATGCCGAATATGCGCGCTTGCCTGCGCCCAGTTGCGCTGCTCATGCGATTGCACCGCTACTCGAACGTCTGCAGGCTCTGTACCCTTTTACTTTGCTGGGAACGGTCCCTGCGGACACCGGCTACTTCGATGTTGCGCAAGTTGAACAGGTTTTACTGAATTTGCTCAAAAATGCCCATGAATCAGGGAGTGACAGGGCCGATATCTCCGTGAGAGTAGTCCAATCCCAAACCCGCCTGAGGTTTGCCGTTGTGGATCGAGGCTCTGGGATCCTGCCTGGTAATTTACATCAGGCACTGCAGCCTTTTTACTCAACCAAAGCACAGGGAACCGGGCTGGGTTTAAGCCTGTGTCATGACATCATCACGGCCCACCAGGGTCAGTTAAGGTTGCGCAACCGAGAAAAAGGTGGCCTGATGGTAGAATTCGATTTACCTTTAAGGGAAAACACCCACTAACTGAAATAGGACAAGGAATGACTGTTCACTCACCTCTGCTTTGTAGCCTGCTGCTTGGCACCCTGATACTCAGTGGCTGTAAAACGCGCTCTCAGATACCTCAAGCTCCGAAAGTAAGCACCTTGCCTTGCTGGGTTCAGTCTCCAAAACAAGCCAATCAACTTGGCTTTGTTGGCACCGCAGCTCCATTTAGTGCTATCCCTAATGGCTCGGAGCTGGCCAGCCGCACCCGGGCACTGAAGAAACTCGCGACCTATCACAATATCAAATTACAGCGCCGTGACATGCAAAACGTCACACATGATCAATCTACTCAGATATTATCCTCAGGCCACACTGTTTATTACTCAACGCCCTTTAACACCGAAGATACACAATACAGTTACGTCAGCTTTGAGCCGTTGAAAACCAGTGCCTCCTGTGCTGTTCGCCAATGCGATTTTGTCCAGTGTAAGCCTGCCTGGCTGTGCGACAATGATACACACAGACAGGTCCTGGGTGTCAGTTACTATACCGCATCGCCGCATGAGCAGCTCCAGATGAGTGAGCGTAACGCAATGACCGTCGCGAGTTTTCTGACACAGGCCCAGGTCAATGCCACAGAATACCTAAAACAGCGGGCTGTCAGCCGTGATGAAGGTAACGTACATCATGAAGTGAACTACAATCGCAGCGGTGAAGTCGATGCCCTGGGCACGCCCACGCACCTGGCTTTACATCAAAGCTGTCAGTATGGCTCAACGCTGATAGGCCAGTATAAGCCCGTAGACCAGGCTGTACTCAATGCGCCAGTGCTGCCAGATATTAACGACATGACGCAACAGGGCAAGCTTGTATTGGGGGCCTTTGGTGAAGATGGCACTATGACCTCAGATAACCTGCTCAGCACAGCCATCAGACTCGCCATTCAGGATGCGTTGATCGAGCTTGCAAAGAACAAAGGGATCACGATAGAGACACAGGTTGAAGTAACACAACACAAAGGCCATTACCTGCTCGAAAGCAGCGAGTTTACCATTAACGAACATGTCAGCGGTGAGTTGATTGACCTAAAAATTCAGTACAAAAATGATGTGCCGGTGATTTATGTCTGGTTATTGGAAATAACGAATTAAGAATAATTGATAAGGGAATGGAGGCGGAACCCGGAGTCGAACCGAGGTAGACGGATTTGCAATCCGCTGCATGGCCACTCTGCCATTCCGCCGCATTGTATTGATACTTAGTGTATCAGAAAGATTGGAGCGAGTAACGAGGTTCGAACTCGTGACCTCAACCTTGGCAAGGTTGCGCTCTACCAGCTGAGCTATACTCGCGTTCCATATTGCTTTTTAACTTAGTGGATAAATGTAAGAAGCAAGGTTGCGTCTTTTTCTTCATCCAGCTGAGCTATACTCGCCTTCCATATTGTGTTTTATAGAAAATAAAAACACATTTTACTTTCGCTACTTTAACTTAATCTTACTGTCATATCAAGCGATTAAGCTGTGAGTAACGATGGTGCCCGGGGCCGGACTTGAACCGGCACGCTGTTACCAGCGAGGGATTTTAAATCCCTTGTGTCTACCAATTCCACCACCCGGGCATCGGGTTTGCTAGAGCATTCATTGTTTAAATTGGAGCGAGTAACGAGGTTCGAACTCGTGACCTCAACCTTGGCAAGGTTGCGCTCTACCAGCTGAGCTATACTCGCGTTCCATATTGCTTTAAACAATGGTGCCCGGGGCCGGACTTGAACCGGCACGCTGTTACCAGCGAGGGATTTTAAATCCCTTGTGTCTACCAATTCCACCACCCGGGCATCGGGCTGCTTTCGCATGTGGAGTTTGTTGAGAAATGGAGGCGGAACCCGGAGTCGAACCGAGGTAGACGGATTTGCAATCCGCTGCATGGCCACTCTGCCATTCCGCCGCACTAACCTGACTAAGTCAGAAAAGAGAATTTGGAGCGAGTAACGAGGTTCGAACTCGTGACCTCAACCTTGGCAAGGTTGCGCTCTACCAGCTGAGCTATACTCGCACTCCAGAAGCTTTTTAACTTAGTGAATAGGTAAGATGCAAGGTTGCGTCTATTCTTTAATCCAGCTGAGTTATACTCGCGTTCCGTACAAGTTCAATACTTTCAGTAAATTGAAGCGTTTTGAACTTCTCTTTTTGTTAGGCTGTTGCCTCTCAACACGGACGCATTCTACAGAAGTTCCGGGAGGCGTCAACATAAAAAATGAAGCTTTTTAATCGTTTGCTTATTTTTTATCTAAAACGCTTCGTATTCAGCCAACCTTTACTAAGATTTAATCAATTCCGTACGGGCAGCATAGAAATATTGCACCATAGACACCACAGTTAGCAAAGTTGCAATGGCTAACAATGCATAACTCAATGTCACCATCCAGGGAGCAAACTGCCAGATCAGACCAATAATGGCCAACATTTGTGCTGCCGTTTTAAACTTACCTAAAGAAGATACAGCCACATGACCTCGCTTGCCCTGCTCTGCCATCCATTCTCTCAAAGCAGAGATAACAATTTCACGACTAATTATGACAATGGTGGCTACCGTCATAAACATGTTCTGATAATGCGTTGCTAATACGACCAGTGCCACACTGACCATCACTTTGTCAGCCACAGGATCCAGAAAAGCGCCAAATGGGGTTGATTGCTCCAGCTTACGTGCCAGATAACCATCGAGAATGTCAGTCACTGATGCCAGCCAAAAGATAAAAGCGGCAGCAAAAAAAGCCCATGAATAAGGCAAGTAAAAGATCACTGCAAAAACAGGAATAAGTAACAACCTAAATGTTGTGAGCGTGTTTGGAATGTTCCACATAACTACTAAGAGAGACTCTTTTTTACTATGTTCGCATGAACGCTTAAGCTTTGTCATGCAAATGGTTAAATATCTTTTCAGCCAGCTGAGGGCTGATCCCGGGCACTTGTTTTAGTTGTTGTATATTGGCGGCTTTTACGCCCTGCATTCCTCCAAGGTATTTAAGTAGTGCCTGGCGTCGCTTCAGGCCAACGCCTTCTATTTCTTCCAGAACCGATTGAGTACGTTGTTTCTGACGCTTGCTTCTGTGTCCCGCAATAGCAAAACGATGAGATTCATCGCGGATATGCTGGATCAGATGCAATGCTGGTGAGTCGCTGTCCAGGTTAATGGTTTTGCGGCCGCCATCGATGAGTAAGGTTTCCAAACCGGGCTTACGACTGGTGCCCTTCGCAACGCCGATCAACATAGGCAACTTATCCAACGTCCAGGATTCGAAGAAAGATTCTGCTCTAGAGAGCTGGCCTTTACCACCGTCAATGAAAATGATATCAGGCACTTTATCAGGATCGGTTACTTTACCGTAGCGCTTGTTCAGTGCAAACGCCATGGCCGCATAGTCATCTCCCGGTGTAATCCCGGTCACATTATAGCGACGATATTCACGATTATTAGGCCCCTGACCGTCAAATACCACACAGGATGCCACGGTGTTTTCACCCATGGTATGACTGATATCAAAACATTCCATACGATTGATATCCGACAGGCCAAGCGCGGCTTTTAATCTGGCATATCGTTTGTCGATAGAATCCTGCGCATTTTGCTTGACCATAATGCTGTTTAGGGCATTTTTATTGGCCAGTTCCAGATATTGTGCACGCTCGGCTCGTACGTTTACCCGCAATTGTACTTTACGCTCGGCAACCTGGGTGAGCGCTGCGGTCAAATCGTCCAACTCAGCAATCTCAAACGGCAATACAATGTCTTTAGCAATCCGGCCGTGACTCCCCGTGGAAACGTAATATTGGCCGACAAAACTGGTTAGAATTTCTTCACGCCCTGAGTCTTTAGGTACTTTAGGGAAAAACGTTTTGGACCCCAAAACTTTATGTTCCCGGATCATCAGCATATGAACCGCACATAAGCCATTCAATTGAGCAAAGCCTATCACATCCATTTCGGCAAAGTTACCGGCCACAGATTGCTGCTCCTGCATTTGCCGTAACAATGCAATTTGATCCCGATACTTAGCTGCCGCTTCAAAGTTGAGTTCCATGCTCGCCTGTTCCATTTTACCGACCAAAGTAGCAATCACCTGGTGTGACTTACCACTAAGAAACTGACGCACCATGTCAACCTGCTCAGCATAGTCATCATCACTGACTTTTGCCACGCAAGGCGCAGAACAACGCTTTAGTTGATGTTGTAAACAAGGACGACTGCGCGCCCGGTAGTAAGCATCTTCACATTGTCTGACGGGAAAAATCTTCTGCATCAGACGTAAGCTTTCGGATACTGCGGCACTGCTGGGAAAAGGGCCAAAGTACTCGCCTTTTTTCTTTCTGGAGCCACGATGAAAGGCAAGCCTAGGGTGACGATGATCGGTCAGTAAAATATATGGATAGGATTTGTCATCGCGCAGGAGAATATTGTACCTGGGCTGATATTTTTTGATCAGGTTATTTTCCAGCAATAATGCTTCGGTCTCTGTATTCGTCAAGGTCACTTCGATATGACGAATATTACTCACAAGGACCCGAGTCTTGGCATCTGGAATATTGCTGCGAAAGTAGCTGCTGACGCGTTTTTTGAGGTTTTTAGCTTTACCGACATAAATAACCTGGTGGTCTTCGTCATACATACGATACACACCAGGTTCCGTGGTCAGCGTTCTGAGAAACGCCTGACTATCAAACACTGCCATGGTTGAGACTTGTCTCTTACTTAGAACAACTGACTCACTTAGTGAGAGCTGTCTATATCAATCATTTTATGGCGAATGGCCAGATGTGTTAGCTCAACATCGCCACTGACGTTCAGCTTCTCGAACATACGATAGCGATAGCTATTCACCGTTTTAGAGCTCAGGTTGAGCCTGTCCGCAATGTCCTGCGCTTTTTCACCTTTGGTGATCATTAGCATGATTTGAAGTTCGCGATCAGATAAAGACTGAAACGGGTTTTCATCTACTTTGCCACTAAATTGCGCCAGCGCGATTTGCTGCGCAATCTCAGGGGCGATATAACGCTGGCCCGCATTGACAGCTCGGATCGCGTTGATCATTTCATCCGGACCTGCACTTTTGGTTAAATAACCGTGCGCACCAATCTGCATGACCTTGCTGGGAAACGGATCTTCACAATGCACAGTCAGTACAATCACTTTCACGTCCGGGCAGTAACGACAAATTTTCTTTGTTGCTTCCAGACCGCCAATACCTGGCATATTCATATCCATTAGCACGATATCAGGTTCACTTTGGCGACAGTAGCTGACCGCCTCTTCACCCGTTTTAGCCTCTCCGACCACTTTAAACCCGCGCACGTCATCCAGAATGCGCTTTATACCGGTTCTGACAAGTTCATGATCATCAACTAAAAGTACGTTAATCAACGGGTCACCCTCACACTAGCCTTGGTAATGGCAATAACTGCCAAATGTCATTTATATAATCGTCTGATAATGAATGCATTATGCACACATTATTGCACACAGACCGCACGCGATTATGCTCTGCAAGAGTAACACAGAAAATTGCAAAGCATAATCAATTCCAGTTTCTAATTAAGGTAAAAACAGCCTTTAGTATGATAGTAAGACTAAGAATTACCGTGCAATTTTAGATCTTGCTCCGAAAAACGGTCTACCCACAAAGCAATCACACCATCACCCGTTACATTACAAGCGGTACCGAAACTGTCCTGTGCCAGATACAAAGCGATCATTAGCGCAACAGCGCTTTCATCGAAGCCCAGCATGGTACTGAGTAACCCAAGGGCAGACATAACCGCCCCACCCGGCGCACCCGGTGCAGCAATCATGACGATACCCAGCATAAAGATGAAAGGCAGCATCTCAGCCAGCGAAGGCAAAGCCATCGTCGGAGACAGCAGCATCACCGCCATAGTACAGGTGACGATGGTAATTGTAGAACCAGACAGGTGGATAGTTGCACATAAAGGTACGGTAAAGTTAGCAACCTCTTCTTTCACTTTATTCGATTTGCTGGCTCGCAGGGAAACCGGGATCGTCGCTGCACTGGACATAGTACCGATTGCAGTAAAATAAGCCGGCAGCATATTTTTAATCAATTCAACGGGGTTACGCTTTAGCAACACACCTGAAGTAATATACAAAAATGCCAACCACAGCCAGTGCATTGCAACTGCAGCAAGCAACACCACGCCAAATGTACTCAGGGTATCAGCCACCGTGCCCGCAACCGCCATCTCTGCAAACACACCAGCGATATAAAATGGCAAGGCAGGAATAATGACCTTAGCAAGTAATGCATCAATGACATCACGCCCCTGATCCACAACTTGCTTTAATTGCGTCAGATGAAGCTGACTGATCCCAATACCAAACACAAAAGCAGTCGCCAGTGCTGTCATCACGCCCATCAGAGGCGGTACTTCAAGCTTAATAAGGCTCTCAATTTCTGTTGCTTCTGTGGCCTGATAAGCCACACTGCCATCAAACATAGGCACAACCATACTGACCAGCACCACCGCCAAAGTACCTGCAATCACAGTAGAACCGTAGGCAAAGCCAACTGTTTTACCAAGTAAATGCCCTGATGCCTTCGGCAAGCCGGCAATACCTGACGCGATATAGAACAAAATAATAAGCGGAATAGTAAAGGAAATAAGCTGACCAATAATCACTTTTACAGTGTACAGCAGTTCGACCATCAGCATTGGCAGATAAAAGCCCGCCAGGACACCGGCGAAAATACCAGCGACAAGTTTTAAAATAAGAGACATACAACACGCCTGAGTAAAAAACAGATGCGCCTTTTTACCATGGAATGACAATGCAGGTACATAGTTGTGCGATACGAGTTGACTAACTGTTCACAAAATAGAAATAAAACACCACTTAACCCCGCTAGTTTGCTATTAAACGATAAACAATTGTTCACACTGTATCTCTGTTATTTAATGCACCATCAAAGTTGTGCTATCGAACCCTCTAATAATGTTAAATAAAGTTTTAAGTTCTCTGTGCTTCGCTGTTCCCTCTTTGTGGTTCAGTGCCACCGCCTTTGCAGCGGAGCCTGCTATTCCTCATATCAACGCCAGTGTAACCATCGACGGGAAACTAGAAGAGAGCATCTGGCAACAAGCCAAAGTGATTGCCATTAATAATGTCACCTGGCCGTACGAAAATACACCCAGCCCGGTGCAAACCAGCGTACGTGTGTTCGAAAATGGCCAGTCACTGTTTCTGGCATTTGATGCCAAAGACCCAGATCCCAGTCAGATCAGGGCATTTTTCCGTGACAGGGACCGCAACTGGAACGACGATCTGGTGGGCATAAAAATAGACTCCTTCAACACAGGTCGCAGTGCTTATCAATTCTTCATTAATCCGCTGGGTGTACAGCAAGATTCGATAGAAAATGTACTCAGTGGCAGCGAGGATGATTCCTGGAATGGTATTTGGGATTCTGCCGGGCAAATCAATGAGTCTGGGTATGTGGTTGAAGTAGAGATCCCATTACGTGTGCTCAATTTTGATAACAGCCAGGACACGAAAACCATGGCCATGGAGTTCCTGCGCTTTTACCCACGTAGCGAAAGGCTGCGTATTTCCAGTATGCAAATCGCCCATGAAAATCAATGCTGGGTTTGCCAAATGCCGGCATACACCGGATTTTCTGGCGCGCAGCAAAGCAGCAACCTTGCCGTGATCCCCTCTATGGTTGTCAGCCGCCAGCAAACCAGAGACATTGATGGCAGCACGATCCCGGACTGGGAAAACGACACCGACTATGAACCCGGGCTAGATGTCAAATGGGCAATCACCCCGGACACAACACTGAATGCGACGCTCAACCCGGATTTTTCTCAGGTAGAAGCCGACAATGGTCAGCTCAGTGTTAATAACAGCTTTAGCTTGTTCTTCCCGGAAAAACGGGCATTCTTCCTCGACAATGCAGACTACTTTTCCTCACATATTAATCTGTTGCACACCCGTAATATTGCCGCGCCGGATTATGGGGCCAAACTAACCGGTAGCAAGCAAGGCCACACCTATGCAGCTTTTGTCACTAACGATGAGTTTACCAATGTCATGGTGCCGGGGAACCTGGGGTCCAGCGTCGTTTCATTGGAACAAAAAAGTGAAAATGCCGCACTGCGCTACCGCTATGATGCCGACGAGACACTCTCTGTGGGCGCACTAACCACAACCCGGCAAAGTAATGATTATAAGAATCAGCTGTTCAGTGTGGACGGTAAATACGAGCCCACTGCGAACGATACGTTCAAAGCACAGATCTTAACGTCAAAAACTGACTATGATCCGGCTATGGTCAAAGAACTTTGTGATGACGAAACACTGGAAGACTGTGAAATAGACGAAAGCGTACTGCGCACCCAGCTAAAAGATGATAATCAAGGCCTGGGTTATATGCTGGACTATCGTCATAACCGCAAGCACTGGAAAGCCTTTGCCAGCTATCGCAACTATGATGCTGCGCTACGCGCCGACATGGGATTCCTGTCGCAAGTGGACTTCAATAAGTTTATTACCGGGTTTGAATACCGTTGGTATGGTGATGAAAACACCTGGTGGAACCGCACACGCTGGTATACTGACTGGGATATTAGCCACAATGAAAACGGTGAGTTACTGGAAAAAGAAGTCCAGAGCAATATCGCTATCAGCGGACCACTGCAAAGTATCATTGATTTTGGTTTCGACCATCGTAAGCGTACCGGATTACGCCATGACGAAACCAGCCTGGCCATTGATGGCAACACGGACTTATTTACCGAAAACACGCAATGGATTTACCTGGAGAGTAAGCCCGCACCCGGCATCTTCAGCGGACTCACCCTGCGCAGAGGTAACCGCGTTGATTTAGCCAATAATCGCATGGCGGATGAGCGTTACATACGCCCTTTGCTGGACTTCTACCTTGGTCAGCACTTTGAGATCCGACTTCGTCATACGTATCAAAAGCTCACCGCTGAAGGTATGGAAGTGTTTACAGCAAACCTGAGCGACGTGCGCTTCACTTATCAGTTTAACATTAACAGTTATCTGAGGCTGGCCTTCATTAAAACGGATATTCGCCGTAATCAGGCCAACTACATTGATGATGTAGACAGTCACTATAAACGCCTGAGCACCCAATTGCTTTACGCTTATAAGCTGAACCCACAGACCGTGTTTTTTGCCGGCTATTCAGACAATGGATATCAGGATGACGATTTGAGTAAAATCAGCAAAGACAACAAGACGTTTTTTGCCAAGTTTAGCTACGCCTGGCTGCTGTGATCCAGACACGCTGAGGCCTGATCAGACACATCAACTCTGGGCGGGCCTTAACTGCTCTTTTATTATACATATTTATTTTTTTATTCCATCAGGGCATAAGCCTTTTTAATATATCTTATAGCCATTCTTTCCTTTTGTTTTGCTCCAGCCCCAGTAAAGTGTGACTAGTATTAAATATCCTTAGCTCATTGAAGGGAAAATTATGTCGAACGTTTTTGCAGATAACAGCCTGGCAATTGGCAACACCCCGATTGTTAAACTTAATCGCGTAACAGGTGGCAATGTTTTTGCCAAAATTGAATCTCGTAACCCGAGCTTCAGCGTAAAGTGCCGTATTGGTGCCTCGATGATTTGGGAAGCCGAGAAAGCCGGTTTGCTAAGCGAAGGCAAAGAGCTGATCGAGCCAACTTCTGGTAACACAGGTATTGCACTGGCTTTCGTTGCCGCATCCCGTGGTTATAAGCTTACCCTGACCATGCCAAATACCATGAGTCTTGAGCGCCGTAAGCTACTAAAAGCGCTAGGTGCAAACCTGGTACTAACTGAAGGTGCCAAAGGTATGAAAGGCGCCATCGAGAAAGCCAATGAAATCCTGGCTGGCGACCCTGAAAAGTACGTACTGCTACAACAGTTCGAGAACCCGGCTAACCCGAAAATTCATGAAGAGACCACAGGTCCTGAAATTTTTGAAGCGATGGACGGTGCAATCGATTACTTCGTAGCCGGTGTTGGCACAGGCGGCACAATTTCTGGTGTAACTCGTTACCTGAAGAAAGAGAAAGGCCTGGCTGTTAAGTCAATTGCAGTAGAGCCTGTTGATTCAGCCGTTATTTCTCAAGCTCTGGCTGGTGAAGAGTTGAAGCCTGGTCCACACAAAATTCAGGGTATCGGCGCTGGTTTCATTCCTGGCAACCTGGATCTTGAGCTGCTTGATGGCACAGAGCAAGTATCAAACGAAGATGCGATTGCAATGGCACATCAGCTAATGAAAGACGAAGGTATCTTAGTCGGTATTTCTTCTGGTGCTGCGGTGGTTGCTGCTAAGCGTCTTGCAGAGAAGCCTGAAAATGCAGACAAGAACATCGTCGTTATTCTACCAAGTGCAACAGAGCGTTACTTGTCGAGCCCATTATTTGCTGATGAGTTCACCGATCAGGAGTTGGTTCAGTAATCTGAATACACCACGCTCGTTAGACTAATTGTCTATAATAAGGCCAGCTAAATGCTGGCCTTATTGTCTTCTGTCCTTCCTTTTAGCGTGATAATGTCTAGACTTAATGGATAATCGATGTAGCCTAAAAGCAAGCTCATCGTTTTATTTTTAAACGTTTTTATCTCAATTGTGCGCACCAGGAAATAGGTTATGAAAATACTCACCCGGCTATTGTTGCTGTTAATGTGCAGCCTCTCTGTGACTGCCTTTGCGAGCCTGAATGTCGGCTACTTTAAACAAGGTAAGTACCTTATGGTCCAGGGTGAACAATATAAAAATGGCTACCTGTACAACAAAAGTGGGGATAAACCGTTATTGCATCTGGTAACACTGGACTGGCCGCCTTATATTGGCGACCAGCTATGTAATAAAGGCTGGGTATTTCAATTTACAATCTCGTTGCTGGCGGATCAGGACTACCCTGTTTATGTCGAATTCCTGCCCTGGGCCCGCGCTGTCAAAGCCGTTGAATCCGGCCGGGCAGACATCCTCTTTCCTGAGTACTTTATCGAAGATGCGTCTCCCTCTGATAACTACCCCGGCAAAACGCGCCGTGAATTACTGGCACTGTCTAATGCATACCCAGGTGGTGAAATTACCTTGCTAAAACGCCGTGGTGAGTCAGACAGCTTCGAGGGCAACCTTAATGCACTCAAAGGCGCAACCATAGGAGTGGTACGGGGCTATCAGAACACCCCCGAGTTTGACGCCATGATGGACAACAACGAATTCATCATTGTCGAAGCCGTCGACGATTTACAACTTGTTAAGCTACTGGTAGGCAAGCGCGTTGACCTGATTATTGGCGACCCCAAAGTGCTGCGCTTTACCGTAAGTTATTCAGATTTGACTAAATCTGAAAAGGTCACCTTGTTGCGCGGGCTGGAAAATGTGGAGCCAGCTTTGAGATACAACAATCTGTATTTTGCACTCAGTAAAGCCAAACCGAACTGGCGTAGCGTCCTGAATGACCTTAATAAAGGCCTGTATCTGTTTAAAAATAGTGGTGAAACCGATCGCATCATCGAAATGGGCAGCTCAGAGTGTTATTAACTGATAAGCCTTCGCTTACTCAAGTGCGCAAGATTTGAATATTTTTCATAGAATGAGCGACATAGACTAGCCAGACATTAAATCAATGTCAGGTAATGATGGATGTCTGTTGATCCAAATCGCTCTTCCAGTAACTCAGAGCACCTCGCGACCGAGCCGGTCGCCATCTTGTTTTTGAAACACTTTTTTCCAATATGCATCGGTATGCTGGTTATCGGCCTGTACAACCTGATAGATGGTCTGTTTATCAGCCACTTTGTGGGGGAGCAGGCGTTGGGCGCAGTTGCCATGGTATTCCCTGTTCAAATGGGGATTGCAGCGCTGGCTGCTATGCTCTCTGCCGGCATGTCAACTATGGTTACCCGTCTGCTGGGCGCCAGACAACGAGCAAAAGCCGGATTGATAATTGGCCATACCTTGCAGATAGCAATGCTACTCAGCGCAATCCTCCTGGTATTAGGCTGGCTCTATCCACTTGAGATACTAAACTGGCTCAGCGTCGATCCGGTATTCAAAGCCGACGCTTTCGCTTATCTTTATCCCATTATGCTATGTAGTTTTGTTGCGATAATTTTGCCTGTACTGGGAGATATTTTTCGTGCTGAAGGACAACCGCACAAGCTCATGCTGATCATGTTAACGGCCTCCGGACTCAATATTGTGCTGGATTACGTGTTTATTGCAGTATTTGAATGGGGTGTTACCGGCGCGGCTTCGGCCACAGTGATATCACAGGCTACCGCCTTGCTATTGGCCTTATACCTGCTATCGAGACCCGGCAGGTTTACCCCCATTTATTTTGCAATTGATCATAAAGCCTGGCTCCCTATTTTGTCGACAGGGGCACCGGTGTTGATCACACACCTCTGTCTGGGCTGGCAAACGGCCATCATGAATCTTCAGCTCATGCAAACCGCAGGAGAAACCTGGGTTATCACTTATGGTATGCTAAGTCGGGTGCTGACCTTTGCTACTCTGCCCATGGTTGCCATGCTGGTCACCTTTCAAACCTTATGTGCCTTTAACCTTGCAGCACAAAAAGCAGAACGGGTGCGTAAATCAATTGAAATCGCGCTCATTTCAATGATGCTGTATGCCACACTCGTGACAATCCAGCTTGCTTTGTTTGCCCCAAATGTCATGGCCTGGTTTACCAACCAGTCATTACTGATATATCAGGGTCAGGAAATGATACACTCCGCACTGTGGGGGCTGCCACTTGTCGCCTTGATGTTGGTTGCCAGCGGCTTTTATCAGTCTATTGGCGACCCTCGCCGAGCTAGTTTTTATAGTGCATTCAGGATCATATTTGTGTTTACGCCGTTGCTTTTTGTACTGCCACTGTGGTTTGACCTGAACGGGATCTTTATCGCGATAGTCAGCGCCGATATCATCACCGCGCTGGCGACCTGTTGCCTGTGTTGGTTTCACTACAAACAAGCAACCTCAAACAAACTGGAGATTATCAGTGCAAAAAACTGACCGGCAGGAAAAGCATCGGGACTTATATTATCAGCGCTTGAAACCTGTGGTTGCTTATATTCACAGCCACCCGGATCAGCCTGTTAGTCTGGAAAAAGCCGCGCGACTCAGCCACTTTTCTAAGTGCCATTTACAACGCATTTTTTCTGCCCTGATGGGTGAATCCCTGACCCAATACAGTAATCGGGTAAGGCTGGAACGCGCCGCTTCTTTACTGTTCTTTCACCCCGAAATAAGCGTAACTGACATTGCACTGGACTGCGGCTATTCAAGTAGCGCCAACTTCACGCGCTCTTTCAAAGAACACTATGGCATTACACCAATCAGCATTAGAAAAACAGAGCGCCTTAAAAAGCAGCTGGCAGAGCGCCTTGAAGTTCAGAAGATGAACGTTGAATTACTGATGCGACTGCAAGCCGAAAAGATGTCTGCGAAGCAGCCTGACATATCACCCACGGCCAGCCGGATCATGAAGATTGATGCAATGGACTTATGCACCCTCAGGGCGCCGCAAGGCTATCACCTTGATGGGATCTGGCAATGCTGGGAGCAACTAAATCAATGGGCCCAAGTGCATGGTCTTAACTCGCACAGCATTACTAAGTTCGGATTTGGTCATGACAACCCCCTCTTTACCCCGCTGGATAAAGCCAGATATGACGGTGCGTTGGTGATCCCCTCGGGATTAAAAGACAAAGTTAAAAGCCCTTTCAGACTAAGTGCGTTAGCTGCGGGTCAGTATGCGGTTTTTCGCTACCATGACTTAGTGAGTAACCTGCTGCCTTTTCAGCTGGCCCTCTACGCAGCCTGGTTACCGAACAGCGGGTTTGAGCCGGACGATGCCCCGCTCATTGAGCATTACGACCGACCAGTTGATAACGACCATAACAAAGACCCTGCAAAACGTATGATTGCGCTGGAGATCTGGTTAAAAGTCAAACCGCTGGCTAACACGACACCCGATTAACTGATGCCAATATATTTATGGACCTGCACAGACAAGCGCCAGTTTTTCCGTTTACATGTATCAATGGCCAGCTTAGTCGCCTTCGCCTTTTGACTGATAGGTTGCAGGTATACCAGCTTAGGCTGAACCCCGGTCTCTTCGAACAAGGCTTCCAGCTCTTCTACGTGCTTCTCCATTGCGACCGGGTGTTTAATCTCATCCGCTCTTTGCATCGCACTTGCCAGGACTTTGTAGCCGCCGCGCATATTGATTTTCGGAGATACCGTTACCCAGGTTTGCGCTGGCACCAGAATTTCAAAAGTACCGCTGGTTTCTACCTGAGTTTGATATCCCTTAGCATGAAGCTTGTCGCACAACGGGTTGAGATCATACATACAAGGCTCGCCCCCGGTGATTACTACATGTTTTGCGGTATAGCCGCGCGCTTCAAACAAGGCCAGTAGTTGCTCAGGTGTGGCATTGGCCCAAAAGTCTGAATCCGCTTTTTTCTCTACCGTTTGATCCAAGCTTACAAGATAAACGGGGTCAACCTCCCAGGTCTGCTTGGTATCACACCAGGCGCAACCTACAGGGCATCCCTGTAAGCGCACAAAAATGGAAGGCACACCAGTGTGGCTGGCTTCACCCTGGATGGTTTCAAACACTTCATTTATCTTGTACAAAACAGCTCCGAACTCACTTTACATACCGGATTCAAACCGGACACATGACGACTTAATAACGTTTACATTTTACTCTGGCAAAAACCATAACGCTGAAAAACAGGCATTATCTGACCCGTCGGATTGTCATTTTTTCAGCGGCCGTGTAGTATATCGCGCCCTGACATAAACCTCTATTAAAATCGCGAGCAATGTCAGTGAGTATTCGAGCACACAAACGAGGCAAACCTATGAGCGAAAAAGTCGTTGTTATTTATTCCGGTGGCATGGATTCATATACAGTCCTGAACAAGGCACTTAAATCAGGCTATGAGGTCTATGCACTGTCTTTTAATTATGGCCAGCGTCATGTAAAAGAGCTCGAAGTTGCACGTCAAGCCTGCGACGAACTCGGTGTGGCTCATAAAATCGTCGACATTTCCGCTATCAATCAGCTGATCGGTGGTTCATCACTAACTGATGACATTGAAGTACCTGAAGGCCATTACGAAGAAGAAAGCATGAAAAGCACTGTGGTGCCAAACCGCAACATGATCTTGCTGTCTCTGGCGGTTGGCTATGCGGTTTCGCTCAAGGCCAGTAAAGTCTTTTACGGTGCCCATTCAGGCGACCATGCAATCTATCCGGACTGTCGCCCTGAGTTTGTGAAAAAAATGGACGACGTCTGCCGCATCGCAAATTATGAAGAAATTGAAATTGTTTGCCCATACCTGAACAACAGCAAGATTGAGATCCTCACAGACGGCCTGAAAATGGGGCTCGACTACAGTAAAACCTGGACCTGCTACAATGGTCGTGAGAAGGCCTGTGGTAAGTGTGGAGCCTGCCAGGAGCGCCTGGAAGCCTTTACATTAAATCAGGCCAGTGACCCACTGTCTTACGAATAACGTCCATCATTTGCTCAGTGGGCAAAGCTACGCCCACTGGCTAAATCACATCTTGAAACAGATCCAATCAAGACCTCTGTTCGATAATTTGCTAACCTAGGACTATCAAAGTGAGAAAGGGAGTCACAGATATGTCCGGCACAACTATGGTTTTTTTAATTGTCTTAGTGGCAGTGGGTTTTGGCGTTATCCGCGATATCTTTGCTAAGCGCCTCGAAATGAAAAAGCTCGACGGAATGAGTCAAGCCGAAAAACAGGCAATGCAGGATGAAATTCAGCAACTCAAAGCCCGTGTAGCAACGCTTGAGCAGATCATCACCGATGATGGCTATCAGGTTGCTAAAGAAATCAATAAGCTATGATACCAGCCAGCAATGGTTGCTGGTATCACTTGGGCTCTAAGCCGTGCTGACAAGTTAAGCGCTGGTAGGCTGTGGCTTAGCCACCTGCTTTTTGGCTTCTGAGACCTTTGGCTTTTTCTTGTCGAATATCCCCAAACGAATTCGGATAAAGTGCAGTATCTCCCGCGCCACATCAACATCAACCGCAGCTTCTAAGCCTTCGAAACCTGGGCTCGAATTCGCTTCGCAGATCTTAAAGTGTTCTTCATCAAACAACAGATCGATCCCCGCCATATCCAGATTAAGAATATTCGCCGTTTGCGTTGCTAGCCATTCTATCTCGGGGGTGATTGGATGCGACAGGCCTTTCGCGCCCGCACTCACATTCGCTTTGAAGTTTGCGCCGCCTGAATTTCGCTCCATACAAGCAACCACACGCCCACCAATCGTCAATACACGTAAATCCCTACCGTGACTCGACTTAATGAACTTTTGCAGAATAATGTTTGCTTTCGGGCTGGTCGCTTCAATTAACTGCATTAAGTCGTCAAACTCACTGCGCGTTTTTGACAAAAAGACCCCACTGCCCTGTGAGCCAGACAGCGTTTTTACCACCACCGGGAATCCAATCTGCTTTTCAACCAGATCAATATTAACCGGAAACTTCACCAGCATGGTTTTTGGCGTGGGTAAATTTTGCTGTGCCAGGATCTGCTGTGCAAACAATTTGTCTTTTACTGTTTCAGTTGCTTCTGAGCTGTTAAAACAGTGCACGCCGAGCCGCTCAAGGTGACGAATAATCGCCAGTGCAAAATACGTTGTTCCAGCTCCCATACGAGGTAACACAAAATCGGGCAGCGATACCGGCTCGCCATCGATCAAAACACTTTGATCGTCTTCACGAGATACCAGCAAGTCAAACTGATCAGGAGAAAACACCTGCAGATCTATGTTCTCCTCCTGGGCAACTTCCAGTAGGCGTTTAATTTCGTATGTTTCTGGCTTTAAAAGGTTTGCCGAGTCTTTGTATATAATCCATCCACGCATTGGGTGCTCTGTGCTCGCTTGAAATTCAAAGCGCGGATTATGAAAAGCTATGGCCCCAAAGTACAACAAAATTTATTTGTCGTCAGGATAAAAGAATTACCAGTTAAAGGGTCAGTTCACTAGTGCCAGGGTCTGCTCGATAAACGGGCTGGGTTCGTCAGGCACCAGCAAACAAACTTGCCGACGGGCACGGGTAAGCGCAACATAGAACAATCGCCGCTCCTCCGCATCTGGATACGACTCCCGCGCAGGTAATAACGCCTCTATGATCGCCGCACTTTGCTGCCTGGCGGGCACGCTGTTGCTATGCAAACCCAATAAAATGCTAAAATCAGCCTCTTTACCCTTAGCGCCGTGAAAAGTCAGCGCGGTAATACGCGCGCGAGGAAATCGCTGAGCAAGTTTGGCCAACACTTCTGCTGATGGCAAATATTTGTGATTACGTGCCAATAACAAGACTGAGCAAGGCTCAGCCGTCAGGCTCATAAACCCATCGATTGCTTTGCTTAGCGCCTCCTCCTCCTCCGGGTACGTAATCAACACGGGGCAACTGGCCACTTGGCTCGAATTAACCCGTTTAATCAATTGACCAGGGTTTTGACATACAAATTCGCTAGCAATGTCCAGTAGCTGTTGTGGATAACGAAATGTCATATCGAGCTGTTGGATCGTTGCCTCTCCAAAGTGCTCCGAAAAGTGGGTCGTCATAGAGATATCTCCACCACTAAAACGATATATCGCCTGCCAGTCGTCTCCGACGGCAAACAAATCGCTCTTACTGTTGCGCACCAGCAGCGCTTTGAGCAACTCGGCCCGAAGCGGAGAAATATCCTGAAATTCATCAACCAGAATGTAATGCCAGGGACTGTGAAACTTGCCACTACGCACATATTCGATGGCACGCGTGATCATGTCATCAAAGTCAATACATTGCTCTTTTTGCAAATAGAGCTGATAGTCAGTAAGAACAGGCCGGAAGCAGTTCGTCCATAGGGAAAACTCATGACTCAATGACTGCGTTTTGCCCAAAAACAAGGCCTGCTTGTAAAAGCTCAGCGCCTCCGAAAATTGCCGGATCAATTTCGTTGCCGCTCGGGAGGTCAGGTCGAGTTTTTGGCTGTTTTCAGTTGCTGAAAACTGACTTTTCAGCAACGCCTGTAAATCACGCTGATAATGGGGCTCCTGACACAAAGATGCCAGCGTTTCGGCAATAAACTGCTCTCTGGCTGCGTCACTCTGACACAACGCAGACAAGGTCGGTTTGTTACCTTCAACTTGAGCGATGATCTCCAGCCCAAGGCTATGAAAGGTTGCGCACTCCACCGCAACCTTGCTGTGCGTCAGCCGTTGCTGCATCTCAACAGCCGCTTCCTTTCCATATGCAAGCATAAGTATCTGCTCAGTCCGGGCTTGTTGGGTGTGAAGCAAATAAGCGGCTTTGGCTACCATGACACTGGTTTTTCCGGTTCCCGCCCCTGCAAGCAATAGCTGGCGCTCATCCTGTACCACGCATGCTCGACGCTGTGCCTGGGTCAAGGGCTGCGTACACACCGTATCGAAAAAGCCCTCATAACGACGTAACTGGGCCTGAATAAAGGCTTCTCTGAATTGAGCCAGATCTTCCTCATGCCAGCAGTGCAGCTCAGCCACCGTGTATTGGGCCTGCCGCAGTACCTCATTCATGTCTGGCTGGTTTTGCCAGCCGCTCCAGTACTTTGCCAACTCAGTTATAACAGAGCGAGTTGTAGCCCAATAACGTACAGACAAATATCGATGCTGCAGTAGCCGCTCCACAGCCGCAACCGACGAAAGCAGGCGTGCTTTATGCGTGTTTAACCAGAAGGTTTCAAGCTGAGATTGTAAGTGTGGGTCGGGTTGATGTTTTACCCGAATAGCCAGTACCTGATCCTGCTCATGACACAGTAGGCGTGCGCCTAACCAATCCACCGAAATGGCAGGAGGCTGATGTTGCTGTGCCCAGGCAATCAGCTTTTCACCGTCCGCCTTAAGTACCCTTATTCCTTGTGGGCATACGTCGATTGATCTAACGCCATGGAAAACTTTGGAAATAAAATGAGCAGGAAAATGCATAGAAAGAAACACAAACTAATTTCTTTTATTGTAACCTATGTAAGCGGAATAACGCACTTAAGTAGTTTAAATTCGGGCGTTTTTGAAAATAAGAAAGGAGTCTAGATAACCGATTGGTGCGAATGGGGGGACTTGAACCCCCACGAGCTATGCTCACCACCCCCTCAAGATGGCGTGTCTACCAATTCCACCACATTCGCAATTCGGTGTAATGCATTGTCGCTTAGTGACGACTTATCTCATATCTGATGAGAGAGCCAGTGCATCGCTGGCTCTGAGTTTGGTGCGAACGGGGGGACTTGAACCCCCACGAGCTATGCTCACCACCCCCTCAAGATGGCGTGTCTACCAATTCCACCACGTTCGCTAAGAAGTTTTTAGTTTGGGACGTCTGAGTTGTTTTGAGACTCTTCTGACGCTGGTACATCTTGACTAGCAGGCACTACTGTAGAAGCTGGTGCTTCAAGGTTTTCCCACTGATCTGCCTGTTTAATTTGGCTGGCAGTCAGACTACCCAAAACAATACTCAGGACGAAAAATACCGTCGCAAGAACTGTTGTTGTTTTGGTCATAAAGTTACCAGCACCTGATGAACCAAACACGGTTGCTGACGCTCCAGCACCGAAAGATGACCCCATGTCGGCGCCTTTGCCTTGCTGAATTAAGATCATGCCGATCAAAGCCAGCGAGACCACCAAATAAATAACCAAAAGAATCTCGTACATTTACTTATCCCTTTGCACTTTCACAGATAGCACTAAAGCTTTCAGGTTTGAGACTCGCTCCGCCTATCAGGCCGCCGTCAATATCTGCTTGTGCGAACAATAATTCACTATTACTTTCATTCACACTGCCGCCATATAATATGCGCAGTGCATCTGCAACCTGTTCATCATAACTACGTAACAAATCGCGAATATACTTGTGCGTTGCCTGAGCTTGCTCTGGTGTGGCTGTTAAACCAGTACCGATGGCCCAAACAGGCTCGTATGCTATCACAGAATTTACCAGTGATGCTATGCCTAATTTTTCAATGACAGATTCAAGCTGTTGTTTAACAACTTCTTCTGTCTTGCCATCTGTTCTTTGTTCTTGGGTTTCACCAATACACAGAATAGGTGTCAAACCACTTTGCTGCGCTTGAGCAAATTTGTTTGCGACATCTTCATTAGATTCGCCGTAAATACTGCGTCTTTCAGAGTGGCCAACTAAGGTGTAATTTGCACCAAGGGCTTTCACTAAAGAAGCTTGTATTTCACCTGTATAGGCACCAGCATCAAATTCTGACACAGTCTGTGTGCCACATTTTAAACCTGCTGATATTGCCTCAGACAGTAACACCGCAGGAGGAAAAACTAATACCTCACACTGTTGCTCTGCGACTTGCGCACTCACCGCTGCAATTTCTTTTATCAGCTCTAGTGAGCCGTTCATTTTCCAGTTGCCTGCGACGATTGGCTTTCTCTGTCCCATGTATTACTCCGCATCAGAAAGCGGGTGAGATACTAACGTCACTCACCCTAAGTTACAAGAAAAAATTGTGGATTTTGGTTTAGTTGCTCACAGATTCAACGACTTGAGCAATTTTGGTGGCAAAGTCAATAACTTGCTTTTCCTGTTCAGCTTCAACCATAACGCGAACAACAGGCTCAGTGCCTGACTTTCTTAACAAGACCCGACCTTTATCACCCAACTCGGCTTCAACCTCTTTCACCGCTTGTTGAACCACATCCGTTGATACGGGATCTGTACCTTTGACATAACGCACATTGATCATTTTCATCGGATATTTGACAAATCCGGCGCCTAAATCTTTCAGCGTCTGGTTTTGAGCAACCATTGCAGCCAGTACCTGTAAGCTTGATACAATACCGTCGCCTGTTGGGATGAGCTCAAGATTCAAGACGTGACCTGAGCTTTCACCGCCAATCGTCCAGCCATGCTCCTGAAGCTTACTCAGCACATAACGGTCGCCCACTTTACTGCGTTCAAACGGAATGTCTCTCTCTTTCAGCGCATTTTCCAACCCCATATTGGACATCACAGTGCCAACCACACCGCCTTTTAGGTGTCCACTACGCTGAGCTTGCGCAGCGATGATATATACAATGTCGTCCCCATCAAACACACGGCCGTTATGATCTACCATCATGACGCGGTCGCCATCACCATCATAAGCGATCCCCACATCGGCCTGATGCTCAAGTACATGGCGTTTTAAAGCATCTACGTGCGTTGCACCGCACTTTTCATTGATATTAACTCCATTTGGCTCACAAGCCGTGCAGATCACTTCCGCGCCTAATTCACGCATAACTGCCGGCGCAATGTGGTAAGTCGCACCGTTTGCGCAATCCAAGACGATTTTGAGCCCCTCGAGTGATAGTTCGTTGGGGAATTGCCCTTTACAGAATTCGATATAACGACCATCTGCGTTTTCCAGGCGTCGTGCCTTACCAAGCTTATCTGAAGCCACACAGGTCATTGGCTCATCGAGCATAGCTTCAATTTCAAGCTCAACCTGGTCTGGTAATTTCTTACCATCACCACCGAAGAATTTTATCCCGTTGTCATGGTATGGGTTGTGCGACGCACTGATCACAATGCCCGCTTCGGCCCGAAATGTTTGCGTCAAGTAAGCAACGGCAGGTGTGGGCATTGGCCCAAGCAGCACGACATTAATCCCTGCAGCGATTAATCCTGCTTCCAAAGACGTTTCCAGCAGATAGCCTGAAATGCGCGTATCTTTGCCTATGATTACTTTTTTGGTGCCAGACTTTGACAGCACTTTACCTGCCGCCCAGCCTAATTTAAGTGCAAATTCAGGTGTGATCGGAAACTCTCCAACCATACCCCGCACACCATCGGTACCAAAATATTTTCTTGTTGTCATTCATTTACTCCATGCGTTGCTGCGCGCCAAACCCGCAGCACATCATTGGTTTCTTTAACATCATGAACACGTATAATCTGCGCGCCCTGTTGAGCACATAACAATGCTCCACTAAGGCTCGCAGCCAAGCGTTCATCTGTATCCCGATTAAGTAATTTGCCAAACATAGATTTGCGGGATAACCCGGCAAGAATAGGACGTTGTAGTTCAGCAAAGTAAGATAATTGTCCTAACAGTGAAAAGTTATGTTCCAGCGTTTTTCCAAAGCCAAACCCTGGATCAATAATGAGGCGTTCACGTGCTATGCCTGCTTCAACACAGCAAGCCATACGTGACTCGAAAAATGCGCTGATATCTCTAAACAGGTCCTCATAGCAGGGATTGAGCTGCATCGTTCTGGGTTGCCCCTGCATGTGCATCAGGCACACTGCAACATCATCATAATGTGCAGCCACGTCAAGTGCACCTGGCTCCTGCAACGCACGCACATCGTTGATCATATCAGCACCCGCTTCAATCGCAGCTGACATAACCTCAGCTTTACTGGTGTCAACTGAAATAACACAGTCAGACTGAGCCCGTATTCCTTCAATCACGGGGATAACACGCTCAAGCTCTTGTTCCAATGCGACATCAGGTGCGCCAGGACGTGTTGACTCCCCCCCAATATCGAGCACACTTGCGCCTTGCTGAAGAAGGGTCAAACCATGATTGACAGCGCTGTCAGACTGACAATACTTGCCGCCATCTGAAAAGGAATCAGGAGTTACGTTAACAATTCCCATTATCTGGGGTGTAGACAGGTCAAGTGTACGACCACGAGGAAGTTTAAGCTTAAGCATAATACGCCTGTTGAATTGCTTTTATATAAGCATATTTTATAAAAAACTGCCACATTAAGATAGTGAGTGCTCGCTGTGAAGAGCATACCTGACACCACATGAATGGCTGCTTACTTAATCCAATTCGTCGAATTTCGGCTCTTTAGGAGGCCTGGAAGATGCCAATTCACAGCATCCATCTGTATACATATATACAGTGTTCTAGTCCTGATAATTATCTAGGCGGACTTTCATTTTCCCTATGCTCTAAGTATTCGTTGGCTAAACGTGAGATAAGATAAGTCTCAGCCAGTAAAATCTGTTAGCCAGACGAATTGGTAAAGAAGTCATCCTTAAAATATAAAAAAACCCCGGCTAATGCCGGGGTTTATCAATTATTGAATTCTAACTTAGATTATAACTTGTCATCAAGCTCAGAACCCGATACTGGCGCACTTTCGCTCTTTTCAGCGTCAGTATCGGTGCCAGCAGAAGTACCCGTATTACCATTATCGGTTGGCTTACGGTCATGCGCGTCTCTTGGAGGACGCACCTCTTTTCTTTCCATTAAGTCGTCAATCTGGCCTGCATCAATTGTTTCATACTTCATCAATGCATCCTTCATGGCATGAAGGATATCCATATTGTCTTTCAGAATTTGTTCCGCCCTGCCATAGTTGCGGGTTACAAAGTCCTTAATTTCAGCATCAATGAGCTTAGCAGTCTCATCAGACACACCTGCCATGCGTGACGACCCGCCACCCATAAACATTTCGCCCTGCTCTTCCATGTACATCTGAGGACCCAGCTTTGGACTAAGACCCCATTGCGTAACCATTTTACGGGCAATATCAGTGGCTCGCTCAATGTCGTTGCTGGCACCCGTCGTTACTTTGTCATCTCCATATATAATGGCCTCTGCGATTCGGCCACCATACAGGCTGGATAGCATAGACTCCAAATGCTCTTTTGAGTGACTAACTCTGTCTTGCTCAGGCAAATACATAGTTACACCCAATGCGCGGCCACGCGGAATAATAGACACTTTGTAGACAGGATCATGCTCTGGCACCAATCGACCTACAATCGCGTGACCTGCCTCGTGGTATGCTGTCATTTCTTTTTCTTTCTCAGACATCACCATAGATTTACGCTCTGCGCCCATCATGATCTTGTCCTTGGCTGCGTCAAATTCAGCCATGCTCACTTTACGTTTGTTACCACGGGCAGCAAATAGCGCAGCTTCATTAACCAGGTTAGCCAGGTCAGCACCTGAGAAACCAGGTGTACCACGGGCAATAACCGATGCCTCAACGTTTTCATCAAGCGGCACTTTGCGCATATGTACATTCAGGATTTGCTCACGACCACGTACGTCTGGTAAGCCTACAACAACCTGACGGTCAAAACGGCCAGGACGCAGCAATGCCGGGTCAAGTACATCGGGACGGTTCGTCGCAGCAATAACGATAATACCTTCATTGCCTTCGAAACCATCCATTTCAACCAGCATCTGGTTCAGAGTTTGCTCACGCTCATCGTGACCACCACCCATACCAGCACCACGTTTGCGGCCTACGGCGTCTATCTCATCGATAAAGATAATACACGGCGCAGCTTTCTTTGCCTGATCGAACATGTCTCGTACGCGTGACGCACCAACACCAACAAACATTTCTACGAAGTCAGAACCTGAAATGGTAAAAAATGGTACTTTAGCTTCACCAGCGACCGCTTTGGCAAGCAAAGTTTTACCTGTACCAGGAGGACCGACCATCAACACACCCTTAGGAATGTTACCGCCAAGCTTTTGGAACTTAGACGGGTCACGCAAAAAGTCGACCAGTTCGGTCACGTCTTCTTTTGCTTCATCGCACCCTGCAACGTCGGCAAATGTAGTTTTAACCTGGTCTTCCCCCATCAGGCGAGCTTTGCTCTTACCAAATGACATGGCGCCTTTACCACCGCCACCTTGCATCTGACGCATAAAGAAGATCCACACACCAATTAACAACAGCATAGGGAACCAGGAAATGAAGATATTAGCCAGGAAAGACTGCTCTTCCGGCGCAACCCCTTTAACGTTTACGTCGTTTTTAAGTAAGTCATTGATCAGGTCGTCATCATACAACGGCATAATGGTTTGAAAACGTTCACCATTATTTTTGACCCCTGTGATCGTACCAGCTGTGCGGTCGATGTTAACATCGCGGACTACACCACTACGCACTTCGTTCACAAACTGAGTGTAACTAGTTTGGCGATCTGCTTGTTCGCCACCATTGAAGCTCTGAAACACGGTCATTAGCACGACTGCTATCACCAACCAGAGTATTAAGTTCTTCGCCATATCGCTCAAGGGGTTAACCTCTTGTATCTAAAATAATTCAAATTCGTCTTAAAAGCGTCTCAACTGTACTACAGTTTGTAGCCCGTCGCCACTATATATACTTCACGAGATCGTGGACGAGATGCTTTTGGTTTGCGGATCTTAACCACTTTAAAGGCATTACGCACGTCCTGCACAAACTGATCAAAGCCTTCGCCTTGAAACACCTTCACGGCAAACGCCCCATTCGGTTTGAGAACCTGATGGCACATATCAAATGCCAACTCGACCAAGTACATGCTACCAGCCTGATCTATCACATTGTTGCCACTCATATTGGGTGCCATATCCGAACATACCACATCAATATTTTTGCCACCAATTCGCTCCATTAAGGCATTGAGTACGGCTTCTTCGCGAAAGTCACCTTGCAAAAAGGCGACACCCGGCAGAGAGTCCATTGGCAAAATATCACATGCGATCACTTCGCCCTTCTCACCGACCTGTTCGGCCAAATACTGAGACCAGCTTCCTGGCGCTGCGCCCAGGTCGACAACATGCATACCTGGTCTAAACAATTTGTCTTTTTGTTGGATCTCTTCCAACTTAAACACAGCACGTGAGCGATAGCCTCGCTTTTGTGCCTCATGAACATAAGGATCTTCAACATGTTCTTTTAACCAGCGTTTGGAGCTCGCTGAGTGCTTTTTATTTGCCATATTAACTGCAACTCATTAGTAATATTCTTTAGATGGCGTTAGAATAGCGGTAATTCAAGCCTTAATTAGTAAATTGTATCAATATGACATTATCAAATAAACAGAAGCAGTACCTAAAAGGGTTAGCACATGACCTAAAACCCGTTGTTTTGCTCGGTGGTAACGGGCTGACAGAAGGAGTTCTGTTAGAGATTGAGCAATGTTTAGACATCCACGAACTCATCAAGGTCAAAGTACCGACCAATGATCGTGAAACCAAACAGCTTATCTTTGAAGCCATTATCCGTGAAACAGGTGCCCACAAGGTTCAGACAATCGGCCATATCGTCGTTTTGTATCGCCAAAGTGAAGATAAAAAAATCCAGTTACCTCGCCAGTAGCATCTAGCTGGCTGCCTGAGCATCAGCTTGTGCCCTGGCAGCTCTGCTAAATTCAATGGCCTGACGAATGAATTCTGTACTCAGGCCATTGATGACCCCACTTTCTGCATTCAGCAGCAAACTAAAACCAATCCCCAACTCTGGTAACACTGCCACATCCGCTCTATAACCTTGCACCCAGCCACTGTGGTAATACATTAATTCACCTGAAAAACTATAAATACGCCAGCCAAGGCCATAATGTGCTTGTTCAACATAATTACGCCACACACGCCTGCGCAATTCGCGCTTTGTGTGCGTATACGGGCGTGACTGTATGGTAAGCGCATCCAGCGACAAGACCGACGGGTATATGCCCAGTTGTGCCTTTAGCCATTGCGCCATATCTGCGGCACTGGCATTCACACCCGCTGCTGGCGCCACTTTATAGTAGTGCGGCTTCAGCCTGGCAGTGTGCCATCGTTTAGTCCCTCGCACATGAGGCGCCGCAAAATTATCATCTCTGGTCATGTGCGCATGACCTAAGCCCGCATCTTTCATACCCAAAGGAGCAAAAAAGAAGTGCTCGAGCCAGGATTCGTAGCTAAGTTGCGTTGTTTGCGCAATCACATTGCCGATCAAACTAAACATAACATTCTGATAGCCATAACAAATACCCGGCCTACAAAGATGCTTAACATCAACCAGGCGCGGATAAATTTTGTCATACGTCATGCGTGACTCTATCAGGTTGTCATAGGCGTTGGGTACCAGACCGCTAGAGTGGCTCAGTAAGTGGTATAACTTGGCCTTACCGTAAGCGCTCTCACTGAAAATAGGCAGGTGCTCCGCAACGGTATCTTCGAGATTAAGAACCCCTTGAGCTGCCAACTTGGCAGTCAGGGAGCCGGCAAAGGTCTTGGATACCGAGGCTAACCGAAAGCGCGTATTGGCCGTGACGTTGCGCCCTTTTTTAACTTTGGTTTGCCCTATGCCTACGATATGATCACCATGCTGCTGATGAACAATACTCAAAGCAGCACCCGGTATCGATTTTTCTTTTAGTTTTTGTTTGAGTTGCTTAGAATATGCGTTCACAAATTGCTCCCAGCGCAGCTGTTCGCTGTCTGGGTTAGCCTGAGCGACCCAAGTCGACAGTGCGAAAGCAATAATAATAAGATGATGCAGTGACTTCATAATGATCCGATTCATTAACACGCTGCACATAATATCATGAAGTTTGGCACTGCTCACGCGGACAATCCTTGTTGGTCATAGAAATTCTTCAATGCGGACCGAGGGACAGTGTCAAATAATTTGTCGTGTTTTAATGCAGCTAAGTGCTGATCTATAAAACTAAGTTTAGAGGTATAAGTCATGCGCTGTTTGCTTTCAATTATTGCCTTGGCCGGACTCACAGGGTGTATTGCAACACCGCCAATGGCCCCCAAACTGGACGTGCCAAAAAAGCCGCTATTAACTAAATCCGTTTACCAGCTGTCATATAGCACTGAACTCGAATCTGCCCGGATCAAATCTGTGCAACTGCCCGCTCACCCAGTTAAGAGTGGTAATACAGTTTACATAGATACCAGTAAAGTAAGCGTCACAGACACATTGCGTAAGCAGATTATCCAACTACTAAAAGACAAAGGCTTGACAGTCGTCGCACAAAAAAGCAGTGACTACCACCTGGTTGTGCAGCAAATGGATCTATCATTTGGCAAGGACAAGGTTTATGTACTCAATAAACCTGAAGATCCCCACCCTTACATTGCGCAACTCGCCCAAACGATCCCAAGTAAGCAGTGTAGTAATATCATTGCGTCTTTAAGCATGCGGCTGACGCACAAGTCATCCTCCGATGTCATTTGGTTTGCCAAATCATCGATTAACAGTGCTGGATATCAGGGCATTCCGCTACAATATACCTTCACAGAAACAGAAAAGGTCGCAAACGAACACGCGGTGATCTCCTTCATTGTTGAACAAAACCAAGAAGAAGCACGCCGAGCCAGATACAATCAGGCTGTCGACATCCCGCCCTATCAGGTGGAAACACAGATTTCGCCTTTGGTAAAAACGGCTGGCGCATGTAATCAAACAGAAGTGAGCGCACTGACCAGCGACATGATGCATCATTTGAGTCGAGGTCTGATAGAAAAGCTTAATGTATTGCTTTAATACCAATTTCACTTAATACCTGGTCTATTTGAAGGAGCAAATAGGACGCTAACGGCGTTAAAAATTTCTTATTTAGAATAACTAAATAGCAAAATTTTTGCCTTGTTATCGACCCTATTTTCTCGCCTCAAAATAGATCACTTAATTAAGCAAATTGGTATAACTGGAGTTCTCACACAAGAACACACACTTAATTACACTTTTTACGTGATTCATACTTATAATTGCAGGCAAGAACATAATTCAAACAAAATAAATAACGCCTTGTCCAGCTGAATCCAGGCAAGCGCAATAAAGGAGAAGTCAAATGGAGCAATACGGCACGATTTTGTTGGTTGAAGATGACGAATCACTCGCACAGTGGGTTGCTGATTACCTGAATAATCAAGGCTACACTACCGAGTGTTGTTATCGCGGCGATCAGGTTGTCAGTATGGTCAAACAACACGAACCGGATTTGGTTTTACTGGACATCATGTTACCGGGTCAGGATGGTATCAGCGTATGTCGCGAATTGCGCCAGTTTTACAACAAGCCCATCATCATGCTGACAGCAAAAGATGAAGAAATGGACGAAGTGATTGGACTGGAGGTAGGTGCCAGCGATTATGTGATAAAACCCGTGCGCCCTAGAGCGTTACTCGCGCGTATCAAAGCCAACATGCGCGTTGCCCAGGACAATGACGCCGGCACAGATAGCAGCGCAGTAATGCTCAATGTCGGTAATCTCCGCATAGACACTCAGGCACGCAAGGTCATCGTCGCAGACCAGGAAGTGAATGTCTCCAGTGCTGAATACCTATTGCTGCATTTCCTCGCCAGCAACGCCGGTGAAGTGGTGTCCCGGGATGCGGTGTTCAAAGCCACCAAAGGCCGTGAATACGATGGTCTGGACCGCAGTGTTGACGTACTCATTTCTGCGCTGCGCAAAAAGTTCGGTGATGACCCCCAAAACCCTGAAAAAATTAAAACAATCTGGGGGAAAGGCTATCTGCTGGTACCTTCAGCGTGGTAAGCCAGACTTTAATCTATTTATAGGTCCGCTTTTGACTACGCGGACCCCAGCCTTTCCCTTGCCTACCTTATGTAACGGGATTTATCTTTGGAGTAAAGGATGAGAAAGCTCTACCTGTATTTATTAGCGAGCGCTCTAATCTCAATCGTAGTACTGGGCTGGCTGCTTGATACCCTGAGCCAGCAAGCTGAACCTGCAGAAGACGCCTTTGCCTGGCAGGCTAAACTACTTTACGGTGTGACCAATCAAAGCGCCTCCATACCAGAGACACTACGAACGGCTTATATGGAACAAGTAAGTAAAGATTTTGACTTGCCCATCACTTATAGCTCCGGAGATTCATTAGCTTTACCAGTCGAATTAAAAAATCAGATGATGCAGCCAGAAGGCTTGCTGCTGGAGGATGACATTGGCTACTATTTACTCAAGTCGGCCCCCTCACTGGCACCCGATTATCTTGAACTGAGACTCGAAAAACCACCTGAACAATATGATTCTGATGTGTTTTTAACCCTGGCCTTTTATGCCGGGATTTGCACTTTCATGTGGGTAATTTTGGCGCCCCTAGCCAGACGACTTGCTGTCCTGGTCAGCGCAGCGAAACAATTTGCCAGCGGTGATTTAAGCGCTCGCATCGAGGTGAATCATTTTACCTATATCAAAGATCTGGAGCTGACCTTTAACCGCATGGCTAACCAGATAGAAAAACTACTGGCCGAAAATAAGTTGATGGCGTCCAGCTTATCTCACGACATTCGTACCCCGGTGGCCTGTTTACGGTTCGGTTTTGATGCCGCCTTTGAAGAAGACGATATTGAGCAAGTACATGCCCTGATGCATCGGATGGAGAAAGACCTTGATCAGATGGAAGATATGCTGGCCAGTTATCTGTCTTTTGCCACCTTGGAACAAAAGTCACACCTCCTCAAGTTTGCTCCCACCCAACTGGACACCTATATTAGTCATGTGGTTGAACAGATGGCACCTAAACTGTCCAAGAAGCAAATCAATGCCAGCGTATCGGTCCCGGCAAACCTGGAATTGGCTGCCGATCCTCACTGGCTGGCCAGAGCCATCTCCAATTTACTCAGCAATGCCTGCGATTTTGCCAACAAACAGATTATTGTCAGTGCTCAGCAGCTGGATCATCAAATTGAAATTCGCGTCGAAGATGATGGTCCAGGCATCGAAGAAGAAAACTGGGCCAAAGTGTTTGACCCCTTTTTCCAGGAACAGGGACATCGTAACCGGGCAGGAAAAAGCTACGGCCTGGGGCTGGCCATTGTTGCAAAAGTAGTCGACTGGCACCACGGGCAAGCCAGTGTCAGCAGATCTGACCTGCTCGGCGGCGCAAAATTCACGCTAACATTTTCCTGTAAAGCCCCGAGAAATACTGTCAAGACTGACTGACAAGCGTTAGATTTGTGCTATAAATCAGCTAGATACTAACCACTGATGGATACACTACTGGATTTTTCGGATTACGCTCAGGATTTAAGCAAAAACTTGTGTTAGATCAAAGCAATTTAGGCCTTTTTATTTCCTTTTAATTACAGTAGATTGTTGCCGCCGTCTTTAAAAAAGAGAAGTATAAGAATATGAGCAGTGTGCGCGGAGAGTTCAGCTCTCGCTTCGGATTCATTATGGCTGCAGCGGGATCTGCTGTAGGCCTGGGGAACATTTGGGGTTTCCCCACTCAAACCGCCAGTAATGGTGGTGCCGCTTTTGTATTGATGTATTTGATCCTGGCGTTCTGTCTGGCTTATCCCGCACTGATGGCTGAGCTAGTGATCGGTCGCCATGGTCAGGCCAATGCCGTGTCTTCACTGCAAAAGCTCGGTAACAACCCGATGCAAAAGAAGTTTGCGTTTTTCGTTGGTTTTGGTGGCATCATTTGTGCCGGGCTGATTTTAAGTTTCTACGCCATTGTGGCAGGCTGGATGTTAAGTGCAACCTTTGAGCCCGTTGCCAGCACGGTCGGTGCAACAGGCGCAGCACAGTGGCTTTCAGAGCAATCTCTGCTGAGAGATCTCAGCTTTACGCTTGCCTTTGTCGCCCTGACTATCTCAATCATCAGTAAAGGCGTCGAAAATGGCATAGAAAAGTGGTCCAAGCGTCTTATGCCTGCGTTGCTGCTCATTCTGTTCTCATTAATTGCTTATGTACTGACTCAGGATGGTGCTACAACTGGCTTAAAAGCCTATCTGGTCCCTGACTTTTCCTCATTGCTGGATCCAGCACTGCTAGTAAGCGCGCTCGGCCAGGCTTTCTTCTCTTTGTCGCTGGGTACCAGTGTGATGATCATTTATGGCTCTTACATCAGCAAACAAGAAAATCTCGTATCACTGGGTGCATATGTCACCTTAATCGATGTGTTCATTGCCTTTGTTGCTGGCCTGCTAATCATCCCTGCTATGTATGTGGCACAGGCTCAGGGCGTCGAGATCTTTTCATCAACCGGGCAATTATTGTCAGAAGACACGCTTGTTTTCCAAGTCTTGCCGGCCTTATTTGAAGGCATGGGTGGCGTTGGCGTCTTCGTCGGTTTTGCCTTCTTTGCACTGATGAGCATCGCTGCACTAACCAGCTCCATTTCAATGCTCGAAGCGCCGGTGTCCTACGCGGTTGAAAAATTCGCCCTGGCCAGAACGCAGGCAACCTGGATCATTGGTGGAATTATCGCGACAGTGAGCGTAACGATTATTCTCAACTTCTCGACCCTGTTTGGTCTGGTTGTGCAGCTAACCACACAGTTTGGCCAACCCTTACTTGGCATGCTGTGCTGCATCTTTGTAGGCTGGATCTGGCACCGTCAGAAGCTACTCAAGGAAATCCAGACTGGCCACCCAGAAGTTGCTTCATCGCTGTTCTGGCGCATTTGGCCCTGGTATATCAAGTTTGTTTGTCCGCTGGCCATCGCTCTGGTGTTCATCAATTCCCTGTAATAAAAAGACAAACTCAAATTCACTACAGAGAGGCAACACTGCCTCTCTTTTCATATCCACTATACCTCTACTGGCACACCAGTTTTAGATAATTTATACCAAGTTGCTTAATTAAGCCTTCTATTTTGAGGCGAGAAGATAGGATCGATAATCAGGCAAAAATTTGTGAGCCTATGTCTGAGGTATAAGGTTCTAAATGAGAAATTTTTAACGCCGTTAGCGTTATATTTGCTCCTTCAAATAGAGCAGGTATTAAGTGAAATCAGTATTAGTCGATAAGGATATCCAGGCATTAAAAAAGCACGCTCGAGGGCGTGCTTTTTTAATGCCTGTTACTGGGTACCCTCAATTAAGGGCACCAAAACACGCTGAGCTTCAGCTCTGGGTGATTTAACACCGCACGCAGCGGAATATCGAGCTCGGAGCCTGGCTCCTTAGCTTCTTCATAAACCGCGCGCTTTGCATCCCCACTGATCAACAATACCGCGTGATTAGTATTGGCAATGCCAGCCAAAGTCAGGCTCATACGCTCCGTAATGCTACCCGTTACTTCACTTTGCTTAGCATTGATTGCACACACCAACTCTGAGGTTTGCAATGCTTGCTCTAGCCCCTCTGCATGTGGGAACAAAGAGGCGGTGTGCCCGTCGGGACCCATACCCAAAATGGTGATATCGAATGGCGCTTTTAATTCAGCATAGGCGCCTTCACACTGCGCCTGACCTGCAATGGCCGTTGCCTCAGCATTCTTCATCGTCACAAATGCCGCTTTACTCGCTTCGTTTTGCAACAGTGTTGAGTTTATGAAAGCTTCATTGGACTTTTCATGGTCTGCGTCAACCCAACGCTCATCAACCATGGCGATCGTTACTTTCTCCCAGGGTAAAGATAAATTAGACAGATGCTTGTAGGCAGGTGCGGGTGACGAGCCGCCAGATACCAGCATAGAGGCACGACCATCCACTTCAATCGCCTGACTTAAGGTACTGCTCAACAGCTCAGCCAGCTTTGCTGTCATCGCTTCTTTGCTATCAAAAAACGCTTCGGTCAGTTGTGCCATTATGCTTTCTCTCCTACGTTAAACCAGGCGTGATTATTTTCTTCCAGCAGCTCATCGGCAGCCTCTGGACCCCATGATCCCGCGCGGTAAAGCGAAGGAGTGCCTTTTTCCTGCCAGCGTGCAACAATCGGGTCGATCCACTTCCACGCTTGTCTTACTTCATCACGATGGATAAACAATGCCGGGTTATTCGCCGCGGCATCCAGCATCAGACGCTTGTATGCATCTGAGTGGAAACCTTTGCTGTACTGTTGACTCAACTCAATGTTCAATGTCACTGGCTGCAACTGCATTTCCAGATTATCAAGGCGTTTAGACATCAGCGTTAACTGAATGCTTTCTTCTGGTTGTAAACGGATCTCAAGGCGGTTTGGCTGAATTGGCCCAACGCTTGAATCGTACACGTTATGAGAAACCGGCTTATATTCAACCACGATTTCTGCACAGCGCTTTTTCATTCGTTTACCCGTTCTCAGGTAAAATGGCACACCAGCCCAGCGCCAGTTATCGATATGTGCTTTAATAGCCACAAACGTTTCTGTCTTACTTGACCCCTCACCAAGCTCCTCCAGGTAACCTGGAACCAGTTTACCGTTCAGATCGCCTGGCACATACTGGCCACGAACGACGTTGTCATCCACATCCTCGCCAACCAGGGGGCGTAAGGCTTCAAGCACTTTAAGCTTTTCGGCACGAATGCTATTGGCATTAAGTTTTGACGGAGATTCCATTGCCACCAGACATAGCAGCTGCAACAAGTGGTTCTGAACCATATCACGCAGTGCACCGGCCTTATCATAAAAGCCAGCACGACTTTCAAGGCCTACCGTCTCAGAGATACTGATTTGGATATTGTCGATTGACTTCGCGTCCCACAGATTTTCAAACAAAGCGTTCGCAAAACGCAGTGCCATCAGATTCTGAACGGTTTCTTTACCTAAATAGTGGTCAATACGGAAGATTTGATCTTCTTCGAAAAATTGCGCAATTTTCCCGTTAATTTCCTCAGCCGATTTACCGCAATAGCCAATCGGTTTTTCAACAACCACACGAGAATTATCCGTGATCAGGTTCTTTTGTGACAATAACTCACAACAGGTCCCATACACCGCAGGCGGCAAAGACAAATAAAAGACGCGTGATTTTTCTTCCCCATCAGCATCAAGAATGTCTTTCAGTACGTCCCAGTTGTCATCGGCCTCGGTCACATTCACCACCACCGGCACTAAGAACTGGGCAAAGGCCTGCCAGTCTTTTGTGTTAAACTCACCTTCGCTAAGGTGCGATTTAAGTGCTTGCTCTGCCGTGGCGATGTATTGTTCTCTTTGTTCTTGCGCCCGGACGGTAGGGAGTACGCGTGAGCCTTCAGGTAAATTACCTTCTTGATACGCACGATACATTGCAGGTAGTAACTTTCGTAACGCTAAGTCGCCGCCTCCACCAAAAATTACGATATCAAAAGGATTAAGCATAATTATGTCTCACAAGGTTAGGCGCGTCGCAGCTGAGTGCATCACACGCTCGTTAGTTAAAACTGTTTCCAGTCTGCGCTCAGACTAGCAAACTCTGCTTTCTTGCTGGAATTGAATTCGTTTGCACCACACAATGATACCATGGTGTTGTGCCGCAGTGCGGTAAGGGATGGTGATGGCTAGCCCGTCTGATTTATGTATGTACTTCGTCGTGACGACTACGCCATACATCCCCAGTAAGAGTCTGTTCCGTCACTGCTTGTTGGCTCTGTTAAGCCAGTTTACTCACCTGCCACTTACAGGTTATGACAAGGCAAATAAATTTGAAAAAATGAGCCTTAGGGGCACTGTAATTCCTCTCACAAAAATACAGGCCCTAAGCACTCCAGCGCTACCCGTTCAAAGGTATTCTTTTCATCTGTGCCAGGTTGCAACCGGGCACCCGACAAGCAATTTGCTCATCGGCAATTATCTGTTTTGTTTGTAATACGCGATTAACCCGGCTGTCGAGCTATCGTGTGGATGTTCAACATCATCCTGCGTTAGTTCTGCTTCAATGGCGCTTGCCAGCCCTTTGCCGAGCTCAACACCCCATTGATCAAATGAGCAAACTTCAAGGATAATACCCTGGCAGAATATTTTGTGCTCATACAGCGCAATGAGACGACCAACCGCTTTGGCATCAACTTCGTCCAAAATCATTGACGTTGTCGGCCTGTTTCCTTCATGAATTTTATGTGGCAACAGACGTTCAATTTCTGCTTCTGATTTGCCTTTCGCAGCTAAATCGCTGCGTACCTGCTGCTCATTCACCCCAGCCATCAGGGCTTCAGTTTGGGCGAAAAAGTTAGACAACAAAATGTCGTGATGTTTGGCCACATCGCGCTGTGGTTTAACAGACGCAATAAAATCGGCAGGTACAATGACATTCCCTTGATGCAGGCACTGATAAAATGCATGCTGACCATTGATGCCTGTCATGCCCCAGATAAGCGGTACAGTGGTGTAAGGGACTGTTTGACCTGCAAAGGTAACGTGCTTACCGTTACTTTCCATTTCACCTTGTTGCAAGTAAGCAGGAAGCATATGAAGTGCCTGGTCATAAGGCAAAATGGCTTGCGACTGATAACCCAGGAAACTGGTATTCCAAACGCTCAGCAGCGCCATAATTAATGGAATATTCTGCTCAAATGAAGCATTTTTAAAGTGCTCATCAATTTCGTAAGCGCCTTCTAAAATGGCTTCAAACTTGTCGTAACCCAAATATAGGGCAATAGGTAAACCAATTGCGCTCCACAAAGAGAAGCGTCCGCCTACCCAGTCCCACATGGTAAATACATTTTCATCTGCGATACCAAAAGCACGCGTTTTCTCAAGATTAGTACTTACAGCAACAAAGTGTTTAGCGATTTCGGCTTCGTTTTGAGCAGACTCGAGGAACCAGGCGACAGACGAACGTGCGTTTGTCATGGTCTCTGAGGTGGTAAACGTTTTCGATGAGATCACAAACAAGGTGGTTTCCGGAGAGACCTTATCTAATACATGTGCAAGCTGAACACCATCAACATTAGAAACATAATGTACGTTGAGGGTGTCGTCTGCATAGGAGCTCAGTGCTTCTGTTACCATCTGCGGGCCCAGGTTAGACCCCCCTACGCCGATGGCGACAACATCTTTCACTGCTTTGCCTGTATAACCCAGCCAGTCGCCACTGCGCACTTTGTGACTGAATACTTTAAGCTTTTCAAGCTCTGCATTAACCTGGTCCATGACGTTTTCGCCATCAACATAAATCGGTGTATTACCACGGTTACGCAAAGCGACATGTAACACCGCTCGGTCTTCGGTGATATTGATTTTTTCACCAGCAAACAACTTGTCGCGCCACTGAGCCAAATCACATTGTTCAGCGAGGTTAATCAGCTGTGCAAATGTGTCTTTGTCGATGAGTTGCTTAGAAAAGTCAAACAACAAACCCGGGATCTGACGAGAAAACAGGTCAAATCTCGTTGCATCTTGCTCAAACAAAGATTTTAAATGTTGTGTCTTCAGTTGTTCTGATGCTGTTGTTAAAGCCTGCCAACTCGATAGTTGTGTACGGCAACTCATATTAATTCCCCTAGTGACGATGCGTTTTCAAAACAATAAAAATTGTATTTATCACAAGTGTTAAACGGTGTATTGCGTTAAACATAAGTTAAAATGACAACGCTGTCAAATAGCTAATTCTCGATTTTACATTGCGCATAATACCCCAATTTTGACTTTTTGACACCGGTATCATTAATTTATTTGGTAGAATTTTTGCTGCTAATTTAAGAGCAAATTGGATAGACTAGAAACAACAAATGATCATTTTATGAAATCAAGGCACGGACTATACCGAGTGAAAACCTGAGTGCTAGTCATCAGGAATGCGCAATGATCGCGCTATAAAGTGCATGGTTAAGCACTTGTACACAATATAGTACCACCTTCTCTCACAGAAGAAAAACAAGATGAAAGTAACCATCAACGATGTAGCAAAACATGCAGGCGTGTCGATGAAAACCGTATCGCGCGTGATTAACAAGGAACCATCGGTACGCAAAAAAACCTATGATCAGGTAATGCAAGCCGTAAAAGAGCTCAATTATCAACCCAATACTGCCGCACGTAACCTGGCAGGCACGTCATCGTTTGCCATAGGATTGGTTTATGACAACCCAAACGCCTACTACATCATAGATATGCAAAACGGAGTACTTTCGCGCTGTAAAGAGGAAGGCTATGAGCTAGTGATCCACCCTTGCAATGCACAGCAAAAAGATATGCAGGCTGAAATCGCAACAATGATTAAACGCTCTCGACTTGCAGGCCTGGTTCTGACTCCCCCACTATCTGAGCAACAACCCATTATTGATATGCTGGATGAGCTCGGGGTCAGCTATGTACGACTCTTATCGGGCCATAATGAAGACACAGAAGAAAAATCGAAAAACTGTATCTATGTAGACGATTTTGCAGCCGCTTATGAAATTACAGAGCACCTGCTTTCGCTCGGACACAAACACATTGCGTTTGTTTGCGGTGATGAAGAACACAAATCAACCACAGAGCGCCTGGCAGGCTATAAGCAAGCGCTGACAGATCATCAAATCGCCTTTAATGAAGACTTCATACACAAGGGCACTTACTCATTCGAATCCGGTGTTAAGGGTGCTAAAGCGCTACTTGAAGATGGTAATCCGAATAAGATCACCGCAATCTTAGGCGGTAACGATGAGGTGGCAGCTGGTGCGTTATTTGCGGCTCGCCTAATGAACATTGAGATCCCGGCGCAACTTTCTATCTCCGGGTTCGAGGACTCCCCGTTCTCGCGTCAGACCTGGCCAAAGCTTACCACGGCACATCAGGCTAATGATGTGATTTCCGAACATGCAGCAAGGCTACTTTTCTCTAAAACCCGTGGCAGTCGAAATCAGGACAAAGACATCACCACCACTTTTACGCCTAATATGGTAGTACGGGAAAGTACAGGTCCGGCGCCACAATAAACACTTAGCCCCGGCATGACCGGGGCTTCAGCGCGCTAATTTAATGCCAATCCACCTGCCAGGTTCGCGACCCGATCAAACCCCAGCATTGCCAGTGTATTACCAGCCTGCATCGAACGATTGCCGGTGCGACACACCAACAGATAATGCTGCGATGAATCAAGTGCCCCATTACGCAATACATCCGTCATTCTGCTTAGAGGAATATTCAGCACCCGACCAACCGCCAGATTGCCAAACAACTCAGTGATCCCCCGACGTGATACATCGGACTCATACGGTTCCCGGCAATCAATGATCATTCCCTCATGACATTGCAACCACTCTTCTGCGGCAGATCTGTTTAGCGCTTTCACCGCGGGCACAGCCGAGTCCATCAACGCTCCCAGGAATCGCTCTCTGAATGTGCTGGAGTCGCTATCCATACTGGCTTTTTGCTCAATAAACTCATCGGTTGAACAGGCACCATTAAGCAGGCGACCCAGTAACGGGCTAACCTGTACTTGTGCATGCCAGTTAATTGCAAAGCACTGTTGATAGTCCAGTGCACTACAGATCAAACTATTGTCATCCAGTATTTCATTGAGGCGTAATAGCGTTTCAGCCATAGAAGCCGCACATGCTGTCTCTCCCTGGCTATCACCAAGCCCCTGGGGCAGTAACAGCTTTCCGGCAAAACAGGCAGACACATCATCGCCCTGCATCAATAAATAACAACGATTTTCCGACTCTTTCTCAGCGCCCGGCAGTTGGATCAGCGACTCTTGCAATAAACCATGTGTGCCGTCCACAGGCCAGCCAAAGTCATCGACTACTTTATTATCAATCAGGTTATGAGATAACAAATTCACCGCATCGCTTGCCGGTTCACTCAGATGCGTTTTCAATAGTGCCCTGCAGCCCAGCCCCTGCTTATCCAGCAAGCGTTGTAAACGAGGAACTAGCTCAGGTACAGGGTCCACAATGATAGCCTGTTTATCGGCCGTCACGTACAGCCAACAGCAGGCTCCCTGATGTCGTAGCTGAGTTAAGCCAACTGCGCAAGCTTCCTGCTCCGGTGCCGTGCTGTCTGAGACCACCAAACAGTTGTTTTCCAGGATCGGCTGAAGACTTGTCAATGCTTCACATGCCTTGCGGATCTGTGCTTCACTATCGGCCGGTCCAAACGACAGACGAATGGCATTTTCACTTTGCCAGTCCGGGACATTCATTGCATCAAGTACAAAGCTGCGACTTGAGCCTGAACTACAGGCAGATCCACCGCTGACACGGATCCCCGCAGCATCCAGCAGATCAATGACTTCTTTATTAGTCAGGTGATCCACCGAGAAGTTAAGCGTTGTTGGTACAGACAGCGCAAAATCATGATGAAAAGTGACCTGCTTAAAAGTCGTTTCAATGGCTTCAGCTAACATGCTGCGGTGTTTTTCAAGCTGTTCAACCGGATTAAAAGGAGAGTTTTCTTTATCCAGCAGCATATCAAAGAGCGTACTGAGTGCGGCAATACCTGGAATATTTTCCGTGCCTGAACGCATCCCCGATTCCTGACCGCCGCCCGCAATAAAGGGCGTGTATGGACTGCCACTGCGAATATACAAAAAGCCGATGCCTTTTGGTGCATAGAGCTTGTGGCCGGAAAACGGCGCATAATCTATTGTGGTTTGTGACAATTGCAGCGGCAACTTACCCAAGGCCTGAACACAGTCGACCATCCAGGCCGTTTTCGCATTACCTTCACGGATCACTTGCTCAAGTCTGAGTAAGTCTTGCTTAATACCTGTTTCATTGTTAGCTGCCATAGTGCAGACCATCACTGCCTGTTCAACATGCTCTGCAATAAAGTCCAGATCCAGTATCCCTTTCGAGTCTACGGGTATTTCCAGGATTTGTGCATCCAGACCAAGTAATCGATTCCAGTGCTTTAAGGTATTCGGCACAGCTTTATGTTCCGTTGCGCCGTACATAAGAACTGGCTTTTCGTAAACCTCTTCGGCACGCTGAACATAATCACTCAGAGCTGAAACGATGGCCGTTTGGATCCCTTCTGTTGCACCCGAGGTAAAAAGCAGCTCTCCACTAGTCGCCCCAATCACCTCTCGACCTTTATTTCGGGCCTCTTCCATCAAGTGCTTGGCCTGCACGCCCGTAATGTGCGCACTCGAAGGGTTACCAAAACACACTTGCATGGTATGCACCACGACTTTTGCAATCTCGGGTAATACCGGCGTAGTGGCATTGGCATCGAGGTAGATTAATTGGTCTTGTTCAGACTGGATCACACGGCGCTCCTTTATAACAATATAGAATATCTTATTCCATTCTACACAAAAGGCACAGCAAGCATAATAATCATTTGCTGTATAAATGAAGATCGTTATTCCAAAATGGTACAAGATAACATTGGAGGAGACATGAAAGAACGAGGTGACGCAGGCACGCCACCTGTTATAGATTATTTAGCCTCAGATGCGAGGTATTCCTGTTGCTGTGTTGACCAGGCATTGAGCAGGGCTTTGACTAAAGAGGCCAGCGGAATTGCAAAAAAGACCCCCCAGAACCCCCACAAGCCGCCAAAAAACAGGACAGCGACGATAATGTACACCGGATTCAGGTCTACTGCTTCAGAAAACAGCAAGGGCACCAACACGTTGCCATCCAAAGCCTGGATCACGCCATAAACCACCAATACCGTCCAGAACTCTGGCGCAACACCAAACTGAAATAACGCCACGGCAGCCACAGGCAAAGTCACCACTGCAGCACCAATGAAGGGGATCAACACCGAGAAGCCCACCAAGGTGCCAAGTAAGGCGGCATAACGTAAATCCAACACCGTGAAGGCAATAAAACTGGATAACCCGACAATCACAATTTCAATCACTTTACCCCGAATGTAGTTCATGATCTGATGGTCCATTTCTTCCCACACCTGATTGATCAGACGTCTTTCTTTTGGCACCAACTGCAACAACCCCGCTGTGAGTTGGGTTTTATCTTTCAACATGAAAAACACTAACAAAGGCACCAGAACTAAGTAGATAAGCCAGGCGACGACATCTTTTATAGATGTCAGAGAGGCAGAGACCACCTGTTGGCCAAAATCAAACAACTTGGTTTCCACTGCTCCCACCAGGTTTTGAACCTGCTCTGTCGATATCAGATTCGGGTAATTGTCTGGTAAATGAAGCAGATAATATTTGCCTTCTTCAATCATGGTAGGGGCTTCTTGCACCAAGTTGCTGGTTTGCGCCCACAGCACGGGCAAAATACCAAACATCAGTGCCAGCATGACACTCACAAAGACCAGCATCACGATATTAGTGGCCATCTGCCGGCTGGGTACCACCCGTTGCAGGTGCGTTACCGGCCAATCCAACAAATAGGCTATAACTATGGCAACTAATACGGGAATAATGAATGTCCCAAAAAAGTATAACAGTGCAGCCATCGCCAGCAGCATCAGCAGTAAGGTCACAGAGTTGGGATCTGAGAACTTGGCCCGATACCAGGATTTAATGAGTTCAATCATCTATACACTCCACTTGTATAAAAAATGGTTCTGACTGTTGATTATGCTGAAATACCATATCTTGATTGTTTAAATAGCGCATTACATCTCGCAAGTCTTGTTCTTTTGTATAAAAAAAGCGCACCGCTTTTGCTTTGGTTTTCGCTTGTTTAAGCTGCCACTTAAACTGGACAAAAAGCTGTGGACACTGAAACGGTCGCAAATCACATTCAATCACGCTGTTTTGAGCCTTATTTAATTCTACTTTCAACCTGTTACAACTCTTAGCCTGTACCAGAACACGGCTCAGGTTTACTCTGTGGGCAAACCGTATAGCCTGAACCCGGTCAATGCGTTATCCTTATAAAAGAGATAGTGATTTTTCGGATTTTCACATGCCTGGTGTAAACAACAAGGCGCGTTTGCCTGACAACCCAACCTTAAAAGAAATAAACTGGTTTAAAAAACAAATTAACTGGGGTGAGTTGCCACCATTTTATCACCTTGTCGCCTCTTCAGTTAGTGAAGGCGAAGGTATTTTTCAACATGGATTTGATCACGCCGTTAAGCGCCTGCTCGACAAGCGCAACTGGAATTTATCTCTGCTTGGCGGATATGAGGACAGCAACGGTATCATCCACTGCGAGAAGGCACCGGCCTTAGCGCTTCATCAAGTGTTTACTGATCGTGGTTTTGAGTTATGGGCTTACCCCATCGCCAAGGGCGTTAAAGTAGATCGTTATCTGAAAGACAATAAATATCTTGAGTTTAACGTCTGGGACCCACATACCATGAAAGTACTGCTGCGGTTTAACCAGCTCCATAAATTTATCGCATTTTATTTCGACAGAGGTGACACCGCAGACAAAGCCCTGATTTTGCATGCACACAAAGTGGTCTATAAAACATTAAACATGCTGCAAAGAGAATTGAACGTTATCAAGGTTGATGGGGTCTCAATTAAAGATTTTTATATGTTGTGCGAAAAAGATGCCCGTGCGTGTAGCGATGAAATAGACATCGCCAAGATCATGCTGGGTGACGAAATGAATAAGGACTAGAATGCAGTTAAAAAAGCTGTTTCAGGCATCTGTATGTGCCCTGGCTTTGAGTACTTCACTCCCGGGCCAGGCTCAGTCAACACTTAAACTGCCCGATTTGGGCACATCCGCAGTCCAAGTGTTGCCCATAGACAAAGAACAAGCCATCGGCGAAATTATGATGATGCAGATCCGCTCAGGCTCCAAGCTGGTGCAGGATCCGGTGCTCGATGAGTATTTATCAACACTCGGCAATAAGTTAGTTGCCAATGCTAACGATGTACGCTTTCCTTTTTCCTTCTTTTGGATTGATAACAAAGACATTAACGCGTTTGCCTTTTATGGCGGTCACGTTGGCGTACACACGGGCTTGATGGCACAGGCCGATAACGAAAGTCAGTTTGCATCTGTACTGGGCCACGAAATTGCCCACGTAACCCAGCGTCATTTGGCGCGCAGGATCCAGCAAGCCAAAGACAATAGTGCTCTGACCATTGCGGGTATGATCACAGGTATTCTGGCAACTGTAATCGCCCCGGATGCAGGCATGGCTATCCTGTCGGCCAGTTCAACGCAATCAGCACTGAGTCAGCTTACTCACAGCCGTAAAGCCGAACAGGAAGCCGACCGCTTCGGTATGCAGACCTTGTACAGCGCAGGGTTCGATCCACATGCATCCAGCGAGTTCCTGAGTAAACTGGCAGCTCAGGTGCGTTTTAAAAATAAAGCACCGGTGTTTTTAATGTCTCACCCACTACCCGACTCTCGGGTATCAGACGTCCGTTTGCGTGCTCAACAATACGAACAACGCTATGTACCCAGAAGTCCTCAATTCCAGTTGGCCAAGAGCCGGGTTATTGCCAGATACCAACTCGATAGCGAATCAGCACAGGCGTACTTTGAGCAGGCACTGAAGCGTTCATCAGAACTGGACAAAAGCGCCCTGGAATATGGCCTGGCTATTACTTTCCTGGATCAGGAAAAACTGGATAAAGCCCAAACGGTAATGGACAAATTACTGCGTGCTGACCCCAATAACTTGTTTTATCTGGACGTGTATACCGATCTGTTACTGGCGAAGAAAGATTACGCAGGGATCACTAAGTTACTGGGTGAAAAACATCAACTCAGACCGAATAACCAGGTGATCACGCTAAACTATGCCAATGCAGCAATAAAAGGTGAGCAATATGATCTGGCTGAGCAACTACTGAAGGTCTTTTTGCTGGAAAAGCCAGATCATGTTTTGGCAAGACAACTGCTCACAGACACCTACAAAAAGATGGATGCCAAAGCCGACTACCATGAAAGTCAGGCCAGTTTGCTCAGCCATTACGGGGCCTTTATGCGCGCTGCGGACGAAATTCAAAAAGCGCTCAACCACGTGGAAAAGGAAGAAACCATACGTCGCCTGCGCTTAAAAGCACTACTGACGCAATATCGTGATATGCAAAAAGAACTCGCCAAGCTTTAATTTACCTGCTGTACCATGAACACTGTCGTTTTGCTCGGGCGTTCATGGTGCGGCTACCTGTCTACCCTCCTAAACTTCCTGCCGCGCCGCCCGGGTATACGCCGCTACTTAGCCGGAAAAACATAGGCAGGGCTTACAGGATACGATACAATTTGCGCCAAATTAGATAAGTACCATTACCGTAAAGGATCTTGTATGTCTGTTACGATTTATCACAACCCTCGTTGTTCAAAATCTCGCGAAACGCTGGCTCTGCTGGAATCTCGTGATATTCAGCCTGACGTCGTCGAATACCTGAAAACCCCCATCGATTCGGACACGCTAAGTGCACTATTACAAAAGTTGGGTTTTACCTCTGCTCACCAACTGGTGCGCAGCAAAGAAACACTCTACAAAGAACTGAACCTGAGCAAAGACAGCGACGAAGCGCATTTGCGTCAGGCAATGCTGGAAAACCCAAAACTCATCGAGAGACCTATCGTAGTTAAAGGTGATAAAGCCGCCATTGGCCGCCCACCTGAATCAGTACTGGATATCCTGTAAACCTATGCCTGAGATCTTAGTTTTATATCATTCAAGCCATGGCTCGGTTGCAGCAATGGCACATGAAATTGCAGAAACACTGGAGTTTCACGGCGCCCAAGTCAGACTTCGTACTTTTGTTGCGAGAGAAGCCCATGACATTGTGGTATCAAAGCAAGATCTCATTGACTGCGATGCGCTCGCATTTGGCACGCCCACACGCTTTGGCATGATGGCGTCGCAAGCCAAAACATTCTGGGAAACGACCAGTGATATTTGGCTCAAAGGCCAGCTTATCGACAAACCGGCATGTGTTTTCTCCTCGTCCAGCAGTATGCATGGGGGCAACGAAGCGACCCTGCTTAATCTGTCTTTGCCGCTGTTACACCACGGTATGCTGCTGATGGGTGTACCCTATGATGTACCTGAACTACTCTCTACCACCAGTGGTGGTACACCTTATGGCGCAACCCATGTGGCAGGCATGGACAACAGCTGTGAGTTAAGCGATACAGAGATAAAAATCTGCCGTGCACTTGCAAAGCGACTGTATACCATTAGCAATAAATTATCATGAGTCAGATCCCTAAAAAAACCGTCACAAAACGCTTTCAGGCCTCAGCCCTTATTGGCTACGTGGGCTTGTTAATTCTTATGCCTTTATGGTTATTTGTGTTGGCACCCCGTGAGGGCTACAGCACAGGTTTCGTGTTTGCGGTATATATTTTACCCCTGTTGTTGCCACTTAAAGGCATTATTCAGGATAAGCCGTATACCTATGCCTGGGCCAACTTCATTGTGTTGATCTACTTCACACATGGACTGACGCTACTTTGGGTGTCTCCGCAGGAAATTCTGCTGATTTTACTTGAGCTCTTTTTTGCCACCTGTATGTTTATTGGCTGTACCTATTACGCTAGACACCGAGGTCAGGAGCTGGGGTTGAAGATCCGTAAGCTAAAACAGGATTTAGCAGATGAGAAAGCGGCTTACGAGCAAGATAGCCCTAAGGACGAAGACAAGTAACGCAATCAGGCCATGCGCGTCAGCACAGCGGCCTGAACTTTAACTGCTAATTAGATAATGGGCGTCCACCAGTGATTTTATTGGCACGCCCTTCTTCTTTGGCTTTTTCAGCCCGACGACGGCGCGCTTCTTTTGGATCGGCGATAAGTGGGCGATATACCTCAATCCGATCGCCAGCTCGTACCACATGATTCAGCTTAACCGTTCTGTTCCACACACCCAGGCTCAGGTTCGTCGGGTCAATTTCAGGGCATCGTTCCAAAATACCACTTTGTAAAACCACTTGTTCCACCGAGGTTCCCTCTGCAACGTCGACACTGAGCGTAGTGGCCTTATCGGGCAACGCAAATACCACTTCAACCTGGATCATGAGCGTACTCCGTATACAATTTTGGCTCGCTGTGTAAAGGCAGAGACCATGTTCTTTGCCACTTCATTAAAGATACGGCCAAATGCCAGCTCAACTAGCTTATTAGCAAATTCAAACTCTAGCTTTAAACAGACTTTACACGCCTGCTCATCCAATTCGACAAACTCCCAATATCCGTGCAATGATTTAAACGGACCATCAACGAGCTGCATTCTAACCCGGTTACCTTCGTACTGATTCTTAGTCGTAAACCATTTTGTCAAACCAGCCTTAGAGATTTCAAGGCTTGCAGTCATACCCTGATCTGAAGTATCTATCACCCGCGCCCCGGAACAATGCGGCAAAAAAGCGGGATAAGCGTCAACATCATTGACCAAGTTAAACATCTCTTGTGTGCTGTACATCACTAACGCACTTTTTTCTACTTGTGGCATACGCTCTCCAAACTCTAACAAGGCGATTTTACCAAGGTTTTCAAGATTTATCTTGTTTGTGACAGGCGACTGCGCGAAAATAGCCACAATTTTTGATCCGCGCCGATATACAAGGTAGACTAAGCCATTATGGCAAAGAAAAAACCAAACAAATCAAATAGCAATACCATAGCGCTAAATAAAAAGGCGCGTCATGAGTATTTTTTACACGACAAGTTCGAAGCGGGTATTGAGCTTCAGGGGTGGGAAGTTAAAAGCATTCGCTCTGGCAAGGTCAATATCACAGATACTTATATTCACCTGAAAGACGGCGAAGCCTACCTGCTTGCCAGTCAGATCCAACCACTTAATAGCGCATCCACACATGTTATATGCGATCCAATGCGCTACCGTAAGTTGCTACTTAAAAAGCGCGAAATAGACCGGCTGATCGGTGCAACCGAGCGTGATGGCTTCTCATTAGTCGCCACTGCCATGTACTGGAAGAAGTGCTGGGTGAAACTTGAGTTCCACCTTGCCAAAGGTAAGAAAATGCATGATAAACGGGCCGACATCAAAGACAGAGACTGGTCTCGTGATAAAGAACGCCTGATGAAACATAAAGCCTAATATCAAGACACATAAAAAAACCGCCTTTCGGCGGTTTTTTATCGCTTAATGACAAAGGCCATTAAGCTTTATACTTTTGCATAACCAAGGTCGCGTTAGTACCACCAAAACCAAAACTGTTCGACATGACAGTATTCAGTTCTTGCTCACGCATTTCAGTGACAATATCTAGACCTTGTGCCTGCTCATCCAGCTCGTCAATGTTGATAGACGGTGCGATGAAGTTGTTTTCCAGCATCAGCAATGAGTAGATAGCTTCGTGAACGCCTGCAGCACCCAATGCGTGACCCGTCATTGCTTTAGTTGCACTAATCGCAGGGGAATTATCACCAAATAATTCCTGAATAGCGCCCAGCTCTTTCACATCACCAACTGGTGTAGACGTGCCATGTGTGTTCAGGTAATCGATTGGGCCGTCGAGATCTTGCATCGCCTGCTTCATACATCTCACAGCACCTTCACCAGACGGCGCAACCATGTCATAACCATCAGACGTCGCACCGTATCCTACAATCTCTGCATAGATGTGTGCGCCACGTGCCAGTGCATGCTCAAGCTCTTCAACGACCACAATACCGCCACCGCCAGAGATAACGAAACCATCACGGTTTGCATCATATGTACGAGAAGCCGTTTCTGGCGCTTCATTGTACTTGGTTGACAAGGCACCCATAGCGTCGAATTCCATTGCCAGAGTCCAGTGTAGCTCCTCACCACCACCAGCAAAGATCACGTCCTGCTTGCCCAGTTGGATCTGCTCAACAGCGTTGCCGATACAATGTGCGGAAGTCGCACAGGCAGAACTAATTGAATAGTTTACACCTTTGATTTTAAAAGGTGTTGCCAGACAAGCTGAAGCTGTACTTGCCATCGTGCGCGGTACCATGTAAGGACCTACACGCTTTACGCCTTTCTCACGCAGAATGTCCGCGGCTTCAACCTGATACTTAGATGAACCACCACCTGAACCAACGATCAGACCAGTACGCTCATGTGAAACTTGCTCAGGTGCCAAACCTGAATCTTCAATCGCCTGTGCCATTGAAATATAAGAAAATGCAGCTGCGTCGCCCATAAAGCGATGTGCTTTACGGTCAACCAGAGACTTCACGTCAATATCCAGCTTGCCTGATACCTGGCTGCGCAGATTTACGTCTGCGAACTCTTGGTTAAAAGCGATACCACTTTTACCCGCTTTCAAAGACTCTAGTACTTCTTGCTTGTTGTTACCGATGCTTGACACTACACCGATACCCGTAATAACGGCTCTTCTCATGGGTAATTCCCTTAGGACTTTTTAAATTTACGCGTATTCTACGCTGAAACCAGGCACCAAGTGGTCAGCTTTCCAGCGTACACACGTACTCTGAACTGATATTTGTTAAAATGCAACGGACGAACGCAAATAAAATCCGTAAAATAGACACCAATTTAGTAGCGAACTTTTATACACACTATGATACGCAACGCCCAGATACACTTTAACGACGCAGGAACACCAGTCGCAGACAGCTTTGACGATGTCTACTTTTCAAATGATGATGGCCAGGCTGAGTCCGACTATGTTTTTTATTCGCAAAATAAGCTCAATACCCGTTTACTGAGCCATGACCGCAGCCACTTTGTGGTTGCAGAAACCGGATTTGGCACCGGCCTGAATTTTCTTAATACCTGGGCTCAATTTCAACGACTAAAAACACAGCGTAACGTTCAGCGTCTTTATTTTATTTCATTCGAAAAATACCCGATTAAGATTGAAGATTTAAGACAAGCCTTAAAAGCATGGCCGGATCTGTCAGAACAAGCCGAACAACTCTGCGCCCAATACCCAGATGCCGTTGAAGGCTGTCATCGTCTTGAATTTGATGATGGGCAGGTGATCCTGGATCTGTGGTTTGGCGATGTGCACACTTCCTTGCCGAAACTGTCTTATGGGCCACAGGGCCTGGTTGATGCCTGGTACCTGGACGGCTTTGCTCCGAGTAAAAACCCGGACATGTGGCAACAATCCCTGTTTGATGCCATGGCGGCTCTGAGCCGAGACAACGCCACATTTGCCACTTTCACCGCAGCGGGTTTTGTCCGCAGAGGCTTGCAGCAGGCAGGCTTCAACTGCCAAAAAGTGAAAGGCTACGGTCGTAAGCGGGAAATGGTAATTGGTCAGTTTGAGGCAGCCAACACGCAAGCAACTAACCCACAATATTACCGTCATTCACCGCGTACACTACACAAAGTTGCTATCATAGGCGGCGGCATAAGCTCAGCCTGTTTGAGCTACCATCTTGCCAAACGTGATATCAACACAACTTTATTCTGCAAAGATGATACGCTGGCCAGCGGCGCATCGCATAATCGTCAGGGTGCCGTGTACCCCAACCTGCAAGCCCAGTACAGCACCACCAGCGAGTTGTATGGGTTGAGCTTTTTATACGCGCGCCGCTTTTATCAACACATTGAAGCATTGGGTTTTGACTATGACCACGACTGGTGTGGCGTACTCTTGCAAAGTGTGACGGATGGTAAGCGCACACAGCATCAAAAAATCGCCGCCAGTGACTTATTTCCCAAATCTCTGATACGTCCGGTCTCTGCGGCAGAAGCGCAAGCGCTGGCTAATATTGATACTCCGTTCGAGGGACTCTTTATTGAACAGGCAGGCTGGGTAAGTCCACCTCAGCTCACAGCAGCAGTTTTTAATGCAGCCCAGTCCAAGTGTCAAAGCCAGCAACACTTTAATACAGATGTCAGCGCGCTAGAAAAGCGTGAGGATGGCTGGTATTTACAAATCAACAAGCAGTGGCAAGGCCCGTTTTCAGATGTCTTCGTCTGTGGTGGTGAACACAGTGATATGTTCGCACAAACTCAGCACTTAGGGCTGCACGGTGTGCGCGGCCAGGTTTCACATATCCAGGCTGGGGAAGCCTCCTCCAAACTCACTACCGTGTTATGCCATAAAGGGTACTTTACGCCCAGTATGGCGGGTGAACATTGCATGGGTGCGACCTTTGAAAAATACAGTAAAGGCCGAGAAGTGACCGAGCAGGATAACCTAACCAACCGCGCTCAGTTACAGGGCTTTTATGCAGATACTGAGTTTGATCAAAGCCTTGGGGAAATCACAGGTGCAAAAGCAGCTGTACGTTGCTGTTTTAACGACCACTTTCCGATGGTAGGCCAGGTGCCGGATCCTGACAGCCTGTGCAGTGCGTTTGCAAATCTGCGCCGGGGCAAACACGATGACTTTGAGCCGTTAACTGAGCCTCATGAGGGATTACATGTGGTGACCGGGTTTGGTGCCAGAGGGCTATGCAGCGCCCCTTTAGTGACAGAGCACCTGGTTGCGGCGCTGTGTGACGAGCCCCGCCCGTTTAGCGAGCGGATCAATCAGGCATTGCACCCTGCCCGCTTTGTGGTCCGGGACTTAATCAGGAATAAGATTTAACCCGAAACTGCCACTTTGCAGCGGCGCGCCTGAAAAGCGCGCCTGGCTGTTACGGTTTCGAGATCTGGATAATGACCCGACGGTTTTTATCCCGACCAATCGGCGTGTCGTTTGGTGCAACGTGACGCTTTTCGCCAAATCCATCAGTGACAATTTTATCTTCGGGTATGCCTTTTGACGCCATGTAGGTTTTTATCGCCTCAGCCCGTTTTTTCGACATAGCCATATTAACCGAGCGGCCACCATAGCTATCCGTGTACGCCGAAATGTAAATGGATTCAATTTGCGGGTCGTTATTCAGATATTCTCCGATCATATCCAAACGTTTTCGTGATGACTTAGTGAGCTCACTGCTGTTGAACTTGTAGTTCATCACCGTAAATGCGATGTCTTCAAAGCTGTAGGGCAACAAATTATCGCGACACTGCAAAAATTCCCAATAGGCATTTTTAAAGTTCACTGACGAGAGTGCCACAGAGATTTGATCATGCTGGTTTTGCCAGTCCTGATAATAAAAAGTAGGATAATAGCCCTTCTCTAACTCAGTCAGCATCTCCCAGCTAATGGCATTGGTGAGTTCCCCATCAAATTTCTTCAACAGCTTCATCTGGCCCATGACTCTGGCTGGCATTCCGGCTCGCCATGCAGGTGGCACCGACTCCAGACCTGCAAAATCGTAACTCTCGGGCCTGACCACCATATCCAGATTAAAGGTAAGATCTTTGTTTTTACTCGCCGTAGCCAGGAATATCGCTTCACCATAATAAGGGACTTCATGTGACAAGGCACAAGACAACCGCGTTGTCCTGTCAACAAACCATTGGGAGCTGTCTGCTGTGGCAGAGTATTGCCGCATTGCACCGTGCGCCTGAAGTGTCAGGATACTCAGTGTGGTAGCAATAATCAGGTTCGCTTTAAACTTCACGCTCTTACTCCGCTTTAAACAAAAATATCGAACTGGACGAACTGATTGATTGGCCATCGCAATCGTCAGGTAACGCCTCACCGATAGTTAAAGCAATAATCATGCCTTTAAAAGCGGATTCTGACGGCAAAGTTCTGACGCCTGCATCTCTTCACATCTACCTTGCTCTGTGTGCAGGAAGCACGCCACTAAATTCGCATCTTTATCTCTGATCAGTATAATAGGCCGCTCAATTTAGTAAACCAAGCAGATTATGGCAGAACAAGAGCAAACCCTATTCGCAAAGCGCTTCCGCGGCTTCTTTCCGGTCGTCATTGACGTAGAAACCGCAGGCTTTAATAAAGACACCGACGCACTGCTGGAAATTGCTGTCAGCATGCTCAAGATGGATGAACAGGGCCTGCTCAGCCTAGACCACACGGTACACTTTCATGTGGCGCCATTTGAAGGTGCCAATATCGAGCAGTCGGCGATTGAGTTTAATGGCATTGATCCCTTCAGCGCGCTCCGAGGCGCGGTTGATGAGGAAGAAGCCATCAAAGAGATCTGTAAAGCGGTACGTAAAGCCCAAAAAGCCGCTGGATGCCAGCGCTCTGTGGTGGTCGCGCACAATGCGGCGTTTGACCATGGCTTTTTAAACGCAGCCATTGAACGTTGTAAAATCAAGCGTACCCCGTTTCATCCATTTGTGAGCTTTGATACCACCTCACTGGCCGGACTAGCACTGGGTCAGACCGTACTGGCTAAAGCCTGTCGCACTGCGGGGATTGAGTTTGACAACAGTCAGGCACATTCAGCCCTGTATGATACCGAACGCACCGCTGAGCTATTCTGCCATATCGTTAATAAATGGCAGGCTTTGGGCGGCTGGCCTCTGCCAGACGTTGAGGATGAGAGCGACGAAGGGTCAGAGTAGCTCGCTACTTTTGGATACGCGATACCGCACACCGAGGTATCGCGACGCAGTTACTGAGTGGCGAATTCCTGGGTGATTTTACCCTCGTCCAGCAGGACCGAGTGAGGCGGATAGATCCGTGAAAACGACTTACTGTCTCTGGCAATGGTCAACTCTATTCCCGGATGCATCAATTCATTGACCTTAATCCGGCTAAGCTTTAATAGTCGCGCCAGCTTTTGCTGTACCAGCTTTATATTTCTTTGATTACGTGCGTAATGTTTACTGAGCTGTTGTTCATTCTGAGCCAGCTTACTGAGATAAGCATCGCGTTTATTAGAGGCAGGCGCCTTTTGGGCTTTGATCTGTGCACGTTTCAGGGCAAGGGTTTTATCTGTGAGGCGTTTTTCGAGATCTTTAAATTCTTGTTGTTTTTGCTTTAGCATATGCCAGTCCTGGGCCAGCGCAATCCGCGTTCGTGTCCCCGACGGAGCCCCTACTTCGCCTGCTTCTATACGCATAGCATCATAAACTGTGCCACCGATCAACTTACCTCGCGGCGTATCGCCTTTTCCTACCCGGATCATTCGCTTGGCTCTGAGGTCACAATGTAAAACCTGGCGCTCAATCAGCAGATCCTGTTCAGATTCTATATGACAATATTGAGCATAACCGATAGAAACCGTACGCTTTGCCTTGATACAACAACTGAAATCTTCGCCTTCATCACGCTTACGACCAATCACACCCAGCATCACGGTAACAGCACCATTGCTTTCAAGTTGGGCAGACTCAACAAACCCAATCACGGTAATATCTCCGGACGCTTTGATTTTCATACCATCTTTAACATCACCGCTGACGATCACACTGCCGTCAAATTCAATATGACCTGTGGTGACATCAACCTGATCGTAACACAACACATCGTCAACGCGGATCCCACGCGGAATAGCAACAGGTACACCTTTGGCGTCCGCAATAAGCAGATTAGGATCATCTGGTGAGATTTTAGTACCTTCGGGTACTTCCAGCGCAAAGTCTTTGCCTGGCTTGGGCTCAAGCACATCACCAAACACAGAGTAACCCTCTTCACCCGGTGTGGGCGGGATGCGCTTCATAAGAGGACTGCCCGGACTCACCGTAATGATGGCACCCAGGTCACGCATATCAACTTTGCCGCCATCTTTTTGTTGCGGACTCAGCACTCTGTCTTGCGCTGTCATGCACAAACGGACAAATCGGGCGTCGGTGCCATCTTTAGCGCGTTGACCATGGGCAACGATACCACTGTAAACACTGCCCGGAGACTGCTCAAACTGCTGACCTAAAAAGGTGTCCAAGGCCTGCTTACTGATACCACGCTTAACCCCTGCTGATTTAAGAGCTTCACGGGCTTGATCCATAGTGACCATTTTACCGCCGCGTGCCGTTGTCAGGCGTGCTTCAGCCATCATGTTATTTTCGTCAACCCGAATAGACAACTCAGCATCAACCGCCTGCGCAACAATTAAAGAATCCTTCTCCCTGTCATCCGACGGCGAAAACAACTGCCCGATATTGGCATGTATGATATCAAAGTCGGCATAAGGAGAGCTTTCCAGCGCTTCAACAAGCTGCGCGGAACTGGCCGGAAATCCGGTATTTGCAGGGTGTTCGTTCATTGAAACGTACCCTGACTCCTCATCAAAATGAAACAAAGACATCACTTACTTCCCGAAAAATATGCACGATGTTATTAAATTTATTATGCACTACCAGGTCTATACATAGGGCTCGGCCGCTGTGTAACCTCTTATTGTGTATTGCATCCATGCTGACAATCTGTGAAGAGCTTATACAGAAAACAGCCTGCGATACCACCGCCCAAAAAGCGCTCACGCTTCTAATAGCATTGATATCTAGTCCCATCATTTTACACTTGTACCCAATCATGCAAGCGAATTTTGACAAACAACAAAAATCACGTGGAAAAATTACAACCAAAGTGCTATATTTCCCACAATCTAAGATGCGGCCAAATTTCAAATTTAGCTAAAACAAGTACAAGTCTGCCTAACAGACTAAACAACGATACATAAAAACAACCATTGCCTTGCCTTATTTGAGCATAACCTTCCCTAATTGTTAAGCCCGACCAGCCGCTCAGCTAGACAAAATATAAACGATTGTAAATGAGACTTGAGTATAAAACCGCCAAGTAGTTCTTATCACTGTACTTATCGGCAAACTTCGCTTGAGCTTTAGGGATTTTATTGGGTATAATCACAATTACTGACTGAAAGAGATTTCAGGGGCTGATTAGGATTCGACAGGATTCATGAAGCCTGAGGTGCATGTCGAGGGGCGGTTGGCCTCGTAAAAAAGCCGCATTTAAAGTAATCGCAAACGACGATAACTACGCTCTAGCGGCATAATAGCCCGCTAGCACTCTGCCAAGATATGCTTGTGGATCTGGATTATGAGTGTCACCCTACACAAGATCGCTACGGAAACCCTGGCCGGGGTTGAAGGGCTAAATTTAAGCGGCCTCGCCTTTACTTATCGTGTTCGTCCGAGACTTAAAGGTTAACCAAAAGACGATACTAAACATGTAGGACCGAAGGTCGACGCTTTCTGGACGGGGGTTCAAATCCCCCCAGCTCCACCACTTTAAAGTGTTATAAAACAGCCAGTTAGAGAGATAATCTTTAACTGGCTTTTTTGTATCTGACAGAAACATCCAATTTTCATCCACTTTTTTTTGGCTTATCAGGAGGCGATTGATATTTGCTGATAAGAATTAGACAGTGGCGCACCTAACATCCGCGACAAGTCACAATCGAACCATGACCACCAAAAGCGTTAACAATTATCATCGCGCACTAACAGAGTGACTCTGGAATGCTGAACATGGCCGCATTGCAGGGCTAGAATTCAGCAAGCTGAATTGCAGCCCTGAGCAATGCGGCTCATCAAAGCAAAATCGGCATACATCAGCACACTCAATCAATTTTTTTAAATCTACCTGTTTTCAAGCTGCGAGCCTGAGCGGGAACATAATCAGGGTTCTCCAATAAAAACTGAATCATCTGTTTCACTTCAACTTCCACGCCAGCAGGTATCCACAAAGTGCGCTTGACCAACCCCTTCTGCTTCTGTTTTCTCTCATACCGCTGATTCTTTGTTTGAATAGTCACCAGTGACCTCGCCTTATATGGTATTTTCCAACCTAGTTAGATGCTCTCAAATCACTATATGTATCATCAGGTATTTGCTTGAAATAATCCCCGCTTGGCTTATAACGAAACAGTGCCACAAGCTGATTGTTGTAATACGCCATGATGCCCAGCCTAGAGTTTTTAAGCCGATAACCAAGAACCAAAAGTGAATCCCTGTCATACCTGTCGATAACCTGCCCTAAATCGTCGTAGACAACCAAAAGCAACTCACTTACTTGATTACGATAAATTTCACTGTACGTAACATATGCCGGGCTATTCTCAATTATATCTCGCTGACGCTGTTTTACATCTGTCGACACTTTACGTACAGGCGGCTTTGACCTGGCTGTTGATGATTGGCCCTGCTGTTGAGTAGGTGCGGGTTTATCATGACGAACAATATCCGACGACGATTTGTTATCAGATACAACACTCTCAGAACCAGTGAACAACCCATACAAGAACCAAACAGCAAATATAAGCACGAAGATGAATGCGGGTAAGTATATTTTGATTGCGTTTGACTTGAGAACATTGACCCGGTCATCATTATAAACATCTGTATTATCAGTACCCTGCTGATGGCTCAAATAGCTACCAAAATACTGACTGTCATAACTTTTTGTACCTGATTTTATCTCCTTAAACTCAATATCTGATTTCTTACCAGACAAAACCCCTTGATACATTTTCCACTTATATCGCTTATCGAGACCGACCATCGACAGCTTAAGAAAAACGATTTTCCGCTCAACACGACGCTTCCATGTCGTATGCACATCAGCAAGTGCCTGACCCATACAGAGTATGTCCATCCCTTTATGCCGATGTTCAGCAATAAATTGCGTCATCTCGTCTGATAGCTTTTGACGACCACTTGGGAAAAAATTTTGTAGCTCATCTATAACCAGCAGCGAGTCGTTTTTGACATACTTATAGACTTCAAGAACCTGTTCTTCGGTAATTTCAGTATATAGAGAGCTCACATAATCAACTGTTTCACCTATAATTTCGGCGACCTTTTCAGCATTAAACCCATTCAACCGAGCGTACACATGACGCCCTTTCTTTATTGAAGGAATTATGTGGTGTACAACAGCCTCATACGACTTACCTGACCCCGGCAAACCCTCATGAAATATAATCATGCCTAGCCCCTACCACTGAAATAGTGTCAGTAATTTTCGGGTGATACGAAATGTATACCCGAGCCCTACAATAGCTAATGCATCTGAAAAGCCTGTAGCACTGAGGAAATAGGCAACATCTGGAGATATTGCTCCAGACACAGAACCTAAACCACTCGTTATAAAATCAGGTGGCTCCACAGCCGAGAATACCAATCTGAAACCCTGTAATAACAAATCAAGTAGCTCAAGAGCCACCCAAAGCAGCGCATTTAAAATAAACAGGATGACACCATAAAACCAATCTATAACGCTCTGCCAGACACTGACGAGCCAATCAATAACCTTATTCAATTGCAATCCTCCATGCGAAAAAGCTAGCGCACAATAGTAATATCGCGCGAATCATAGGTAGTATGCTTTGGAATTCTGAGCTACATAACTGGTCAAACGACACGTTAAACGACGCCTGTAATACATTCACAGACGTTGACCAGGTGGGACACGAGCCACTGAATGAGACATCAAAGAAACCATCAATCGCACTAAACAGCGGAATTTGCCTCATCTCTTCAACATGGTCTTCGAGGACAGTCCCGAAGTTGCGCTCTTCCCAGTCAAAGTTTTCGATTTCCTGCCATGCGTCCGGCTTAGTTTCAAGGTCTAAGCCCCCCGGCTCTCCCTCATATTCGAGGCCACGTTTTAAAATTTCGGTCTGGGTTTCAAGTTCACCGCGAACCTGCCCAAGCGCCGCAACAATACCCTCCTCATCAACACCACCAATAGTGGAGCTAGTCCCATCCTCACAATCAATACGGGTGTCACCGTTATCGAGCTGTACGGTTGTGCAAGATTTTCCGCCACGAACAGTCGCACTGGATTCAGCGCAGGTGATGGTTGCGTCTCCGCTGGGTAAATTGACGACACTACAGCTAGTACCATCCTCACCAGCTTCACCGTCTTTGCCATCTTTGCCATCTTTGCCATCTTTGCCGTCTTTACCATCACGGCCAGCAGTGCCGGCAGTACCAGCGATACCTTGTATGCCTTGCTCACCCTGTGCACCGCGCTCGCCTTTTACGCCACGTTCGCCTTTCTCACCTTTCTCGCCTTTCTCACCTTTTTCACCTTCACCTTTTTCACCTTTTTCACCTTTTTCACCTTTTTCACCTTTTTCACCTTTTTCACCTTTTTCACCTTTTTCACCTTTTTCACCTTTTTCACCTTTCTCACCTTTTTCACCCTTTACGCCCTGTTCACCTTGTTCACCTTGTTCGCCCTGTTCGCCTTGTTCGCCTTTGTCACCTTTGTCACCTTTTACGCCCTGTTCACCCTGTTCACCTTGTTCGCCCTGTTCGCCCTGTTCGCCCTGTTCACCTTGTTCACCTTGTTCGCCCTTGTCACCTTTGTCACCTTTGTCACCTTTGTCACCTTTTACGCCCTGTTCGCCTTGTTCGCCTTGTTCGCCTTGTTCGCCTTGTTCGCCTTGGTCACCCTTGTCACCCTTAACACCTTGGTCACCTTTAACGCCTTGCTCGCCCTTTTCGCCCTTTTCGCCTTTGTCTCCCTGTTCACCCTTCTCGCCTTTTTCGCCTTGCTCTCCCTGCTCGCCTTGGTCACCCTTGTCACCTCTGAGCTGACCACTATCGACCATAGCTTGCATTTGTTCTTGCGTCAGAAACGACGCTTCGATTCCTTCGAACCGCTCTTGTATCTCATTAAGCCTGCGGTCTTCTTTTGCGCGGGTTTCGTCTAGCTGCTGGATTTTGTTCCAATCAACCGTAAAACCATCTGTTTCAGGGCAATCAACGGTATAAACTCCGTCAGAGCTATGGGCGGTGCAAAAATCGTCGCGGTCAGGGTCGTCTTCGCCGGGCTCGTGGCCGGGTGCTTTGACATTAGCTGCGTCTTTACATTCACTGCCTGTAAAATTACCGCCGCCAACTGGGGAATATGTTGTTGTAGAATCAGTGTAAAACGTATCCAGCCATCTGGTTGACGTAACCTGACACATGCGACCTGACCCCGTAGAAACGCACTGAATACGTGACGCATCAGGATGAACCTTATTATCTACGGTCACCTCAAACCATGCCGGATCCTCACCAATGTACTGCTCGCAACTGTCATCGTTCTTATCATCAGAGGGGTCACCAACACGAGGCTTGAAACACGCCTTAACCACGCCACCCTCATAACCTGCGATATAATGATTTGGAAATTCCTCAGGTGGGCAAGATGTCACTGGCTCAGTGTCATCTACGCGATCAAGAGTTCGAGCGGCTGGATTAGCAAAGCCAGCCGTGTTCCACTGGTTAAGACACTCAGTGTACTGTCTGCCTTCCTCATCATAGGCAATACGAGATTTTTGATATCGATACGATATGTTTCTGTCACTCCAACCAATGAACCTCGATTCACAATCTGCATTAGCAATATGTTCGCCCCAGCGTTCTAACCAGAGAGGACGGCACGCGAAATAATCAGTACCTATGACTGTTCGGCCGTCGTAGCACTCAAATATGTATTTGGGCGTACCATTATTAATCTCGGATTTTGGCGATACAGCACTACTACAATCCACCATTGAGCAGTCATGACCGTATTTATTTGTGTCGAGAGGGTCGCTGGCCAGAACCGCGAATGACATCACACCAAATGCCAGGACACATAACCAGAGTTTAAAAAACAGCGCCATCGTTCTAAACGGGTGGCGTAATGAGTAACCAACGAACGCAATCAACTTACGCCCCATCAAAACCGCGTACGATTGCAGCCGCGCTCGCAATGCCCAATACCGCATAGTAAATCCCCCAAATCATAATAAGTTCCCTATCTTGTAAAAGCCCGATGAAGCCGGCGTACAACAGCAACCCAGCAAGCGATATAAAGGGCCTCGTAAAAAATGTCGCAAAGCATGTTGAACGCCTAGATCTAAAAAGCCCCACGAAGGGGCTTTGATTTACGCTTTTCGACTGTTAACGGAACCAGCCGATGACTTGGTTATAGCCCCAACGAGCAACGCCCGGCAGGATTTTGATTGCGGCAATCGCCGTGATTGCTGCAACGATGGTTGTTGAATCTACCGCAGATGTGACTGATGAAAAGTCCATGTTGTGTCTCCTTAGACATTATGTTTTATCGTGTTCCGGATGGAACCAATTAATAACCACCCCATAACCCCACGCTACGAGATAGCTGATAATCACCAAGCCAAAGCCAGACATAAAAAGCGCCTGTGCTTGGGCCTGTGATATTGCGTTAGGGTCAAACAACGATGCCCCCAACATAAATTGTTGATACTCGGATGGCTCCAGCAACACATACCCTGTGCAATCCTCAATTGACTGAGCTGTGGGAACCAATTCTCCGTACTCAAGTTGTGTGCAAGTAGCCACCTTACTTAACCCGCCTTTTTAAGCTCAGTCGCGATAGAGTTAAGTCGAAATCCATTCCACGCCATTTGGCGCGCTACGTTGGCGCCCTCGTAATACTCAAGATTGAGTAATACAGGCTTTAGCCCCCAGCCGTTTGGGTCAGACTGCAACGATTCGAGCTGGCGATAAGTACCATCCGCAACCTGTTCTGGCGTTACTTTTACAGTCCAGATGCTTGCTGGATTTTTGGTATGAAACTTAAATTCACCGGATTGCGGCAAAGGTGCGCCCTTGTCGTCGGTTTTATTTACTAAATTCACATCGGTAATAGCGCCTTCAATGCTAGCCATGTCTATTGCTCCTTTATGTAGCTTTCAATTAGTTGATACTGAGATGTCAAAAAATCTCGTAGTTGTACCTGATAGTTCATATTCGCCTCTGGGTTACAGTTAATGACACAAGTCCAAGGTCGCGACTTCGTCGCTCTGGATAACAGAACCCAAAGCTTCGTAATCCATGAACAAACACATGTTTTGGTGGTCTTCGATTGCACAGGCTTCGAGGAACGCCATTTCTTCTTCGCTGGGCTGCATATAACGGCCATCCTCTATCCAGCTCTCGATAGATTCGCTGACACCCATCATTATCTTGCGTTGCGCTTTAAGCTCTTTCTCAGTCAAAATCTGACTCGTGCCTCTGCGCGTGATAACCACGACCGAATCCCACGCAACACCCAAAATTCGATTTGCAGGAGTGTCGCCGTACTTGGTAGTGAAATAAGGAGAGTTCGACTCTGAACGACTAATCTCACCTGTGATGCGGTCAACGATGTCAGGGATTTGATAGTGAATTCTCAAAGTTTGGTCTTTGCGTTTAACCTGGACGCCACCCATAGCAATACAAAACGCCGCCCAATCTGATGAATCAGCAGCCGCACGAACCTTTTCCAGCGCGTACCGTGATACCGTGTCTAAATCTGTGTTCATGCTATTTGCTACCTCGCATTTTCCGGTGTCTCCCTGACCTAGTTTTCTGAGTTCGCGCCATGTGGTGACGCTGGGACCGCCGATTTGCTGAAATCGACGAATATTGAATGTACTGGCCCACGTACTTGCACGCTCTGCGGCATCAGCCGGAAGAACGGACATTTCGCCAGCCTGAGAGCAACTTACTGATTCGATATTTGAGCCTGTGACAGCCTTCGTTATGTACTTCGCAATGTAACCAGCCGCAGAACCCTTATTAGGGTCTATAGCGATTGCCTTAAAGCGAGTTGATGATGTTCGAACTTCTGACGGTGTATCCTGCATAGATAGCTTGCGCATAATTTTCCGCGCAGGTGCAGCTTGACCATCAGCAAAGAAAAGCAACATATGCCAGTGCGGACAGCCATCATGATGAGGCTCTACGACACGGAATCCATACGGGCGTATTTTGGCCTTGGAGAACTGTGCGCGAACGCGCTTCCAAAGTTCGTTAAAATAACCCTGCGCATCATTTGGTGTGGAACCATCGTATTTATGGTTTGGAATACCACTTGCGTGAACCGAGTGAAAACGGCTCGGAGCGGTCAGCGTGTAAAATTCACCACGATGACCCAACGTTTTTGCGCATTCCTCAAACCCTCGAATACGGACCATTAATTCAGAGGCTAGCTGATAGCCGCTTGATGAGCTACGCGACGCCACATCATGAAGCGTTTCGAAATCTCGGTACGGGTTAGAACCCTCCGGCACAACAAACAAGTCAGACATCAGGCGGTCAGACTTGCTTTTGCGTTCACGCTTATTCCGGATTGTGAACTCGCTAACGTAAGGTGAAGATTTTTTATGTACGGTTCTCAGGTCTCGCGCTAGCTGTTCGATAACTAACGCCTGTTTACTGCGCAAACGTCTGCGCCACCACAACGGGCAGGCCATACGGTTAAGTGCGCCTGTAAGCAGGTTCATTACGTTGGCGACATAAGCGGGTTTAAGCTGAGCACGCTGACCCGAATCCATATTGAAATACTCATCATCAAATGCAGGTGGCTCAATATTGTAGCGCTGCATAGCCTGACATAAATCGAGATACAGCTTGTAGGTGTGAATTTGAAGCTTTACCTTAAGCTCGAAAACGCGCGCTTTTTCTTCTGCGATATCACACAATTCGTCATCACAGACACTGAGATTGATGCCGCCAAGCATTAACACTCTGTCGGCATTTATCAGTCTGTCACGGGCCTCGGCATAACCGAAAAACTTTTCCGTTACCAAGTAGCCGTTAGCCAGCATGATTGATAAAGAACTGTGACGGGTTAGTATTTGCGTTCTGGCTTCCAGACTATTTAGTTTGTCATCCGCTAAGCGCTCTTTCTTACCCATACGTGCACGCTTGGCGATAGCCTGTGCACTGGTGTCTCCCTTCGAATCTTCAAGTACGTTAACAGCGGATTGAGTTGGAAAAATGCGCTCATACACAGAAAGAGTATGTTCAGAAAGCAGATTGAGTGGTTTTTGCCTTGATGTGCGAATCTGGAAAGCCATGACCGAAACCCCTACCCTAAATTGATTTCGATGCCCGCTTGCTTTGCTGCATCAGCAAACAAAGCAACCATGTTTATGTATTTTTTGACCTTGGCTGGATTTTCGTCTGGGCCTGTGGGTGGTTGGTATACAGGAAGACGACCACGCGCAACCGCGTTAACAACATCCTTGACCTTCTGACCTTGCAAATCTGCGTACGCGTCATACGTTAGTACTGGTGCAGGAATTGATAAAATTAATTGCTGACCCATGTTATATTCCTTGTTTGTCTGTCTGAAACTAACGAAACGAAGCTTAAGTGCTATTTTTTACTACGTCAAACTAAAATTTACGCACTTCGAATGAAAGGTATAACACTTTGGAAGCAAAAGCATCAGAAGTTTTTGAAAAGCTTAAAGATTTGTACGGCTACAAAACACTAAAAGAAATCTGCGATAAGTTCGGGAAGAACAAAACGTGGGCGGGACAAATGATTAAAAACAACTCAATCCCGTTCCCTCAATGTTTACAAGCATGTAATGAGCACGGTGTATCACTGGATTGGTTAATACAGGGAAAGGAAAGTAAATCCTTCGAGAAATCAGAGCTGCTTAGCGCAATTCAAGAAGGGCTCTTCGAGTGCAAAGAGCTAGCAATACTGAAAGATCTGTCATTTGAGCAGCTTACCGCTGCATCTGCTTTGATCTTCAAGCAAGTTGAGAAAAAAGCTATTGTGACTGACAGCAAAAAGAGCGCAAGTGATGAGATAAAGCGTGCATAGACAAATTTAACGGAAGTATTCTTGAGGTATATTCTCGGACATTTCCGAGACTAACTCAGCAGGCTTGTACGTGCGTGACGCCTGAATAAATACAATAGGCAATGCAGCACTATCGCAAGCTTGCTGCAAAAATTCATCTCTGTCCTGTCGGTTTTTCTTCTTGTGTGATTTGTCATTAAGCTCCACAACAGCAATAACCGACATGTCAGTTGATTTGCAAATTACAAAATCAAAGTGTTTCCTAGATATTTTATTAAAGCTTACCTGCCAAAGAGATCTGTCTGAAGTTACAGGTAACATAACATCCGCAACGCGCATCTTTGACAATACGATTGCTTCATCAGTGAGTATTGACTGTAAAACCTTATAAAATGAAATTTCTGCTGGTGATAGAACACTACCCACAACTTCGTACACAAGAGAATCAGGCGAGCCTTTTTTCTTCTTTGCAGCAGCAATAAAAACTAATAAAAGAAAAGGTATTAATATCAGAAAATACGATAGATATGGTATATCAGTAATCATTTCACAGCCCTCAGAACACCTTTATACCTTTCCACTCGCTGAGAATCTGAACGCTCACAAAAGATAATAAACTTTTGTTCCCATTCTTCATAACGCTCTGTTCTATGCTCATAAGGCAATGTTCTAATATCTCTAAATTCTAAAAGCAAAAGCATTGCCAAATCATCTAAAGGCATACTTTTCACATCAACACTTTCTTCTGCCACACTGAAAAAAGCCAGAACGGACAAAAATATAAATGCTATCGCTATTAATAACTCAATCGACATTTAATATCTCTAAGTTTAAATTTCAAATCAAAGAAAAGCACAAATGACATCAACACAGAAATAACATTTATCCCAGTTGAGTAAAAAGTGTAGAACCAATGCCATTGATATTTCATAACAAAGGCTAAGTAATGCATATATACATATGAAACCATACAAACTATCGACATGAAATATACACATCGAACAGCGCTTGAGTGCCCTACTTTCATATAGGAATGAAGGAAGTATATTGAAAGAAAAGTCGACGACTCATAAAGTGACCAATTCAGATAATAGGAGCTGGAAGCAAAATGATTTACCGTATCGGAATCAATCACGCTTGAGGCGTTACCTAACAAGTGAGAAAACGCATATGCACCTAAAGCGATAGAGTTTGATTTTGCATTAGGGTAATTTTTCCTAACAGTAAAAACGAAAAAAAGAAGAAATAAGAAAAATATCACCCACGATATGATAATAGACGTATCCCAGCTATTAATTACATCAACACGAATCATATTATGGCTTCAAACAGTGCTCTGAGACTGATTTGTTAAAGGCTTGAGTAACCACTACAAGTCCACCACCTCTGGACCCACCTATATGCTTGAGGTGTGTTTTACTCAAAACTAAACGCGGACGAGAACTAGCCTGTTCACTTGACGTGTTGTGAGGCATCGCTTTAAGCTCCTTATGTTGCGATTAGCAGTATATTAATTTTTTGTATCATTTTGTCAATAGGATTGAGTTGTATGCCTATAAAAAAAGTCGATGACGGGTACTACTTAGATGAAAGACCGTGGGGCTCATCAGGAAAACGAATACAGAAAAAGTTCAGGACAAGGGCCGAGGCTCAGCGTTACCTAAATTACGTTGTAACGGAAGGAGAACAGAAGCCGTGGAGTAGGCAGAGAGAAGATAAGCGCCGGCTGAGTGACATCATAGATAAATGGTATGACGTTCACGGGCGAACCTATGCAGACCCAGAGTCATCAAAGAGAAAGCTTGATGCTATTGCGCTAGCGCTCGGCAATCCTATTGCCTCACAACTCACAGCAAACGCATACAGCAAGTACAGAGGTAAGCGGCTAGAGTCTGGTTTAAAGCCAAAAACAGCAAACAACGACCTAACGCTGTTAAAAGGCGTATACAACAAGCTAATAAGCATTAAAGATATCCACTACCCTAATCCCATAGCCAATATTGAAAAGATTAAAGTCCAGGAGCAAGAACTAGCTTTCCTGACTCATGAGGATATCGAGAAACTATTCAGGGCCATCGAATCAGCAAGGCACCCACATCTAGAAATAGTGACTAAAATTTGCTTGAGTACAGGTGCTAGAATTTCAGAAGCGTGTGGATTGCACGGCTCACATGTAATTCAATCTGGCAACTCATTCAAAGTTACATTTTTCAAAACCAAAGGAAAGAAAAACCGAAGCATTCCCATCAGCAAGAAACTATTCGAAGAGATACCCAAAAAAGCAGGCCCTCTTTTTACTGATTGCCGAAAAGCGTTCGAAAGAGCCATAGACAGAGCGGGAATTACGTTGCCCGATGGCCAGTGCACACACGTCATGCGCCACACGTTCGCTTCTCACTTTATGATGAATGGGGGTAACATCCTCGTACTTCAAAAGATTCTTGGTCACGCAAAGATTGAGCAAACAATGATATACGCACACTTTGCACCAAGTCACTATGAAGATGCTGTGAGACTAAACCCCCTGTTCAAACTTCACCATTCGTGAAGATGCCAGCATCTACCTACTGAGTTTCATAAAAGGTTTCTAGGTTCAATATCGCGTTCCGAATAGAGCGAAAGTCCGTTTTAGGTACATCAATATATTTAACAGTGTCTTCTCCATCTTCGCTATCACTCATAAGCAACCCACGTGGAGCATTCTTAGTTGTAAGTAAGTCGACGTAACACCCGTAGTCTAAACAATAAACATTATATCTCTTTCCTGGATATAACTGTGCAGAAACACCTGTTTTCAAAAGGTGCAATACCCTGTTGTCGAACAAGTGATCAATAAGAGCATCTTTGACGCTAATTGGTAACAAAAACCCCTTAGCCTGCCTTGTGCCTATTACTTCATTAGTAATCCAATCGAGCAGACTTATTGCACCACTTCTATCTGACACAGCTTTGTGCTTTGAGCGATGATACCAAATTCTCGCTGCATCTCTCGTGATTGGAATGGAGATTTGTCTATCAAGAGCTTTCTGAGCAGCCAAGCCGATAATATTAATCGCATCCCGAGGAACACCTTCAGAAGCCCTTACAAACTCCTCAAATGCACTTTGCTGAGTGAAAACATCATTAATAAAGCGAGCCTTAGTAGACAAATTGAAAGGACTGGAATCTTCCTTATCCAGAGACATAACGTGTTGGAAAAGCAAATTTCCAAAGAACTCCTTGGCCTTAACCTCATCGTTATCAAATACCATAAACTCATCTAGATTTAAGCTGGCAGAAGCATCAGCTCCTATTTCAATACCTATATACGAACCATCAACTTCATTATGCCTTCTAAAATTGCATCGCTGTTCAATTGCAGCAATCTTTACTGTAACACCATCAACTGGATAAAGGGTACGACGAAGTAAGTCGGCTAGAAAAGGCTGCAAATCCAGTGGCACTTCACTCCATTCATCTATGAGTATCCATAATTCAGACGAAGGTAGTTTAGAAACCAACTTATCAACCTCACTGTATACGCTAGCAAAATGTATTCTAAGTTTTTCAGTGCCTTTACGTAATTTACGTTGGTTTATATTTGATTCAGAACTATCAGTACTTTCTGCCCCTGCGCTAATTTCCAATTTCGTACTAGCTATTTTAGAGGATATAGACTCTTTTATTTTAAATGTCGATTTTTTCCCTAAACCAGTTTCATGCTCTATGTCCCCTTCAATTACAATAGATGTAGACTGTTCAGCTACCCTATCCAAGTTTGAGGCCATAGAGGATAAATCGTATATATCTTTATCATCCTCAATTACCAGTTCCAATATGCCATCATGGATTGCACATAGCGTATCTGATAACAACCTCGTAGCCCGCTCTGAAATAGAAAGATCAGTATCTGAGTATATTCCACCTGTAGAACCTATGGTCCTCATGTCTATCTTTACTGAAGTAATATTATTATCTACGAGGTGGTTATTCAGGTATGATAATACATGGGTTTTTCCTGTTCCTCGTCTGCCAAAAATCACTTGGTTATCACTATTGGAAAGCAATGTGAACAACGGTCCAACATCAACAAAAGACTCTACTAGCTGCTGGTTTGTATATTTCTCAGCACGCTTTGATAATTTTAAAAGTGCCCTATTCAGCGCCCTCATTTCTAATCTCTCTTATAGTTAAAAAGCCCGCAAAAAAGTGAATGGTACATTAATACAAAGCTACACCATTAACAACACTCATAAAACCATACGCGTACTAAGATTTAATGGAATTTAAAATTCCTTGCGCCTAATCAAACAATTCACAACTAGCCAAAAACATCCAATTTCCATCCAATTTAGCGAGACTCAAAGAGCTTCCAACACATACCATGAGATTTTAACTATTTGAAAAGACTGTAAGTTACTGTTTCTATTAGAGGGATTCGAATATCGACGCTTTCTGGACGGGGGTTCAAATCCCCCCAGCTCCACCAATAAATAAGCCCCCGCATTTGCGGGGGCTTTTTTTTATGGGATTGTCTATCCTCAAATATGTTTTTTAACTACCCAATTTTCCGCGCGATTCAATCATAGCCTGCACTCGTATTTCTTTCATTTCGGCATTGCTCTGTTCAAGCAGTTCATCACTGAAGGTGGTATCCGCAAAGGTATGCGGCTGGAAAAAGCGAGATAGTAGATTCACAAATTCGTTTGGGCTTTGAGCGTCGTCTCCCTCTTCTTCTTTTTCCATACTTTTTAGTCGCGTGTAAATCTCAATAGCTCTTTCGGGGTAAGCATAATCATCTACGCTGAGCCAGGCTTCCTCTAGCTCGCTAAGTGAATATGTCGAATAATCAATCTCTTTTCTTATAATCAATGTGCTACCCCAGTAAAAATCAATCCGCCACACTATATCAGCACACTCAGTACAGAAGCAAAGTACCATCCTTAAACTATGCCGCCTGCCAGACTTTGAATTGCTTAAAAGTCAGATTTTGCCGGATGTAATGTGACCTGATCCGCCTCCCATAAGTCCAATAATATTTGGGCGCAACAGTTAAAAAAGGGCAACACCCGCTACCCCTCACCTCATATGCTATTCAACAATCGGGGCTTTTGTCAGCTCCATAAGCAGTAACTCAAATAGTCCATATTCTGCATTGACGCATTCCTCACTGCTAAAGCCGCAATTCAGAAACAGCACAATGCTGGTATCGTGACTTTCAATGTAGGCATTCTGAGTGGAGTAGCCATGGTTACCGCCGCTATGTTCGTATACGGTGGCATTTGGATAAGTGTGTTTCATCATACCCAGCGCGTATTGAGTATTGTCATCTTCACGAACAAGGCTGTCACTGCCGCGCAATAACCCTTGTAATGACTCACTCGCAAAGTCTGAATTTTTAAACAGACTACGGGTGAGCAGTGCCAGATCTGCAACCGAAGAGGCCACCGGCGTTGCATTTGACCAGATCGTGCTAAACAGCGGGCCGACATTCATGAACTCGCCGTCGATATAATCATAGCCCGGTGTTAATTCACCCTGGTCTTGTTCGTAACCGATGGCAAATGTCGCATCCAGTGATAAAGGCGTGATAATGCGGTTTCGTATCTCAATGGCATTATGATATCCCAGTACTTTATCCAGTATCATGCCTGCAAGCGTATAATTGGTATTAGAATAATGAACGTCAGCACCGGGCTTAAAATAACCGGGATTATTCAGTGCATACTGTGTCAGGCTTTCGTTGGTGACAGGCAATGCCGGATTAGCGAGTTTATCTTCTACATAGGTATTTTTATCTGAGTAGTTGTAAATACCACTGCTGTGATTAAGCAGTTGCCTTAGTGTGATCTGGTCGCTGTATTGAATTTGATCCAGCAAAGTGTCTGGCAACCAGGTATCAAGTGTGTTGTCCAGATCCAGCATACCGTCTTCATGCAGCATAGAGGCCAGCAGCGCGGTAAAAATTTTGCCAGAGCTGGCGATATGAAAGCTGCTATTAACATCCATCGGGGAATGCTGCTGAAGGTCAGCGATCCCCGCAGCCCCTGTGAATTCATGCTCGGGGGTCCTCACATACAGCAGTATTCCTGGCACTTCGTCCGACACCAGCTGATCTATCAGTGCCTGGTAATCCAGGGTGTTGCTCTCAGGCTGCACTACTTCGGCTTTTTTTACCGGCTCTGATTGACTTGCCGGTGTATGCTTATCTGACCCGCCACAAGCGCCCAGACCTAGACACATCGACGCCATCAGCACACTGTGTTTTATCGTTGTTGTAAATTGCATTGCATATCCTTTAGGTGGTTTGCTTAAGTGAAACCATCCTAAAAGAAGTCAGCATGCAAAGGTGTACCAAGGCCTACCAATGTGTATCAAAACGTACCAAGATACGCTGTTTTCAAACTCAGGATTAAAACATCCGCCATGACGCAGGTGAACGGCCCGAACGCTTATATACCCACATCAGCTTGAGCTCACGTTTGGCAAGCTCCGCGCCATCTTCTTTGTAAAGCGTAAATACAACAGGCTTTGTGGTCACGATAGTTTGTTCAATATAGCCACTTTGTGCTCCCGTCCAGCACTTTAAGGCCTCCAGAGAATGGGAGGATTTTAGACAATACGTCCCTCCTGCTTGTGTCTGCCATTGCACTTTTACGTCGACATGACACTTATCTCCCTGTGTAACCGACACACACTGAGTCGGAGATATTTCCAGGCGGGTTCTGCTCAGCTCAGGGTCAGGCTGTGCCTGAAGATGGCCACCCAATAACAACCCCTGACATGTAAAACCCAGGATAATGAGCAAACCTGCTCGGTTCTTTTTAATTCTTTTCATAACGCTATAACAGTAGATACTTTCAACCAGGTCAGAACACAAAGCTCACTAAAATCCCCAACTCAGATACATGCCCGTCACGGTTTTCAGCTTTGTTGAACATAGCGACCCACGGACTGTTATTGATACTGCGTGGCATATGGCTGTATTTAAAATAGGTTTCAAACATCCAGTGTTGTGAAATAGGATACAGCGCCCCAATTTCTGCACTAACCTCTGTCCCGGAGGAAGTGGAATAGGCAGGAAACATATACGACGCTATCTCCTCAGGCACACCAAAATAGTAATTGATGATTTCCTCAGAACGATAAACTAACCCCGTATTGGCGTACATCTGCCAGTTTTTATACTGAAAAGACTGATCGACCCACAAAGAGGCAAACATGCCATCGTCATACTCCCGGTTAAACGAGTATGGTGCCCAGCTAAACTGGACTGTGGTTTTGTTAAAAGAACCTGTGGCCCGAACGCCCAGCATTTGAGTTGATTTACGATAATGTACGGTCAGCTTATTGTTATGCCAGCCCGGGAAATCAAGGCTTTGATGCGCCTTGAGGGTGATAACATCAAAGTTCCAGCCGTCGGGATTATAAAAATTGTACCCAACACGCGTGCCATCATTGAGCATTCTGTAATTAGTCAGCTCAGCAAACAAACCATTCGCTAACTGATAACGAGCATTGATAAATGCTGAAGCCCCACTTCCTTGATGATCCCGCGCTCGGTTTGGCGTTGAGGCCCGGTAGCCAAGCCCCAGCTTAACATACCCGCCTTCAAGCGCTTCATCGTCCGCGCTTTGTATGGTTTCTTGTGCGGCGAGCCCTGATTGAGAACTCAAAACAAGTAACGACACCAGTGAAACGCGTAAACACGCTCTGGCATATATCGAATTCATACTTATTCCATCTAATTAGTAATGCCTATAAAGCGCAATGATAAATGTACAGGTTCGGAAAAGATGTACCAAAGTGTACCTATTTATGGATATGAGTGCGATGTATGCACAAAACCTGAGAGCGCGACTCGCAGTGTACACTTCCTAATCAAAGCGTCATGAGACGGCCACACATTTCACAGTGTTTAAGTACCTCAAACATACTCTTTTCACAGTTAATTCAGTAGAATACTAAATCGGAAACAAGGATAATTTTAAGGAATAGATATGTTAACCAATAACAATACCCAATTTTGTTTGAGTACACTGGCGCTGGTTGCCTGCTCTGCTGTCGCGCAGAGCGATGAACTGGTCCTGAAGCAGGACAGTGTCAGAGACAATATACTGACGCAGGATAAATTAACCACATTCACACCCGACTTTCGTGGCGCGCATTTCATTGCAACGGACAGCCACGGCAGTATTATCTCTGGTAACCAGATTCACGGTAGCCTGCCTCAGTTAAATGCTGCCGATAGCACCAAGTACATTACCTTTGATGTGATCAATCAGACCGGTGTGAAAACCACTTATTACGGTTCTCCGTCTCTGGATTTTAATGGCTGGTATGGGCATTGGGTTGATGCCAATGAGCAAAGCGGTGATTTTGAGCTGACCATAGGTGACGGCACGGTGCCTAACCGAGCTTGCCAACTGGCTGACGAAAAAGTCGATATCAGTGGCTTTGAGGTTGCAACAACCAGTCATGGCAGCATTAACCACCTAAATGATGGTGTCGTTGTCTATAGCTATAACCACGTCTGGTTCTCTAAAGAGAAGCAAGAGTCAATCTATGTCACTTTGCCTCAGGCACAAGCGGTGTCTAAAATCGCTCTTGCACAAGGCTACAATCACACCACGACCTGGGTGACCACCAGCTGGAAACTGTATGGCAGTAACGACAAACAAGTCTGGGCACCCATTGGCTCTGGCGACAAGCCCGACTTCCCGGCAATGTCTGAGTACTGTCTGGAGTCAAAAGCACATTACCAATACTATCGTCTCGATGTCTCCAATGATCTGGGCAACTACCTCAGTTTAGGTGAGCTGGAACTGTACAAGTAAAAGCAAGTGGAAAGCAAGTGGATTGCTGGCCGGTTCACTCCGGCCACTGTCTTCGCTGCTATCCAAAAGCATCTGCCGCATACATCGCCTCCTTGAGCACCTCTTTAGAAACAACACCACAAGCACCCTCTAATCTTCATATGCTTATATTCTGACAACAATCACACTTTGAACTCACTAAAGCACTTCTTCCGGCATAACCACTCGATCCCGGCCATTGTTTTTAGCCTGATACAAGCAGCGGTCGGCGCATTTAAATGCCCCATCCGATGCCCCCAACTGTTGCACGCTCATTGCATCGCTAACACCAAAAGAGGCGGTTACGCGCAGCGCTGTTTCTCCCAGTTCAAAAGGCACCTCCCTCAGTGCATCAACCATGCTTTGAACGAACGCCCGAAATGCATCACGCTCTTTTACTACCATCAAGAATTCTTCTCCCCCCCAGCGTACAAATAGCTCATCATCGGCTACGAACTTTTGCAGTCGGGCTGCCGCTTCGCTCAGAACCCAGTCTCCCTTGTCATGACCATAGGTATCATTGATCTGTTTAAAGTGATCCAGGTCAATCACGACCAGTCGGTAATGGACCTCAGTACGCAATCTGTCCGGCTTAGCCATTTCCTGCTGATACAAACGACGATTGGACGCTTTTGTGAGCGGGTCTACAAAGCTGAGGTCATACAGGCGACGATTTTCTTTGCTCACTGCTCTGGCACGCAGCGCCAGCCACCCAGCCCCCGTAAATGCAAGGATCAACCATAAAACCAGCAATCTGAAGCGCTGTTTATCAAGCAAAAGTTCAAGGTTAGATAAGCGACTTTGAGCACTTAACAAGTCGCGCTCCTGAGTAATTTGTTGCACCTCAAGCGCGGTATCCAGTGCAATCAATTCATTCATGATCATGGCTTTTTCTGCTGCCCGGGCTTCTTTAAGTATCGACAATGCCGCTTGCGCCTCCCCCTGGCGCTCCAGCACTTGTGCCAGGAAAAACCGACTTTTTATCAGCCAGCGTGCATGATTGAGCTTGCTAAAAGCCGCCATCGCAGAGCGCGTCGCCAAGTGTGCTTCCTCTAAATCACTATTTGCGTAATAAGCAAAACCCAGCTCTAGTAAGCAGATCCCATGCTGCATTGGGTATTTTTCAGCGCTGGTCATATCAACGCACTGGCTGGCTTTTCGCGTCGCACCACTCAAGTCTTTTTCCAGATTAAGTAGTCTGGCCTCATTCTTAAGCGCGACAACGCGATAAAAATCACTCACCCCCTCATCCAGATAACTGAGAGCCTGCTCGAATTTTTCTCTGGACTGAACGGCCTGGCCTGCACGGTTATGGGCAAAAGATTGGTTAAATAAAATTAACGACATGTACTCTGACGTAGCATAGGCATACTGGCTGTAGAGTTTTTCAGCCTGACTCAGATATTTTAACGCGTTGTCCCACTGCTCCAGATGCACGTACAGCAGACCAAGGTTGTTGTGCAACAACGCACGCAGTCGGTGCTCAGGTAACGCTTCAATCTGTTTAATCCCTTTTAAAAAGTACTGCTGTGATTTAACCAGTTCATTGGTCGAGTTAAACACCACACCTGCGGTATTATAAACCTCCTTTAAAAGGAACCCAATCTGGTGTTGCTGTGCAACCGCCACTGCTTTTAAGATGGCAGAGCGCGCTGTTTCAAGATCACCGATACGTAAGGCCGCTTTTGCCTGCGCCTGAGCCACCCAGGCTTCCAGCCAGTTGAGCTGATGTTGGCTCGCAAGATCTGTCAGTTGCTGGTTTAGTCTTGCCCGCTCGGGATCATCATCGGTTGCACGTCTGCGGATCCACAACACATACACTTGTTCAATGGGCGCCAGATCACGCGCGCCTTGTTGCCAGTGCGTCAGTTGTGTTAACGCCGCTTGCGGGGAGTCTGACGCCAGTTCATAAATATCGAGCAGTGGGTGTGCAGATTGCAATTGCTTTAACTGAGCCTCGGGGGGTATTACTGACGACATCACGGCTGGCCGTTGTGTGGCGGCACTGTGAAACCAAAACGTGTCCAGTGTTGCCACAATTAACACCGAAATAAAGAATACGCTCAGCGCAAGAAAGGCTTTTTTGTACATGGCCCTGATCATTAAATGATAATTGCTAAATTATACAATAAAGCCACAGTCTTGCCTGAGATTATAAATCCCCAAACTAACAAGGGTCAGCGTCAAATTTTAGTCTGGCGTAGCAATCAGCCAGCAACGAATGGGAAGATTTGACTCGCGCTGATGAGTAAATTCGATCAGCTGCAAGTCAGCTCCTGTTGTCTAAAGCTAACTCCTAGCAGCACTTCAATGCCATACGCCAATGCTCATTTCTGAGGTGAAACCGGGGCCAAACGCAGCAAGCAGACTGGCATCACCGCACCTGGCAGAGTCAAAGGTACGTTTTAACACATCAATGACCGCTACGCTGGAGGTGTTACCTGTTTCGGCCAGACAATCACGTGAGCGTGCTACCATGTCAGGCTCAAGCGACAAACAACGTACTAGCTCATCCAAAATACGCTTACCACCGGTATGAAAAATCGTGCTGTCTACCTGGTTTGCATTACGCGATAAACTGCGTTGGCAAAACGATTGCAAATATGGCGCAACATGTGGAATAGAGTGCATAACTTCCTTATCCAGAGAAAACTTAAAGCCCTGATGCGTAATGTCATATTCAATGTAAGGAATGGTGTCTTTAATCGTCACACTTTGGTTGTTAATAAGCTTAAGGCCGGACACCAGACTGTCGCCCCTCATTACCACCGCCGCTGCGCCATCAGCAAATAGAGCGTCACTGATAAAGTCCTGTAATCTATCGGCCTCTTTGTGAAAGCACAATGAGGATGTCTCAACGCAGACGATCAACACATTGCTGTCTTTACGACTCTGACAATATTCAAATGCCCGCCCGATTGCCGACGCGCCCGCCACACACCCTAATTGTGCAACCGGGATTTGCTTAGTTTCGTTGCGTAACCCCAGCCGATTGATCAGATGCGCTGTTAGTGAAGGCATCATAAAGCCGGTACAGGACGTCGCGATCACCATATCGATGTCCTCAGGAGCCACCAGCGCATTTTCCATCGCTTCAACGGCTACTGTTTCAGCCATTTCAATGGCGGCCTCCTTATACCGAGTGGCCCGCGCGCCAAAATCCTGAAGTTTCACAATCTCCGTCAGAGGTAAAATCAGATGCCGATTCTTTACCTCTGTGTTTTGGATCATTTCAAAAGCCCGTTGCTTATATGGGCTGTCCGGGTGACAAATCTCAATTACTGTCATGATGTCATCTGCATTGACAAGGTGTTCAGGGTAAAAAGTCGCAGGTTTGCATAATGTGGTCATGTTGTATCTCCTTTTGAATTCTTACAAAGAGACCTGACACCCACGAAAAAATTTCACATAAATAAAAAATAAATTTAACAAATTAAATTTTGAAACATTTATTTATGTCATTCTAAATCATAACACTAGAGAAAAAACGCAAAGAAAGGTTAATTAAAAATTAATGGAAAAAAGGTGTAACCAGACTACTTGTGCTGTACATTAAGTGCGCGTTCAATCAGGTGAACGTAACAACTAAAGGAATGAACAATGAAACTTACGCTGAAAAAAACATCAATTAAACACCTCTCAACAAACGCTAAGCAAATTCAACAGGCAGAAACACCACACATTGCTGGTGGCACCTGGAGTCCGACTGTGCTTTATGCCTGTGCCACTTCTTTATGCCATAGCCGCTTTATCTGCTCATAACCACGTAGCTCGTCGCGCAAAAGTGCTCTGTCGCAACTAAGTACGCGACAGAGCTTTGCTTTATTCAGCTAATGCTGGCACGGTTTTGCCCGTAATCAGCATGCCATTCAATCGCACCAGCAGCTCAGTGAGTACCGTATCCTTACCGTGCCGATAATCATCCCAGCTCGGTTCAATATAAATATCGGGATACACAGCATCGCTTTGCTCTGCGATAAACGGATAGTAGCGTTTAGACAAAGTGAATCGACGACCAGAGTTAGGCATTAAAAACTGGCTATTTTCCGCAAAATGATTTGGGTCGCCTCCGGTTGGGGTCCCCACAACCTGGGCGTTTAGAATTTGCCTGAACTGGGCCGTATTCGACATTGCGGCAGAAAATGTCGCACCATCCGTCAGCACATAGACACCCTGCATCCAGTCAATCTGATCCAGAGGCTGTAAGCAAGCTGATAATGCCAAACCCGAGTAAAAGTTCCCGCCGCTATTTCCCCTGAAGTCGATGATCAGATACCGTGAGCCAGCCGACCTAAGTGTTATTTGCAATGCATCACAATGCGACATTACCTGCTCAGGCGCTGGATAAGAGGCAAAGTCAAAATAGGCTGCTTTTTGACTTTCTAACAGGCTCAATGTGATCCCGGGCATCCCGATATCTTGGTTGGTTAACTTAGGTTCCACACGCGAGTAGGCAGAGCTCAACTTGCCGAACTCTCGCATGCTGACCGGAGAAACCTGTAAGGTTTTTGCGCCCTTGCCCTCAATAAAGTGAAATGAGGCCGGTCTACCCTGCTCAACGATCCCAAGGCCCACTAGCAACTTATGTAAAGACAGATAGTATTCAAAACTACTGTGCTCACTAAACTGGTTGTCCACACCTGGGAGCACAGGTGCAAGCTGAGTGAACAGCTCAGCCACACTCAAGCCATTAATTGAATGAAGCTGTGTACCGATTAACTCATGATGCTCCGCAGTAGCATCTACCACTTTCAAAGTATCGCCAAAAAACTTAAAGCGAAACGGAAAGTGTTGATGCGGGCCCGACATCATCAAATAGTTGCTGTGCCCGTCTCCTATCGCCCGGCTGATTGCCATCAATCGGGTTTCAACCTGAGCTTCACTCAGTCTGGGCAGTTCAACTTTAAGTGCTTCAATATTGTGCTTGAAATCCTCTTCCGTCAGCGTATGAAATGGGTGAATATGCCTGGCTTTCACCTGCTCAGCATAAAAATCAATGTCTGTGGCCCAGGCTTGTTGCTCTGCTTCATTAAGCGGCGCCGCTGTAACATGCATCGCACAGCAGCCCAATAGTAACGCTTTCACCCTCTGGCTCATCGGTTAATTCCTTTAGTATAGTGTGACGGCGTTACCCCAAACTGTCTGATAAACGCGCGCCTGAAACTGTCGTAGTTATTAAACCCCAGCTTACCTGCCACATGGCGCAGACTAATGTTTTCCTCAGATAAAAGGTCTCGAGCATGATTTAGCTTGAGCACTTTAAAATAATGACTCGGTGTACAGTTCAGGTGCTGTTTAAACAAACGGGTAAGCTGTCGCTCGCTGAGGTGACAATACTCCGCCATCCTGGCAACAGAAACAGATTGGTTGAGCTGCGTACTTAACCATTCCATAAGTGGGGAGAGCTTTAAACTGTCACCCGATTGCAATGCCAGGGCATCTGAATACTGACGCTGATTCCCAGAACGCTGCAAATAAACCACCAGATCTTTGGCAACTTGCGCAGCAACACTGTTACCGTGATCCTCACGGACAATAGCAAGTGCTAAATCAACCCCAGACAGTACACCGGCTGACGACCAGATGTGCTTGTCCTGTATGTAGAGCGGATCGGGTGAAATGGTACAGTGGCCATGCAACCGGGCCAGGCTATCACAATGCCGCCAGTGGGTAGTTAACGTTAAGGCCTTTTGTGGGAAAAGCCGGGCGAGCACGAATGCGCCGGTACATATACTGAAAACGCGCTGAGCTCTGCCCGCCAGTTCAGACAGTCTCTCAACCTGCCTGGCACTGAGCGACAACGTGCGCATACCATTGCCCCCACATATGATCAGGTCGTCTAGAGCAAACTCGTCTTCGAGGCCATAATCTGCCTGAACTTGCTGGCCATAAACAGTTTTTACAGGTCCAGTCCCTAAACTCAATAGCTTACATTCATACGCATGAGACACATGGGAGTTGGTCTCCATAAACGCATCTAAAGGCCCAAATAAATCCAGTGCCTGAAATCCATCAGCGATAAAATATACTTGTTTTCTTGTCATGCTTTACTCCTTTGGCACACATCATAGCTCATCCTGACACGTCGCTTATTGCATTTTAACGGCAAAAAGAGACATCTTGAATGGTGAAATCGCAAGATAAGACCCTGTGTGGCTGTATCAGACAGCCGCGTTCATAGCAAAAGGGGTTTGGAGTTCACTGAAGAAATTCGTACTTGTTCAACAACGTTTGATAAGCAGTACTTCGTTTAAACTGCACCATTTTAAGATTAAAGGCCTCTTTAAGATCTGGGTCCCGAAAGGCAATACGGTATGGCGATGCAGGGAACAAATTGTGCACTGATACATTGGGCATCTGATCCTGGCCGACAACGGCTTTACTCAGATGGTTAAAAATATTGATATCCATAACCACCACATCTACTTTCCCCTGCAACAGCAATTCTACCTGTTTTTGCTGATCGGGTAGCTCAATGTACAGAGGACTGCTGGCAGTCGCCAGTCGATACTCCATGCCCAGTACCAAAGAAGCATTCTGAAAGCCAATCACAGCGTAATTTTCTAGAGCGCTGATACTGGGTATTATTAACTTCCGACTTTTTAAACTGATGGCAGTATTGTGGTAGGTGATATAAGGCTCGGATAATACCGCGCCGGCCAGATCCATGCGCCGGTTCATGGTCAGTGCCGCGTCTACTTTGTGTGTTTTCAACAGTGAATCTGAACGGCCAAAGGGAACATACACAAACCGCAGGTCATGGCCCAGCAAGGCAAAAATGGCCTTTACCATATCCAGTTCGAAGCCAGTATCACCCTGTTCAATCACATACGGGGGTTTAGTCCAGCCAACGGAAACATCCAATACGTCAGCTACGGCAAGTTTGCCGAACGACAACGCGGATATCAGAATGCTACAAATAATAAGCCACTGCGATGAGTTCATTGCACCTACCAATTTCCTTCTATGCTTATTATTTTAGAGGGGTTTACACACGCTGCAATACCTACCCAACAAGATTTGCATCTGAGGCAACAGCGCAGAGACTAAGTCTGCTTTTGAGAACAGGAATTATAAAGAAACACAGCCACCGCTGTTTAAATTTAAAAATCATACCTAATCGGCAGACCTATCTTTGGACATCACGGCTTTTAGTTGCTGTGCCAGTGCCCGGCGTTCCTCAATATCAGGGTTGCAATTATCGGAGTTGAGTAGCTCAACCGCTTCAAGTACCAAAGGCTCCAGCTCAGCCATTTTATCGCTAAGCGCTTTGAGTTTTAGCTGTGTTTCTGACCAGTGCCCGGCCTGAATTTTAACGATATCTCCCGACATGCTCACTCCCAAATTATGTGCTGATGACACTCGCATTCATTCCTTCTGCCCATGCTGACATTAACACAGGTACTCTTAACTCTGGCAGACTCAGGCAAATATACCAAGGCGATTGACAATAAAAAAAGCGGCAACCCGGAGGTTGCCGCTTCGTGCCCCACAGCTTTGTTCTGGTATCATGCATACCAGAAGTCAAAGACACTGTACTATTTTCTGTTCTTCACCTTGTCTGTCTGCGGGCGCAGACACAGGCCACCAGCGCTGCTGGTAAAAACGACTTATCTCGCCCGACGATTGCCACTGAAATACGTACAACCACTCGTTATCGATCAACTGCTGAACCACTTCGTGGCGAGATGCAATATCTTTAATCGCCGATTTAGGTGCTGCCAGATAAACGGACAATCGCTGTACCTGGTGCATCCAGTCATGTCCGTTATGTAACGACTGCATCGCAAGGCCTGTTCTGAGATCTCCGCCATTGCCCTCAAACACACCAATATTGCCGCCAACCGCGTTATGTAACACTTTATTGCCACTACCAAAATGCAGATTATCTGTGGTCGAGGCGTTGTACTGCATGTTGATCCAATGGGTCACCAGCATAGGTGCGGTCATGATGGTTTCGAGCACCTTAAAATCAGTATCATGCTGCCATTGATAATCATGTAAAAAGCTGCGCCCCTGCAGATCAACTCCCCGGGTCCAGTCACGAGGTGCCACAACAAATGCAGCATTATTGGCCAATCCCCACTCGGGGCGAGTCTGAGACCAATCCAGGCTACGGGCTATCAAAGCCTGATCCAGCGCTTCTCGATCAAAGTCAGCCAGCTGTGCGTCTAGTTTTGTCGCGCGCTCTTTTTGTGCCACAGCCGTTGCGCGCGAAAGCCAGGACTCTATCTGAGCATCGGGTTTTTCACCATAACAGCGAATGTGGTCTGTGGTGGTATTATGCAGTGCCGCAATAAACCGGGTTTGCTCAGGGATCTCAACCCCAAGTTCAGGTAATGCAGCTCGTACCAACTTATCATTCAGTAACCAAGCCAGCACTTTGACATTAACTTCACCACTTTGCCCACCACATGCGCCGCATCCAAGCCCGGCTTCCTGTAAGTTGTTGGTAGAGTGGCTGCCATGGCCGACCAATAGTACGGTTGGTGCGAATTGCTCAAACCCCATCGCATGCAATACGCCAGCAGCCAGTTCAGCCTTTTGCAGTGCGTTTAACTCCTCGCCATTTTGCGTCAACGACCAGCTCTGACTGTTTGATAACTTGTCGACTGGATGCACTTGCTCAGAGGCAAAAAACGCTTTTTTCAGCAATTTAAATGTATCTATCCACCCAGCCGACTCCACCATGGAAAATGACGCCGTGGCCGACTTCGAAAATGCCTGCCAACGAGCACCGGCGTTTAGCGAGGCGGCACCATGCTTGTCTGTTTGCGCATGAGAGGCCACCAGACTGGGCATCAACAAGCCTGGGCACTGAGGGCGGCTTACATCAGCCTGTTGTGGCTGGTATGAAATGGGTAAGCCAAAAAAGCCCGCAAACCCCATGGTCTGTATGGCATCGCTTTGACCTTCCAATGCCCGACGATAAACTTCGGAGCGCACATCGATACAAAATGCAACCTGACACTGAATGGCACGTGCCGATAAATTTACCGGGCGGCTCAACATGCTGTGTAGCTGCTGCTGGTAACTCAGCTCAGCCGCTCTGGCCCAGATCCACAGCGGTTTTTGTTGTGTTTGATGTTGCACAGGCAAATCCGTCAACCGTGCCATCGATTGCTTCCATGCATGCTTCAAAGTCGCAAAGAAGCCAGGAAACTGTGATTCTTGATAACGCCACAACACCAGCTCCCAGGCCATCCGAATTGCCAGCAGCTCCAGCGTCTGATCCTGTGGCGTATTGCTGAGTTCACCTTGCCAGCGTAGGTAGGCGACCCAGGCTCCCCACCCACTGATATCCAGCAACATGGCATGGGCGTATAACTCAACCTGTTCATTTTGCATACCAAAGGTGTCTAATGCCTGCGCTATCAAAGCATGCGGGTCATCCGGTAACTGCGCAAAATAACGGTGTAGATCGGGCTCATCCAGCACAATGCTGAGTCCCCTATCACGCTGACTCACCGCCAGCCAGTGGGCATAAAGATCAGGCTTTTCGTTGCTGTGTAACATGGGCTGAGCCTGCTGAAAATGCGCCGCACAAAACTGACTGATCTGATGTGTTATCTCATCACGCCAGGCCATTTTGTGACGCGCTCTGTGCTCGTCCAGCAACCCCGACAACGGCTGCCATGGCACCTGCTCCGGTATCCGCTCGAGTGCCTGAACCAGCTCCCCCTGACTGATCCCAAGCCCTGATTCCGCCAGTGCCGTTTGCAGGGCCTGCTCGGTGATAAGGCCACGGCGATACCAATCCAGATAGTCACTGGCTGGCATCAACATCGAAATACCAGCCAGCGCACTGAGCCGGGCACTGACCTGCTCAATTGGCTCATCACGCATTGGCCAGTATGGACTGACCGCTATCATCTGGTCCAGCGGCCAGCTGGGTGCAAGCTTCAAACAAGCGGTTTGAATCGCGCTAAGTTGTGGTTGGGTGAGTGTGCGAATATCTCTTGCCATCTTAAGACTCCTGAATTAATCCATACGGGCGCTTGGCCGTACGCTGCGCTTTAACAGGGGCAGGTAACTTCACGGGCCAGATTTTTAGTGTCAGACGGGTCCACCACTCATCCAGATACAAACCAGCAAACAGCACCACTGATAACCTTTGCACCCGAGGGTGCGCAGTCTTGTAGGTCAATAACCAATTCAATACAAACAAGCTGAAAAACAACGTCATCACCACACTATCGGCTGCACTCAGAGGAGTTTCATGCAGAGATACTTCAGCAAACACAGTATGAGCAAGCAGCGTTTTCATAGCAGCATAGCTGGTCAACAACACGACACAGAACGCCAGCACACCTGCCCAGGGTAGGCTATGATGCGCACTGCTGCGCTGTGCCAGAAGCAGCGTAAATGACATTGCCAGCAAGACCCACATACTCAGCGCTGTGCCCTGCCCCACGAACCAATACGTCATGGCAACCAGACTCATACTCAGCAATGCCGCACCCAGCCAGCGTGCCCGAGACGGCGTAACAGGGACCGCCAGACGTGCTTGCAGGTTATCCCGAACCGCGTGCCCGGAATTAAGAAAAGCATGCGCTTTATATGCTGAATGCGCTAATAAATGTAGCAATGCCAATTCATATAATCCCAGTGCACACTCAACCAGCATCAAACCCATCTGTGCACTGGTCGACCAGGCAAGCCGCACTTTAATGCTTACCCGGGTTGTCATGATCAGCGCCGCCAGTACCGTTGTCAGACCGCCTGCCAGTAACAGCAACCACTGAGCGGCAGCAACCTGCATCACCACAGGCGCAAACACTATCATTAAAAAACCACCCAGATTGATAACACCCGCATGTAATAAAGCACTGACTGGCGTAGGGGCTTCGACCACCTGCATTAGCCAGCCGTGCACCGGCAACTGCGCACATTTCATCAGTGCGACTATTACCAGCATGACTGCGGCAATCTGGGTGTAAACACTGACGTCAGGGTTAGGAGCCTGATAATGTGCCAGAATCTCGGTCAGCAAAAAGGTACCGTGCGCCTGGTACAAGCACAGCACGGCAATCAGCAACGCCAGCTCAGCCAGACGGGCCAGAATAAACTTTTTATGTGCCCCCAGTGCAGCTCGGGGACGCTCGGGATAGAAAAGTAATAACTGGTGAAGCGCCAGACTAATCACAGTCCAGCCCAGCAGCAGCAAGAGCAAATGATTACTCATCACCACCAATGAGACAGCCGCAAGCGTGCCCAGTAACCAGCGCCAGTAAACGCCCAGTCGCGGCTCACCGGCCATGTAATTGAGAGAAAAGCGCATCAGAATAATGGCCATAAACACCACCAGGGCAAACATGATCAGGCCCAGAGACGTCACATGTATCCAATGCGTAAGCGTACTTTCAGAGAGAAAAAGGGTCCCAACGCCCTGCCCGGCAATGGCCGTGATCAATAAAACCAGTAGCCAGCCAGACAATACATTGACAAACCGCCTGTTGATGCGACTGGCACGGCCGCAATACCAGGCGCTGAGCGCAAAACTGAGCGTGATGGCGAGCATCATCATTAACGATATTGACATAATTATCCCACTCCATTCAGAACAGGCACAGTATGTCAGACGTTGAAAGATATAAAAAATATATATATTCTAACTAAACTATATATTTTATATAACATTAATATGAGCCGGCTTAACTATCACCACCTCTATTATTTCTGGCGCGTTGCGAAGGCTGGTAGCCTGACACAGGTCGCTCAGGATGTGCACATCTCGCAGTCAGCCCTGTCAATCCAGATCAAACGACTGGAACATACGATGGGTGTCTCATTATTTGAAAAACAAGGACGCAAGCTGATCCTGACCGATGCCGGCAAGCAGGTGTTGGTTTATGCTGACGATATCTTTTACAAAGGCGAAGAGCTCGAATCCTTTTTACTTAAAGGTGTGGCCACCGAACGGCAACATCTGTCGATCGGCGTGCAAACCACCCTGTCGCGAAATTTCATTGAAAGCTTTATCAGCCCCTTGCTTTGTGACCCTCATATCAGCTTTACCCTCACCACCCGCGACATGGATACCCTGCTACAAGGATTAAGCAACCATGAACTGGATCTGGTGCTGACCAACCGTCTCGCCAGCCAGAATGAAACCCGCTGGCATACGCAACTGGTGTCGCGCCAGCAGGTTGCCATTGTCGGCCCTAAAGGTGCCGGCATTAAAAGTGACTTTCCAGAAGGGTATGACAAAGTGCGCTGGGTACTGCCCGGGCCCACCACAGAGATCCGCTCCGCCTTCAATGCCTTATGCGCCGCTCATCAATACACACCGGATATTCAGGCCGAAGTAGATGATATGGCGATGCTGCGCCTGCTGGCCAGAGACAGTGGCGCGCTTGCAGTATTGCCCCCTGTAGTAGTTAAAGATGAAATTGCTCAGGGTGTGCTGGAGCAGTATCACAGTCAGCTGCCCATTTTTGAGCACTTTTACGCCATTACGACATCCCGTAAATTTGTCCCGCAGGCCCTGCTAGACTTGCTTAAGCAACCCTTAGCATAAAACTCTAAGGTGTTGCTTTGTGGATAAAAAACAGACAACATAAGGGTATGAATTAAATCATAAGGAAACATGGTGACGACCTTCAACTGTAAGATCCGCGCGGATCGCCCCTTCGAGTTTTCAAGCAAGCTTAGCAAACAATTTGAAAGTGACCGAAACCGCATTATTACCTCGGCTGCAATCCGCCGGTTACAGCAAAAAACCCAGGTTTTTCCGCTAGAGCGAAACGCAGCGGTACGCTCCAGACTAACGCACTCTTTAGAAGTGCAGCAGGCCGGGCGCTATATCTGTCAGCTGATCTGTGAACAGCTCGACGAGCAAACCAGTGTCGGCGAGTATGAGCGTATGCTGGAGTCCATTGTTGAGATGGCCTGCCTAATGCACGACATAGGTAACCCACCCTTTGGGCACTTTGGCGAGGCAGCGCTGAGTGACTGGCTGGGGCAGCATATTGCCGGTATCTACAAAAAGCTCAGTGGTAAGGCAATGAGCCCCGACGTACTCAGAGACCTGACTCACTTTGAGGGCAACGCGCAGGGGATCCGTCTGGTGCACACACTGTTGAACCTGAACCTGACCTATTCGCAGGCCTCCGGGATCATGAAATACACCCGTTGCGGCACTGAGGCCGCCCCGGAAGAGGGTGACACACTCAGTTACCTTAAAAAGAAAGTGGGCTTTTACCTCAGTGAGCAGGAATACATTAGCAAACTCAGACATGCACTGGATATCGCACCGGGTTGCCGCTCTCCTTTTTCGTACATCATGGAAGCCGCAGACGACATCTCTTATGGCATGGCCGATCTGGAAGACGCCGTTGAAAAAAACATCCTGAGTTACCAGCAACTCAAAATCGCCCTGCAGGACACCTATCAGGCGCTCAGTGCCAGTTTGCCCGCTTCAGAGCAAACATTGATGGCCGACATCATTAAAAAAGCCACAGAAAGAACAGAAAAAATTGCAGGCAACCACAGCCAATTCTTTGTTTTCTTGCGGGTTCAGGTTAACCAGAAACTACCACAACATGCCGCAAGGCAATTTGTCGATAATTTTGACGCCGTGATGCGTGGCCAGTTTAATCAGGCCCTGATTGAAGATGGCAGTGACTGCCACCTGCTTATCAAAACCTTTAAAGAGGTCGCCAGAGAGCTGGCCTTTGCCCACCCAGAGGTCGAAGGGCGAGAATTACAGGGCTATCGGGTTATCAGTGGGCTGCTGAGCGTATATGAACCACTGCTGCAGCTGGGTAAAAATCAATTTGCCACACTCATGAACATCGAGATACCGGCAACGACTTATGTTTCCAGGATCCCGATATACTCCGCCAGACTGTTCAAAAAGTTACCTGAGAAACACAAGCAGGCCTACCGGAGCGCACTCAACAGTGACACGATGAATGCCATTATCCCTGATCCTCAGGAACAGGAGTTTTACCTTAGAGTCAGATTAATCATTGACTACATCAGTGGTATGACTGATCAATTTGCCTTTGATGAGTATCGTGCGTTTCAGGTCATTGACGAAATATAATCAACAACCTGATGTTCAGCGAGTTTTCTGGTGTGCTTTAAGCAGCTTTGTGCACAGCACACCAAACGATAAATTTAAAATTTGTACAAATAATACTAGACAGGTCCGGTTAGTCTCTGTAAAGTTAAGGCCGCTAGAAAGAAAGTCGATATTTACATCCTACAATTCGTTGTATTACACTTCGTAACGCAACCTGCAGTATTTAAGTTTCACCACTACTTTTGATGCATTCACACCTATCGAAGGTTAATTTTTATTTATATTACAGGTTAATACTATGTCTAACACAGTTACTGGTACAGTTAAGTGGTTCAACGAGTCTAAAGGTTTTGGTTTCATTTCTCAGGAAAATGGCCCTGACGTATTCGCTCACTTCAGCGCTATCCAAGGCGACGGCTTCAAAACTTTGGTTGAAGGCCAGAGCGTAGAATTCACAGTGTCTCAGGGTCAAAAAGGTCCTCAGGCTGACAAAATCGTAGTTCTTTAATTACTACGCATTTTGCAAGAAAAGCGAGCTAAGGCTCGCTTTTTTCGTTTCTAATTCCTCACCGCAGTTCCAATGCATGAAAAATATGCATCTTCATAAATTTGTCACACAGACCTGAGCTGCTAGCCTTGAGAGAGTCACTCAAGGAGAGTCATCATGAAAGCACGGATTGCGCTGTTAAGCGTAGCACTGGGTTTGTGCAGCCCCACTTTTGCACACACACTAAACACCCCAGCCCTTACCAGTCAGTTTTACTACGACGGCCTGATCATGACGCCAGACGGCAAAGGCTACTTTGGCCAGAATTGGGTTGAAAATGCCACTGAGGTTACCCTCTTCCCTAAAAATGGCAATACCGCCTTGTGGACGCTCACATTAACGAATGCTCAGGGTCAGCCTATTGTGGGCGAGCCAGTCGAAATCAGCGCAGCACCGCTTACCCTGATTGCACCGCAGTGGCGTGAACCTAGTTACATGGCTGCGCGATTTAGCAGCAGCGTGCGGACTAAGATACTTACCCGCATTGAACAGGGCCTGTTTCGTCTGAAAGCACCGTTTGAGATATCAAGCCCGGTCACGGATGCGCGCGGACAAATCAGCGTCTCGATAAACAATTTTCACAGTTGCGGTAACGACAGCGTACCGGGCTCAGATCAGTTTGTTGCCCGGGCAGGCACGCAGCAACTCACCCTAACCGTTAAATGTGCAGTAACCGGGCTGGTTGCCATCCCGGACACGCCCTCTCAGGGGCTCACTACCGCAGGGTTAGTCGGTCGTCATTTGCACCCGGATTTATTGTCGGCACTACAAAGCCTCGGCCGCGCCTGGCACGCCCAGCCGAGTAAACCCACAGGTATGCCAGACTACTTAACCATTACTGGTGCGACCATGCGCTGGGGCGGCATAAATCCTCCCCACTTTACTCATAAGTTTGGCGGCACTGTCGACATTCGGCCGATTGGCACACAAGCAGGCCCCATTAGCGTTGGTGATGCGGCGTATGATCGTCAGGCTACACAAAGTCTGGTTGATGCACTGGTGCAACTTGGCGCAACCCAAATCATCTTTGCCGATAATCTGACAGGGGTAACCCAGGTCAAAGCCAATCACAAAAACCATTTACATGTGAGCTTTCTGAGTGAGCCTCTGGAGCCCTGGCACAGCGATGCTTCCGACACAGATGATGAAGGCCTGCACTGGCATCATTACGACGACATTTACGATATTCGTTATTTTATTCCGAAGGTAAAGCAGCTCAGCCCTAAAGCCTTCAAGTTTAACCTTGGGCAATAAAAAAGCGATGTACTGACGGACTGCCGGGCCTGTAGTCCGTCCTTGATGGGAGACTCGTAGTGAAGCGATAATCCTACTATTTATTTGAGTTCTGTGAAGTACACCGCTTCAAGTGAGTTAGGTCAGCTCAGCAAAGTGACAGACAAAACGCAGGCTGAAAACTCCGCTTTTTACGTAAGCTGATTGCTAATTTAGTTCAAATACCTTGCCAAACAAACGCGCATCAAACAGCTCGCCATCTTTATAAATTGCTTTGCGGCGCACGCCTTCAAATTCAAACCCCGCTTTTTCTAATACCCGGGCTGAGCGAGTATTTTGTTCGAAAACAACCGCTTCCAGCCGGACCATCTCTGTCGTGGCTTCAACATCGGCGATCAACAAATCAAGTGCCTGTCCTGTAATGCCCTGCCCCCAATATTCCTCAGCCAGCCAATAGCCGATTTCTGCACTTCGGCAATACTCGAACGTACCTGGCCGCGCCCCGATACACCCGATCAACACACCGTCCAGAATAATGGCACGCGTTATCCCTTCTTTGCTCCCCGTATTGATCCACCACTGTGCATCAGCCGCAGTGTAAGGAAAAGGCACTTTGGGCGAAAGATACCGTACCGTAGCAGGGTTGTTTAAATAACGAACCAGATATTGTTCATCTGAAGGTTCAAATAATCTGAGTGATAACATGCACGTCCCTTAGCGAATTGGATAAATGTTGGAAACAGTCATCCTACTGTGCGTCACCTAATTCGACAACACCCTTTTTCGCCAATTATTCATGTTACCTGGATGTTACATACGGGCGAATACCGCCCGTATGATTTGAGGAAAGTTAAAGCGGTTTTAGCTGTCGGATCCTGACAATCGACAAGGCAGAAATGGCCAGCACGAATAAAGCACTGATCAGCAATTTCCATAGGCCACTGGCTGCTTCCATCGCCTGTGCTTTAAACAGTGGAAAATCTTCCACATCCTGACGTGTCACTGGCTTATCAAAAAACATAAAGTCATAGAAAAAATGACGCATGACGCGGTGGTAATCAGCCACCTGTTGCCGGTACTTCAGCTGATAGCCGCTACTGGTATGGGCCAGTTCATTCAGCGAAAGCTGAAAGAACAAAGCCGGAGACAACACACTCAGTGTTTGCAACCGGGCCTGGCGAGCCTGATTATTCTGGATATGCTCTTCAACAAGAGTTTGCACCGCCAGATCGCTCATGTGCTGCTGCGCATAATACCATTTCCAGTCGAATGCCTCGCCCAGAGGCGCGGTATTCTGCCACGGTGTTTCGTGCGTCAGAAATTCGTCCAGCGTGGCTTGCTTGTCCTTGTCCCAGCCATCGTTGAGTGTCATGCGCTGTTGCAGTGTGATCTCAAGTGGCGCATCGCTTTGGTACTGGCCAGACAAATACAAGTGCACAGCCCCGGGGATAAGCAACGCCAGTACCACCCAGCTACTCAGATAAGCCAGACTATTCACCACACTGTTTTTACCAAAACTCATGATTAAAGTTGCCAGTGCAAACCAGAACACCATATACAAACTGGTCGCCCCCAGCACTATCCAGAACAGGCCGTCAAACGGCAAAGACAATATCAGTGCAGCGCTGAGTAGCAGGGTAACCACCAGCAACCAGATGACCATAAAGCGCAGCGCAATCTGCTTGGCAAGTAGCCCAAATGCGCTGTTAGGCAGCGCGTTAAGCAATCGCCAGCGGCCCGCATGTTGCTCGTCTGAGATCAAAGTCACCGTTAATATGCCTATCACCAGAGGCAGAAAATAAACCAGCACAAAGCCCAAATCCAGGCCACCTGCCCGTTGCTGAGCCGGATTGACAATCTCACGATTGAAAATCTGGCTTTGCAATGCCGTTGCGCGAATTTTCGTGGCCACCATAGACGACGGGGTCTCGCCTACAAACAAAGCGGCCCAGGGGCTCAACTTCCACTCAGTCGGGGCACTGGCATAGTACGCCAAAGATCCCGCAGCGGGCAGCGTTTCACGGCTGTTAACATGTTCCCGCTCTTTTTGAAACACCACCATAGATTTATACTGGTCGATGCGTACCGACTTATAACCAAGTGCTCCCTGGTAGATGGCAAACACCCCCGAAATGATAAATAACACCAAAACCAGTTTGTTAATGGTGCCAGCAAACAAACGCTTGCATTCGAGTTTAAACAGCAGCATAGATCCTCCTCTGCATCCCGTTTGAGTTCAGGAAAATAAATAGGGCAATAACCGCCAGCAGCGGCAAAGCCCAGGCCAGAGAAAACGCGCTCAATGACCAGCTCAGCTTCGGCAAGGTGTAATGAAACGCATCAAACTCCTGCCAATAGGATTTATCAACCCGCTGTGCTCTGTCATCGTGATGGTGGATCTCATGAGTGTGTAACTTATTTAATTTTTGAATACGCGCGTATCGGTGCGCTTCAGCTTGCTGCTCAAAATCCAAAAAGTGTCGGGTATCTGTCCGGGTTAATGCCATTGAAAAATCGCGCACAAACAAATAGGGATTGATCCAATAAAACTGACTGACAAACTGGCGTTGCGCGTCAAATTGTGCGACTTGCTGCTGATAATGCTTCTTGTAAATCTCGGCATTGAGCTTTTCACCTTCCTGCATCACCAACCCTTTGTAGTTAACCGGTAACTCCTCGACTGAAGATACGCCATATTTTTTCAGGGTTTCTTCGCGGAATTTACTGAAGTAGGGATCGTCTGGATTATGACTGTCTCCGACCTTACGGTTATCCAGCTTAATGGCTAGTTCAAAGTCATTGCGTTTTTGATGTGGATACTGATGATGGGCAAATTCCGCCAGCATACGCGGCATCAATATGGTCAGAATAAACCAAATTGACGTCAGCAGTATGAGCGCTTGCTTAGGGGCTTTCACCAGGCTTGAAATCAACAGGGTTACTGCGATCCAGAACAGACAATATAGCAGGTAAGCCCCAAATAACAGCAACAGCCTGAGTGGTGCTTCTGCCGAAAACTGAGCGCCGGTACCGGCGGCAAGGCCCAGAGCCAGAACAAACACAGGCAAGATAAACACCACAGATACAAACAGATAGCTAAGGCTTTTGCCAGTGATCAATTCCCGGAACGACACGCCCATAGACATAAGCTGTCTGAGCGTGCCACTTTTTTGCTCACCACTGACGCTGGCAAACCCCAGCGCAATAATCAGCAGTGGCCAGATGATCAGCAAAATATTGGCACTACTGAGCTCGGAAAACCGTAACAAGGTGCCGCCATCCTGATCGTTGGCAAAATTGGCGCTGTTTTGTTTATGCGCCTCCAAAAAGATACTGTCACCCACCCAGGCATTCACACCCAGATCAAAAAAGCTAAGCGCACTGGGAGGACGGAACGCAAAGTGACCAAAATGCGCCACCCGATGAGGGTGCCTGTCTGGTTGTGCATTCCATTGTTGCTCGACAATTTCCTGCGCTTTAGTTTGGGTATGCACGCTGTGTTGGTATTGCTGCCAGCCAGTAAATAAGGCAATCGCCAGTAATAACTGGATCATAAAAAAGAGCAGCCACAGGCTAGGACTTTTGCGTTTACTGGCCAATTCATGGCGACAGATCTGCATTATTTTATTATTCATAGATAAGACAATTCCTGTTTAAACATCGACGTTGCAGCATTAGCTGGCTGCACGTATCGCCGTTTTCCCTGAAATAAGTTCGTGATAGGTGGTTTCCAGGCTGCTCAGCGGCAGCTTGTTGTTATCCAGCAGGGTCAGCAGTTTGCCTTTATCCATAATGCCGATTTTGTCGGCCAGTGTATGCGCGCAGTAAAAATCGTGTGTCACCATCAAAATAGCAGCGCCCTTTTTTGCCAGTCGCTCGATAATGCGGATAAATTCCAGCGTCGCACTGGGATCCAGTCCGGATGTCGGCTCATCCAGCAGTAACACTTTGGCCTGGCGCATAATCGCAAAGGCGATACCAACCTTTTGTCGCATGCCTTTTGAGTAGTTTTTTAACGACTGTTTACGGGCATTTTGTTCCAGCCCGGTTTCATCGAGCGCCGCATGGATCTGTGCCTCATTCACGGACAGTCCCGACAGGCTCGCCAGATACTTCAGGTTATCAATGGCATTGAATTCCTGATACAAATTAACCTGCTCAGGCAAGTACACCAGCTTATCTTTACAACTGGTTCCCTGGTGCACATCCACTGAATCGATCAATGCCTGACCACTGTCGGGCTGTAAAAAATTGAGAAAGATATTCAGCGTGGTGCTTTTCCCCGCGCCATTGGCACCCAGCAGACACATTATCTCGCCCTGCTCGACTTTAAAGCTCAGTTCGCTGATCACCTGTTTATCTGCAAATGATTTGGTTAACTGTATGGCTTCTAACACAAATAGTACTCCCTGATACAATAAAAACCGCGCACGCCGTGTTGTCTAGATAAAGACCTGAACACTAAGCATGGGCGGTTTGGTAAGACGTAATCAACGTCACGTTTAGTTATAACATAACACCAATTAACTAAATAGGAACAGTTTTTATTTCCCTGAGGTATTAACCTATTGGCACCAAAAAGCTCGCAGTCCCAGTAAAAGCGCCGCCTTCAACGTGGATCTGACCATTCTTGTAATACACAAGATTATCAGACAAACGCTTTTTACAGTGCTTAGGGAAAAAGCCTTCAAAGCGAACCTCTTCGGTTGTATTGATAGTGCGCTTGAATTTAATGTCGAGATCTCTGAGGTAGACTTCCCCCACTTTTTCGGTCAGCTGGTTGTCCCAACAGCCGTAAATAATGCCAAGCTGAGAGATCCAGATCATGGCACTTTGCGCACTGAAATGAAAACGGCCATCTCCGGGCATTTGAAAATGCTCAACATTAATGCGACCGTCAATATAACCGGGCTCTAAAGAGACGGAACTAAACGACATACGCTCCTCACGCCAGCCATTTTCGAGATAGTCTGACATATAGGCTCGTTGCTGCGCTTGAGTAAGTTGAATCATGGTTAATCCTTACTTTGATGTGGTTGGGCTGGTTGTTTGAATTTGGGAATGGACATCGCGTGTCGACATAAACAGTGTGTTGCATATGGCAGTCCCTAAGCCTATGACGACCAGGCAATACCAGGCCAGATCATCACTTAAGCTGGCATAATCGAATGCCACTCCCACCACAGCGCTGCCTGCTATCAACCCGACTCCGGCAAACAAATAGAAAAATCCGTAGTGTGTGGCAACCGACTTATCCTTTGCCAGCACCGAAATCTGGCTCATGATAAAAGGAAAGCTCACCATAGTGCCAAGCGTAAACAGGACAGCAAGCAGGCTCATTGGCAGGTAATACAATACACCGCCCTGGTAGGGCCAGGCCGGGATCAAGGTGGCGAAAGACAGCCCCATCAGGGCTATGCCGATACTGATCCACTGATCAGGAGACAGAAAACGCTCGCACAGACGCGTGACCGGAAATTGAAAACAAATAGAGATAAGTGCACACAAGGTCAGTACCCAGGCGACATCTCCGGGTGCACCTGATTGATTGACGATATGTAACGGGATAGCAAATGAGATCTGATTAATCAACATAAAGTAGCCCGACATAATCAGCGAAAAAGCGATGAATGTGCGGTTGCCCAGCACACCTGCAATCATGGCCGATACGCCACCTTCTTTTGAGGTTTCCTTTACCGACGCATTGCTCGTTCTAGCCTGTTTACCCGGCAACAGCACGGTAAACAGTAACGCAAACACCGCGAAAGGTAACGCCGACACCACACATAACGCGTCAAAGCTGACACTCAAAAGCAATAAGCCGCACACCGGACCCAGTAACTCACCGCCATTTCTGGCCACGCCTACCAGCGCAAACATTTGCGCACGACTCAGCTCTGTTTGTTTAGAAAAATAGGACTGTGCAGCAGGCGTAAACAAGGCACCTGCAAACCCGGTCAGAAAAGCCGCTAAGAACAGCACTTCTGTGATCTGAGAGAACAGAAACAGGCAAAATCCAAGTGCCCGAAGTAAACACCCGATCACTATCAGCTTCTTCACCCCAAACAAGTCGGCCAGCAGACCGCCAACCAAAAACAATCCTTGCTGGCAAAAAGAGCGCACACCCAAAACCAGTCCAACCAGGGTGGCGCTCAGCAGCAAGTCTTGTTTAAGGTAACCCGCTAAAAATGGGATAAGCATGTAAAAACCAAGATTAAACACAAAGGCTGCGATGAGCATCCAGCGGTATTCCGCGCTGAGCCTCAGATAAGAGGTAACTATCGACATATCAGCTAAACCGGTTTGTGTGCAATCAAAATAGAATGAAAGTTATCGGCGTAGGTCTGGATCTTCAGTTTCAGCTGAAATGGTGCCAGCCCGGCTTCATCTACACTCGGATATAACAAGGTGCGCAGGTTAAAAGCAGTGCGGACCACCAGTTGCGCCCCTGGGCGCATTTGCTCATATAAGTGCGCAATAATTTTATCTTTGAGCTGCGCATCTCCGACCAAGGCGGCTAACCAGATCACATCGTACTGGACCAGATCTGCCTGTTCACAGATATCATTGTGGATAAAGTCCATCTGATTATCAGCCGACAACGCGCCGCAGACTTGCTTACCAAGCAACAGGTCATCCTGCTGAATATCAAGGTTATCAACCTGTAACCCTGCGTTATACAAAGCCATAGAAGTCAGTGGTAATGCACCGGAACCCACCATCAGGACCCGTTTTACCGGCTCATCCGCCAGCGAATTAATGGCGTTAATTTCCAGACCCGTGGCGCGTTGATAGTGCTTGAAGTACGGATACTCCTCACGCAGTACCTGCTCAGGTGCATCGCTGTTAACAATGCGCTCCGCCCAGTGTCGCTCATACATACTGGAAGCCAGGCTAAACAAGTGCTGGATCTGAGGTTTAATAGCCTTAATTTTGGCTTGTGCCAGAACCTGCTCAGCAAACTCACTGCCGTGTTCATTGGATAGTAAACCCAGAAAACGATCAAAGACAGCCATGGTTTGGGCGTTGATAGTCAGCGTTTCCATGCTATGAATTTGTTCATAAACGTCCACAATTTGCGAGGCGTGGATCCCTACGTGATTCGCGATAGTCATAAGTAAGTCACTGCTGTACTGTTCCGATTTTATGTTATAACATAACTCATGGGTTATTTATGTGTAAACCACTTTATTCAACAATTTTTAGTTAAGTGAGTCACTTAATAAAATTACGAAACAAATAATTTACGATGAAAGTTAAGTGACAAGCAGGGAAATTACCATGGACACAAATAAAAATAAGTCTTTTTATCATCTACTTAAGCATCGTTCTGTTGCCCTGCTCCTGGTCCTGTTTATGGGCAGTTCAGCCTGTGTTGCTTTAGTTACGCTCGCTAAATCCCCTAAAGAGGATCAGGTTCAGCAAGCCGTGCTGCCAAAAGTATCGAGTACAGTCTTGATACCCACAGATCATCAAACCACGTTAAACTTGTCAGGGGTCTTAAAACCAGCCGAGCAAACAGACATTGCCTTTGAACTCCCGGGCAAAATTGCCTGGCTCAACGCCGGATTCATTGAAGGTGGGATTATAAAAAAAGGGGACGTGATGGCCAGACTTGACCCATTTGATTATCAAACTCAGTTACTCAATAAACAGGCAGAGCTTGCACTGGCGCAGGCTCGTTTGTCTGAGCAAATTGCATTGGCTGATGTGGCAAAGAAAGAATGGGCTACCAGTGCACATGTCACCGACCTTGCACTCAGAAAACCTCAGGTTGCCAGCGCCCGGGCGCACCTAAAAGCAGCGGAAGCAGAATTGGCACAGGCCCAAAAGAACCTGGCACGTACTCACTACTACGCCCCTTACGATGCATTGGTTGCAAAACGCGATACCGGCCTTGGTCAGGTTATTCAGGCAGGTCAGCCACTTGGCCAGCTGGTCAACCTAAGTTATGGTGAACTGCATGTGCCCGTCGCTCAGTTTGACCAGCCTTTTTTGCCACCCCTGCCAGCAGCAGATGTCAGGATAGCAGCTGGAAACAACCAGCGCACCGGCACACTCACGCGCCATACCGGCCTGCTCAGCGATACCACCAGAATGGCCTACTATGTGATCAGAATAGACGACCCTTATGCACTGCACAGCACTTTGCCAGCCGTACACTTTGGGCAGTTTTTACAGGCTGAAATAGCCGGTATCACACTCAAAAACGTCCTGAAAGTACCTCAGGAATGGGTTAAAAACGACACGCTCTGGTTACTGAGCCCAGAGCAAAAGCTACTGAAATATTCCGCTAAGGTGCTGCGCAGAGAACACAGCAGTGTACTGATCAGTGCCCCGCCCCACTCAGATTATCAGCTGGTCACTCAACTACCTGATTATCCGCAAACGGGTATGCAAGTGCGCGCCCCTGCCCCACATACCCAGCTGGCTGTTAAAGGAGACAAGCAATGAGCCAGCCAAGTAAACTGATCGGCTATTTTGTTCATCACCCGGTCGCCGCGAACCTGCTGATGCTGTTTATCGTTTGCATGGGTTTGCTGAGCTATCAGGGGATCCAGAGACAAACCTTCCCTGTCTCCGACAACAATAAAATTATTGTCACTGCCACCGAACTGGGCGCATCGGTCAAAGAAGTTGAAGAAAATATACTGCTTAAGATTGAACAGGCACTCAAACCTCAGGTCGGCATTAAACGCCTTACCAGCCAGGCAACGCCGTCGCGTGGGCGAGTTGAAATAGAGCTGGAACACGATCAGGTTTTAGCCCATCGTCTTGATGAAATCAAAATGAAGCTGGATGCCATTGCCACCTTTCCACCCGCCATGGAGCCACTGCAAATTGTTGAGCGCGCACAGCGTCAGCGCGCGCTGAGCGTTGTGTTATCCGGTCCGGATAACCCACTCGAACTGAGAAAGCTCGGAAATGAATTAAAAGAAGAGTTACTGCAACTTGAGGGGATTGCACACGTCGATCTCTCGGCCATTCCCGATTATGAAGTCGCGATTGAGCTGTCACCACTTCGATTACGAGAATACAATCTCAGCCTGTCAGATGTAGTGCGTGCAATTCAGACACAGGCCGATAATGTGTCAGCTGGTGAAATAAAAACCGCGCGCGGTAACATCTACCTCAGACTGGCACAACGCGGCTATCAGGGCTCAGCCCTGGCCAGCACACCCGTTATCACCGGCCCTTTAGGTGAAACTGTACAATTGCGCGATATCGCAACCATCAAAGATGGATTCCGTGAAACCCTGGATGCCGGGCGCTTTAATGGTGAGCAGGCAGTGTACATCATGGTTCTGGCGGCCAAAGAACAGTCACTGACCGATGTGGTTGCTCAGGTTAAAGCCTATGTTGACTACAAACGTCAGGCACTGCCTGAGCACATCAACATCTACGAGTTTGTTGATGTGACCTTTTACTTGCAGGGTCGCCTCAATATGATGCTGGAAAACCTCGCTCAGGGTGCCATTCTGGTGTTTATCGTGCTGGCCGTATTTCTGCGTACCCGGCTTGCTATCTGGGTGATGCTGGGTCTGCCGGTTTCCATGCTGGGCGCTTTCTGGCTGATGCCGCTATTCGGGATCACCATGAATCTGGTGTCTTTATTCGCTTTTATCATGGTGCTGGGTATTGTTGTGGACGACGCCATAGTAATAGGCGAAAGCGTCTGCGAGGAAGTTGAGTCAAATGGCCACTCTCCACAGCGGGTGATAAGAGGAGCACAAAAAGTGGCTATGCCGGCCACCTTCGGCGTACTGACCACCATCGCCGTCTTTATGCCCTTTATGTTCAGCAGCGGTCCTAACTCAGGACAGTTCATAGCTATCGCTGGTGTGTGTATTTTATGCCTGTTTTTCAGCTTAATTGAATCTAAGCTCATCTTGCCTGCACACCTGGCTGCAACGCGTTTACCGCCCAAACCAGCTGAGCACTGGCGCAACCGCTTTAACAGCAGGCTTCAACAACTGCTGAACAACCATTATGCCCCGTTACTCAAGCACTGTATTCACTATCGCTATGCGGTCATCGTTGGATTTATGTGTTTGCTAGTTCTGGCAATTTGTCTCATCATCAGTGGTTTATTGCGCTTTACGCCCGTTCCAAAAGTGCCTCATGATTATCCTTCAATTAATATTCAGATGGACCACAGTGTATCCGAAGCACACACTCTGGCCGCCGTTGAGCAAATTGAAACCCTGATCAATCGTGTTGAGCAAGATATCCGAACTCAGACTGGTAAGCCAATGATGGATGTGATGTATACCCGCATCGATCACCTGACGGAGGCCGAAGTGGTCGTTCCTCTGGTGCCAGAAGCAGAGCGCCCGTTTGATACCTTTGAACTGGCCAGACGTTGGCGGGAACAGTTGCCTGATATACCTGGTGTAAAAAAGCTGACCATAGAATCCGATGTGATCGACATTGCTGAGAAAACGGATCTGGAGTACCGCCTGTTTGCCAACGATGCTGAAACCCTTTATCAGGCCAGCCGGGCAATGATCGACAAACTGAATAGGATCAGCGGTGTTCACAGCGTCTACTCCTCGCTTGATAGTGCACAAACTGAATATCAGATCCAACTTAAGCCACTGGCGCACCAGCTAAACCTGAGCGCAAAAGGCGTTACCCGACAAGTGGGGGCGCGATTCTATGGGCTTGAAGTGCAGCGCGTCATGCGTGAAGGTCAGGAGGTCGTGTTTAAGGTGCGAGGTGCACAGGCAGACCGTCAGCAATTGAGTGCCCTCGACCACACGCTGATCACTTTGCCAAATGGCGAGCAGGTGTTCTTTGGCGATGTGGCGCGTACCGTTGAAGTACCGGGTTTTTCGAGCATCAGTCGTGAGCAGGGCTATCAGGTCGCTACCATCAGTGCCAATGTGGACGAACAATACACAAGTATCGCCCACGTAACAGAACACATAGAGTCACAACTGCTGAGCGAACTGACTCAGGCCCACCCAGGGTTAACTACTCAGCCCGGTGTCACACTGCAAGCACAGCGACAAGAGCAAAGCCAGGTACTGATTTTTGGTCTGGTTGGGTTACTGGTGGTCTATTGTTTGCTTGCACTGCCGCTGCAAAGCTATCTGCAACCTGTCCTGGTGATGTCTGTGATCCCCTTTTCCGTGGTCGGCGCACTGTGGGGACATTACCTGCTTGGCTATAGCCTCAGCATGATGTCAGTCTTTGGTATTGTTGCGGCAGCTGGGGTGGTGATCAATGACTCCCTGGTCATGACGGATGTGATCAACCGCCACAGATCAGCAGGCCTGGATATCAAAACTTCGGTTATCCGCGCCGGTATTGGTCGCTTCCGGGCCATCTTACTCACCTCACTGACCACCTTTTTAGGACTGGTGCCAATTATGTTTGAGTCAAGCCTGCAGGCACAGTTTGTGATCCCGACAGCCATATCACTGAGCTTCTCAGTGTTGTTTGCAACCGGGGTAACGCTGATCATGGTGCCTTGTATGTATGTGATGCTTGAAGATATTAAAGAGATGTCTGGTTCCTTGCTGAGACCAATCAGACGTCTGTTGGCCTAGCATCAAAAAGCCCGGCAATCAGTGCCGGGCTTTTTCTATTCAGGCTTTAAAAAAGCAGAGTTCTAAATAAAAAAATGTGCCCAGGCAGGGAGCACCGGGACACATTAAACGACTCAAAAGGTCTGTGGGCAAAATTAGAACTGATATGAGGTCGACACTAGTACCTTACGCGGCTCACCCGGCTGCACCCACATCTGAGAATATGAGTTGGTGAAGTGCTTGCGATCAAAGGCGTTATGTACCTGCGCCTTTACCGACCAGCGATCGCTGATTGCATACTCTGCAAACAGGTTCACAGTAACGTAGGAAGGCAGGTAGAAATCAGTACCACGCTGGCCCAGTCGCTCATCCACATACTGAGCCCCCACACCCGCTGACAAAGCATTACCAAATACCGAGTATTGCTGGCTCAGCTGAATGCTGGCTGCATTCTCAGGGATGTTTAGCAGGTCGTCGCCTTTTTTAATGGCAACACCCAGGCCGGTATCAATGGAATCTTTATCAACCTGTGCATCCAGGTGAGTAAATGAGAACTGGATCTGCGCATCTGCCGGTAACTGACCGACCACGTCCAGCTCAATGCCCTCGCTTGTAGCCTGACCAATGGCAGCACTAAAGCCTGGGTTATTGATATCAGCAACAATGATGTTGGTCTGCTCACTGTCAAAATAGGCCAGCGTGATGTCGAGGTTATTGTCGAGCAGAGACCACTTACTGCCGAACTCAATTGACTCACTCTGATTCGGATCGAAGCCATCCCCTTTGTAGTCAGTACCAAAGTTCAGACGGTAACCTTCGCCATAAGTTGAGTACAGTGACCAGTTATCACTGAACTGATAGACCAGACCCAGCTGCGGACTAAAGTGTTGCTCAGACTGATCTGCGCTCTGCATTCTGATCTTGTCGTCTGTGGTTTGTTTCAGCCAGTCAAAACGACCGCCAATACGCACCTGAAATGCGTCCGTCAGCGCTATCTGATCCTGGATATAAAAACCGGTTGCCCATTGGTTTTGCTGGCGCACAATCACCGGGGTCGGCGTCGGTGGTGTATGCTGACCATACACTGGCTGATGAATATTGATGGCATAAAGCTGTGCATCGGTTGGGTTGGTGCTAAGTGCTGGTGCGCGGGCAACCCGATAGTCTCTGTCAAACTCAAAACGGTCATAGTCAACACCTACGATGATGTGGTGTTTGATTGAACCTGTTGTGATATCCCCTGCCAGTTCAAACCGTGCCACATACTGATCGGTATCATAAGCGCGCTGTCTGTGCTGACGCGTCAGGGTCTGAAAATCTATGTAAAGCTTTTGTCTGGAAGGCGCAATATCAGCATCGCTAGACAGGCTGTCCAGCTCAGTTTGTCTATATGCCAGCGCTGAGCTAAGCTGCCAGTCACTGTTCAGGTCGTACAACCAGTTAAGCTGATGGCCATGTACCATAGTCGTTGTCGGGCCATCGCCCGGCTCTCCCAGGAAACGCTCGATGGGCATAAAGTCAAAGTTGCCGTTTGGCGCGATAATACCACGGTCAAACGGGATTTCCTGCTCGGCATACTCAAAGTCATAATGCCAGGTTGAGTCGGCACTTTGGTCGAACACGAAGGATGCCATCACGCCATGCTTTTGTGTTTCTATGGTGTCACGGAAGCTGTCTTCTTCCTGATAGAAGCCGATAAAGCGACCGGCGACCGACTCAGACAACACCGCATTCACGTCACCTTCCAGGCGGCGATGGGCGCGGCTGCCCGCTGTCAGTTCAAATTCGCTGGAAGACTGGAAAGTCGGCTTTTTAGTTACCAGGTTAATTGAGCCACCCGGCTCACCACGGCCAAACAAGGCCGCTTTTGGACCCTTAAGCACTTCAACCCGCTCAATACCCGAAATATCACGAGGGCCAGAGAATCCACGGCCCGCATTAAATCCATTAACCAGATAACCACTGGGCACATTCTCATCACCGAAGAAGCCGCGGATCGCAAAGCTATCCCACAGGCCACCCAGGCTATTTTGGCGACTGACCGACGCCGACATATCCAATACCTGAGTTAATCCTGTCACACCGGTTTGTTCAATTAATTCAGAGTCGAACTCGAACAAAGATTCTGGTGATTGCAAATGTGTAAAGTCACCACGGTAGGCCTGGCGCTCGCCGGTTACTTCAATTTTTTCAATAGTACTGTCAGCAGACACGGAAAACGCCGCAGCGAGAGACAAAGAGAGTACACTTAAACGACACGCAGAGTGTAAGGGTTTCATTATCAGTCCTTCATTATGATATATTATAACAAATATGCGCGGGGACTGTACCACGAATGCAGCCAGGTGTTAAGGTGTAATCAATGAAGTTTTTATACTGATTATTACTTTTATTTTTATTAATTAAATCGCAATAAATAGAGTGAGTTCAGGTACATCCTTGCACCCAATGCCTCTTCCCTGTTAATCGGTTTTAACCAGCCTTTTGCTCCGCCTCTTCAAAGCGCTCGACACTAAACGGCGTCAGATCCAATGACGGTGTTTTACCCATAATCAGTTCAGTCATCAGCTGACCTGTGATAGCCGATGTCAGAATACCGGTACGGAAATGGCCACAAGCATTAAGGTAACCTTCTACCCCTTCGACCGGACCCAGGATTGGCAACTCATCCGGTGTCCCCGGACGTAACCCAGCCCAGCAACGCTTGATGCTCGACTCTTTTAATATCGGCAAACACTTCATCGCCCCCTGCGACAGCTCCTGAATTTTGTCCAGGCTATTGGTGGTATCAAAGCCTTTTTCTTCTGTCGATGAACCGATCAGGATTTCGCCGTTGTCCTTTTGTGCAATGTAACAGTCACTGGTACTGATACAGCCGTTCATGATCTTTGGCATGCGCTCCGACAGCACGATTTGTCCTTTCACCGGATACACCGGCATAGTACGACCAGTGGCTTGCTGATATAACTCGTTGGCCCAGGCACCGGAGGCATTGATCAGGGTATCGCAGAAAAAGACTTCATCGCTCGTTTTCACTCCTTCCACAACATTGCCGTTGCGGATCACCGAGGTGACTTCAGTATTCAGATACAAAGACACCCCATTTTGACGTGCGCCTTCCAGATACGCGTCGACCAGCCGATACGGATTTACCTGGTGATCACAAATAAAATCAATGGCACCGATGGCATCGTCGGTCACATAAGGCTCTTCTTTTTTGAGTTGCTCGGCGTCCAGCCAGCGTACCTGATCGGCCAGGTGAGGGATCCCCTGAGTGATCTGCTCGGCGTACAACCTGTCTTCTTCGTTGTACATGATAAATTTCAGCCCTGTACGCTCAAATTTAAAATCAACACCGTGCTTCTCCAGCATCTCCTCATGCAATGCCGGATACATATTATTGGACGTTAATGCAAACTCAAAAAAGCAATCTGGCAACTGGTGCGGACGCATGACCGGCACTTCCTTACCTTGTGCCTCACTGTGCAATTTAGACAGAGTTTTAAAGAAAATGACTCCGCATCCAAGACCAACCGATTCACCAATGGCCCACAACCCGCCGGCTGACGCGCGCGACGCATTGCCAGGTTTTTTTAAATCAATTAATGCGATTTTTAAATCTGTATCGCGACTCAAAAAGTATGCGCACGCCGCACCCACTGCACCGCCACCAGCGATGACAACATCATATTTTTTCATTGTGTTCATTCCATTAAGGTAAAGGGGATAGGATCAAGGGGAAAACGTGGTTTGATCACGCCAATATTCTCTGTCAGACCTGCCTGATGCAGGTAGTCCAGCGCGTAGGAACTACAGGTTTTCCCCTGGCAGTCACCCATACCAATGCGGGTTCGCATCTTCAGGCTCGTGATGTCTTTAACGCCTTGCGCAATGGCCTCATCCAGCTGCTCTTTGCGTACTTGCTCACAGCGGCAAACCACGGTCTGTGGCTGCGCCAGAGACAATAAGCCGGGTTGACGATCCGAGAACCGGTCAAAGCCAAAACGGAATTTTTTAATCCGCGCCAGCTTGTTGTTAACTTTTGTAGCCCGTGAGAACAGCTCAGATTCTGTGATCTTTCCACACTGCCAGGCCAGACGTAATGCCGCCAATTGACCTTCACAAATGGCAGCATCAGCCCCCAGCAAGCCATTACTGTCGCCCACTACAAAAGCACTGTGATTCTGGCTTTGATGCCACTCATCCAGTGCAGGCACATAACCACTGACTTTACTGTAGGTGTGTTCCAGGCCCAGTAACATAGCAAGCTGGGTCCGTGCCACGAATCCGTACCCCACCCCAATGGCATCGACTGCCACCTGCTCAGCCAGGTCGCGTTGAGGTCGCCACTGGCTATCGTATGGCGCAACATGAATACTGCTAAGCTGTTCCTCGCCCTGCGCACTGACAATTCCCCAACCATATTTGAACGGGATTTTGTGTTTTTTGAGGTAACTCATCATGCTCATGCCCGACAGCGTTAACTTGGGCTTATTAAGCAAAGCAACGGCCTCTTTTGCCAGCTTGGCAAATGGGCTGGCTTCATACACGCCAACTACATCTACACCGGCTTTATGCAACTGGCAGGCGACCAGTGGTAATAAAGGCCCGGTGCCCACCAAGGCCATGCGCTGCCCCGGTCTGACCAGACCACTTTTAAGCTGTAGCTGCACACCGCCCAATAACATAACGCCGGGTAACTGCCAGCCAGGAAACGGAACGCTGCGCTCGTGACAACCGGTTGCCAGGATCAGATGCCCATATGGTTGACGACTCAATCCCGAGTCATCACTAAGTAAAAGTTGATTACTGCCTTCCGGGCCAAGCACCCGGGTCTGCGTTTTGACTTCAATGGATTCTCGGTGCGCCTGATAGCGGGTTTGCAATGCCGTCATGGCGCGCTTCAGGTTGTCATCCAGGTGCGGCAATGAATCCGTCTTGCGCAGCGGCCCGCGATATATCACCCCACCCAGCTTAGGTGCTTCGTCAATGATCACTGACTTTAAGCCATGACGTGCTAATTCAGCTGCCGCAGCAGTCCCCGCAGGACCGCCACCGACGATCACCACTTTGTCGTGCGTCTGGCTAGTCATGCTTGATCCCCTCTTCTTTGAAGCGGTTGGTCAGGGTTTCAACTGACATGTGTGGCTTAACTAAGGTCTGGCAGGCGCGTTGCTTGTGTTTGGCATTGATCTTAACCTGGCAACAATGGCATACCCCCATGCCACAGTAGGCACCAGATGCAACATTGCGGTCGTTTTCCATCACTTTGGCATAGTTGGCGGCAAGCAAAACCGACAACACGGTTTCCCCTTCACAGGCCTCAACAGATTGATCATCGACGGTAATTTTAAAATTGCGCGAAGGCAGAGGCGTAATGTCTCGGGTGCGCTTAAGTGGTTTCATAACTTGTCTCTCTCATGTAGTGATACATCATCGAGCGCAGCATGTACGCTTGATATACAGGACAGGTAAGAGCCAGTGACGTTGAGGGTAACTTGAAATGATAATTAAAAGTTAACTACTAAAAAGTGTACAACCGTTTTCCCGGTTCCTTTCGCTCGTCTATGCCCTATTTCAGGCACATTCAGCTCATTTCCTGTGAACGAGAGAAGATTAACCCGGAATAAACAATTAAGCCATATTTATTTACATTGAATAAACAAAAATTGATCTGGATCCGGGCATGTCGCTTTTTTATGCACTCCCTGACGACTTGCTCATCGCCAGTTCATGCTTTTCTCTTAGTCGAGTTGGTGAGATTCGGACCAGACTCGCAGTTGCTCCAGAATATGCAGTGCTGAGCGGCCAAACTCGGTCAGCTCATACGTGACTGCCACTGGCCGTTCATTAACAACCGTACGTAGCACCATGCCCTGGGATTCCAGCTCTTTGAGGCGCTGATCGATCATCTTTTTGCTGGCACCACCGAGCATTCTGGCCAGATCGTTAAATCTCACCGGCTCATCTTTAAGATGATAGATGATAGATCCCGTCCATTTTCCACCAATGAGACGCATGCCCTTTTCGATGGCACAAGGCTCCAGACACGCATTTAAAACTTTTTTTCTTCCCTTACTATCTGTTTTAACAACACTTTCCACAGTCAGCACTCCAAAATCAGGGTGGTTACCAAAAGTAAACTAATTGAATAAAGGTCACAGGTTACTATTATAAACCACGATAGTAATTAAGCCTACCGGAGAATCAACATGAACAAAGCCCTGATCATTAACGCACATCAGTATTACCCCTTTTCTGAAGGGAAACTCAATGCCACGCTGGTTAATAGTATGGTCTCTCACCTGACTACCAAGGGATACGAAACCCGAGTGGTAACAATGGCTGAACCACTCGACATTGAGCACCAACTAGATCTGCACCGCTGGGCTGATGTCGTGATCCTGCAATCCCCAATTAACTGGATGGGTCTGCCCTGGTCATTTAAAAAGTATATGGACGAGGTGTATACCGCAGGTATGGGGGGTGCGCTGTGCAATGGCGACGGACGCTCAGCCGACCAGCCTAAAGCCAATTACGGACGAGGTGGCACGCTTAGCGGCACCCGTTACATGCTCTCCGTCACCTTTAACGCCCCGGCGGAGTCGTTTAATGACGTGAATGAGTTTTTTGAGGGTAAAAGCGTGGACGACTTGCTGCTCCCGGCCCATATGAACTTTAAGTTCTTTGCTATGCAGTCTATACCTACGTTTAGCTGCTTCGATGTGATGAAAAATGCAGACATAGAGGGCGACCTTGCGCGCCTCGACACCCATTTAAACACCTACTTTTAAGGACGCACCATGAGCCACACTAACCAGTACACTCAAAAACTGCACCCCGGCAGCCCATTTCCGGACATCCAGGTTAATCTGGCCGATGGGAGTACACGTCACCTGGCGCAGGCCAATAATGCTGGCAGGTGGCAGCTGGTACTGATTTATCGGGGTCGACACTGCCCGTTATGCACGCGTTACCTCAATAAACTGGAACAATTCAAGGAGCAGCTGGCTGACATCAAAGTCGACATAGTTGCGGTATCTGGAGACAGCCTGGCACAACTGCAAAGCCACAGCGAGCAGCTCAACGTATCGTTTGAGCTGGGGTATGGTCTGCACCTTGCGGACATGAAAACCCTGGGCTTGTTTATTTCTGATCCCCGTTCAGCACAGGAAACCGACCACCCCTTTGCCGAGCCCGGGCTCTTTGTGGTCAATGAAGCCGGAAACATTCAGGTCACAGATATTTCTAACAACCCCTTTGTTCGCCCGGATCTGACTTCTTTGGTAAATGGTCTTGGCTGGATCAGGGACCCGGACAACAACTACCCCATTCGCGGTATGCATAACTAACCGCCTTTTAACAGGAGCACACACATGTTTACCTATTATGAGCCCGACACTGCACCACAAGACTCTAAACCCCTCATGGCGCAATCACTGGCCAGTTTTGGCATGCTGCCCAACCTGCATAAAGTGCTGGCAGAGTCGGCCGTGACCTACAAAGCCTATAACGATACCTTTAGCGCTTTTCTGCAAGACACCAGTTTGTCGGCCGTTGAACAGCAGGTGGTGTTTATGACCGCCAACTATGAAAATAACTGTCACTATTGTGTTCCCGGTCATACCTGGATGATGAAATCTGCCGGCATGCCCGACGATCTGATCAGCGCACTGCGCGAAGGGACCCCACTGCCAGACAGTAAACTTCAGGCACTGCAAGACTTTGTAAAAGCGCTGCTGGCAAAACAGGGGCATATTGGCGATGACGCGCTGGCAGCCTTTTTGAGTGCCGGATACAGCAAACAGCAAGCACTGGAAGTGCTAACCGGCCTGGCCGCTAAACTCATTTCCAACTTTACCAATGCACTGGCCAAAACCGAACTGGACCCACCGATGCAAGCCTATCAGTGGACCCATCCGGATTCACGTTAATCGTCCGCGTCAACTATGCAATTGGACTCATCAGACACATTAAAACAGTGCATCACAAGTCAAAGGCCACTCCAGGGTGGCCTGACCCACGACAATTCCTTGCTGATCTGCGCCGACGGCAGCCAATGGGTATGTAAACGCTCCCTTGGCCGACATCAAAGTGGACTTGCCACCGAAGCAAACACCTATTTGCTGCTCGCTAACACACGTTTCGCGCTGCCATCCAGGCTAATACACTCAGATAACGCCAGCCAGATGCTGCTTCGCCCTTATATCGAAGGGACAACCACAACAAACTGGGCACAACTCAATATTGAGCAGGTAGTCCTTATGCTCAAAGATATCCATCAGATCACAGCAACACACCATGGTAAGGTAAGCTCCCCCACCAGCCTTACTCTGAACCCGGCCAACCAACTTAGGGTCATCTGGCGATATTTCCGCAACCGCACGTCTGAACGCGCCAAAATGACGAATATCTATGGCAAGCTCAGCACGATTTTGCAGGACCGCCAGAGCCTCTTTAATTCGCTTAGCACTTTTACACTCAACCATGGCGACTTCCACCCCGGCAACCTGATTGCGACACCCGGGCAGCAGCTTGTTCCGATTGACTGGGAGCGTGCACATTTCGGCGACCCGGCTTTTGACTTAGCCCTGATCAACTGGCAAGGCCAGGGTCCCATCGTTAATCCTGCCCTGCAAGCCCGTGCAATTGCGCTCTACACTCAGTGTCCGGCAGAACAAATACAGTTACAAAAACGCGTGATATGTTGGAGTTTAGTGCGCCTGTTCAACGATTATTTATATCTCACCAGCAACGGGCTGAAGGTCGATAAACTGGGGCACTTTGAAGAGACCACAGCAACGCTTCTGAATGCGACCAGCTAAAATCACATGGCCGGTTTTACATACGGGATGACGTTCGGGCGTTTTTAAAGGTTGGAATATCAGCCTGTAGTGAACACCAATTTGCTTTGCTGCTGGTAAAAATCTGCGCATCCACTTTCACTGGAATATCTGTATCGAATGTGGATATGGCGATTTCTATGTCTTCTGGTGACACACCTTTACTTCGAAAACCGAGGCTGGACCCACAGGTATGACAAAATGTACGCGTGGTACCATTGGGGGCTGTGAACTCTTTTAAGCACTCTTTACCCGACAACCAGTTTAAATCAGTCACGGACACTAAAGTGCCAAAAGCTGCGCCATGAAATTTACGACACATAGTGCAGTGGCAATTAGCCACTTTGGTGCTGAAACCGGAGACGGAGAAGGTGACGTGTCCGCACAAACACGAGCCATGATATTCATTTTTCATACGCTTCAGTTTCCCAGCTGCAAGTCACAATATTCAATTCAGACAATACCACAAAACTTAAAATGACACTGCGACTCTGCCTGCTAGCTTAGTGAGTGGTGAGATTTCACAGTGTAAGTACTTTGCATAACCCGTATGCCAGGTTTGGCAACTATGCGGTAAGAATCGTATTAAACCCACCGTAGATTAGGCGCTTGCTATCAAATGGCATAGGGTTATTTTCCGCAGACATTCTTGGGTCTTCCATAATGGCACCCCAGCCTGTGTCACGCACCTCTTTAGACGGCCACACCACCCACGAAAAGATCACAGTTTCGTTGTCCTGAGCTTTAACCGCCAGAGGCAGAGAAGTCACTTCTCCTTGCGGCACATCATCACCCCAATTTTCTACCACTTCTAACGCACCATGTTCTTTAAACACCACTGCGGATACTTCTGCGTGTTCAATGTACTTTTCTTTATTGTCATTCGGTACTGCTGCGACAAAACAATCTACATATGACATCTTCCTCTCCTTTACCTTGGCCTTTCACATACCGTCAACCTAATCCAGATCTGACGTCGCACTGAATTGTGTACAACACAACTGCGCTGTCCCATCTTACCTATCAAGCATAGCAGGCCAGAATGAATGGCAGAGGAAATCAGTAAGTCATTCTGCTGACTGACATGGTTAACTCACGTCCCCATCAACACATAAGTCCCAATAACACCAACTAATACCCCAACAACACAACCAATAGCGCCACACATAAGCCCGCGCTTGTCAAACAGGCGCTCTCCTATCACTTGCTCCAGAAGGACCCTATCCGAATCACCTTTAACTACTTGTTCAATCATGGCCTCGCGATAATTGGCCTCTTTACGCTCAGTAAGCGTTTCTCCGGGCACGGGGCTTCTCAAATACATGGTGATTTGTTCTGGCTCGGCGTGACACCCCTGGCTGATATTCAACCCCTCTACAACACCACTGTGTGGGGCTTCAACTTCTAATATCACTTTGTCGGTCTCCACCTCAAAAAGTGCCTGCCCTGCCTCAACCTGCTGACCTTCGTTCACGTTTATGTGTGAAATTTTAGCCCGCGCTGAGTCCTCGGGTAATTGCGGTATCTCTATTGCGGTTTTCAAGGTGCCTCCTTTGCTATACATTCAATTTACGAGACATCAGTCTCAGTCTAAGCGCGAAGCCTCAACCCGACTTAATGACTGGTTACGTGCTTCTAACTCTAACAACAAGCGCTTGAAATAGGCCGGGTGAGTACTTCTGTTGTTTGCAACTATCAGTCTGATAAGTTCAAGCCCTGTGCGCCCACCATGCGAATGAAAGTCAGCATGTTTAATGGGCAGATTAACATCAGCACCAAGCTCAATCAGTCGTATCAGGTAGTCATGATCTAAATAGCCGGATAACAAGGCAGAATGAATGGGCGCCAATCCATTTGCGGGGTGATGTACGTTTAAACTGCAACCTTGCTCTTTGAACCTTAACACAAGCTGTTTAGATGCAACTTTATCCAGCTCAAACGAGTCCAGGCGAAAGGCATCAAATATGATATCGATAAGGATTGATAGGTAACTGATCCTTTGCCCATCAATATAAAAAAAGCAATCGCTCTCTAAATGTTCAATTTTAAATTTGGCTAAATTCCTTGGTACCAATGCAACCACATACTCAATAGGTGACTCCGGTTCTGGCTGCTTTTTTGTGAGCCCTTTAATTAACCACACATAATTTGGTAAAACGGCCAGGGACACACTCCAGAATAATAAAACAACCAATATCACTGTGCCCAAAACAACTCTAAACATGATCAGTCCATAGCAGGTTGTTTGAAAGCTTGCAGGTTTCACGCCACTACTTGAGCAAGCATACACCACCACTGCAATAACGCATTGTAAGTATAAAATTCAAACTAACACCTGCTGTACCAGTCTGCAAGACTGTTTTGATTTTTAGGATTCTGCAGCGCTTACAACGCCAAACCAGCAAGAAAAGATTAATAAATTTAAGGGACATTTAGCGGAAGGCCAGAAACACCAGCAGATTGCGGCTCTCAGCATAACTCCCTCAAGTCGTAAACTGGCACGTTTAACACAAAGAAAAAAGCATACCTCACTGCTGAGATATGCTTTACGTTGGACTATCGTGAGTCACCACGAATCTTGCTCATGCATACTGGTTAGTTAATTGTCCACGCTTGCTGTTGCTGAGTGCCATCAAACTCCCAGGTGTATACAAGCGGCTCGACGCCAGTACTGTAATACCAAATTTCAGCTTTTAACTTTTGCTCCGAATGCGGCAGTTCAAGCTGAACCGTTAGTCCATTGCTATCAACTGGCGCTCTCAAAAAGCAGGTATCGTCGTTGGTGAGCGCGGCATCTTGCTGACACACATTGATGTAGGCGCGACCATTGACCACATCGGGGGCAACTGAAACAGTGACCGGCACATCCGTCTGGAAATCAAACCCGCCATCTACAACCACAGCCTCCATGCCTTCCCCAACTGGGGCCTCTTCCGCAGGTTGCTCCTCAGCTACCTGCTCTTCGGTGCTACTCGCTTGCTGCTCAGTTGCGTTACCTTGCTGAGCCTGGTTACTCGATTGCGTTTGCGTTGTATTCGTCACACTGGCCTGGGCCGTATTGCTGGTCGACTGGCTGTTGCTGCTGCCTTCAGAGCCACCACCACCACATGCTGTTAGTAAAAGTGTCATTAGCGTTACGATTAATTTGTTCATGATGCTCTCCTAGTTTTGCGCTGCGTTGCTGATGGTGTATTGATAGTCAGATACTGGATTCTCAAACCAGGTTGCGTTCTGTGCGCCTGCTGACTGGGCGAATTCCACAAATTGAGGATACGCAAGTGACATATCAACGCGCTCCATTGGGTGGTCCCACTGAGAGTTAATGATAAGTGCCCAGGGCAAACCCGTTGACGTTTGGAAGTAACCATTGGTTGATGAAGTGTCATCGCCCTGGTCCAGGTAACTACTGTCAAACGCTTCGGTTGGCTCATGATTTTTAAGATGGACTTCCCAGCCACGACCGTTGTTCTGGTCTACGAATGGCCCATGGTAATGACCATCTACCGCGAAGATAAACGGGTCAACTTTGCTGTTGGTCGCCACATTCGCGTTGTAACTGGTCGCGAGCGGAATGCTGATTTCAAAAGAATAAGGCGCTCGTTGGATGTCACTACAGCCGGTTTCAGTTCTGAAGAATTTGCAGCCTGGCTGCACCGGCACCATCTCTCTGGTATCGGCAAAGATGACGACAATGGCTTCGTTTCGGTTGGCTTCCAGCGGACTGCCGTCCTGTAGTGATCCGTCAACGGTCAGTTCAACCTGGGCTTCATCAACATGCTTACGGGCAATGTCTTTTAAACGAATGGCAAAGGCATTGTGATAACCGGCCCCGACTGCGATAAGCGCGCCTTCAATGTTGTAACGCACAACCTGGTTACCAATCTGGCTGGTCGTCACACGATATCTCACTACCACGTCATTAAAGTCATAGTCGCCTTTTTGCGGCCATAAATCTTCAAACGCGGCGGTTTTCCACGAGGTCGAGTTCTGGATCAGGCTGCTGGCAACAACAGAGACATTCAAATCTTCCACTTCACCATTATCAATCCCGCCCTGTGGTGCAATATCACTGGTGTTCGAAACCCGGAATCTGGCCCAGGTGCTGCCTGCGACAGCATCAACAGGCACAGGAATGAGCACACGGTTTTCACCGGCAACCCCATGGTACTCACTTATCACACGCTCTGACTGCTGGAACTGGCCATCACCGTTCCAGTCAATCCAGGCATTCACATACCCGGATTTCGATAGCGTGAACGAAACCAGCGTTTCATAGCCTGTTTCAAGGTTGGTTAAAAAGCTAATGCCGTTGTCGTCGTCTGTGGCTTTAGGTACATATTCTGCACTGACACTCTGGCCGAAAAATAAGTCACCCACATTATGACGCGCACCATTGGCGTTAAGCGAGGTGCCATAGCTATCCGGTGCGTCGCCATAGTCTATGGTTGGGTCTTCTGTATCATCAATAATCGGGGCTGTTGCACAGCGTGCGCCGTCGTTAGTATTGGAAACCGGACCATATGCGAAAAGCTGGGTATTATTTGTATCGTTTATATCTATTTTATAAACATGCCCGTCCTGATTTCTGCTGATGTAAAAATTGCTCTCCACATCAAAATAGACGGCTCCAAACGTTCCTGACTGACCCACATTGCCAAGATTGGTGCTGGTGCCATTTGATACGTCAATGCGGTGTAGATTACCATTGCTGTCTACGCTATATGCCAGGCTGGCATTTTCATTAGGTGCAAACGCCATATCAAAGATATTAAGGTTCAGCGCACTGCCATCAATGATACGCTCTGCCTGCAAATAGTCGTCGCTGTTTTCGTCGAGCGATACACGATAAAGACCTAAGCTACTGCCTTTCTTATAAACATAAAATGCATTCTCGTGAATAGCGACATCACCCACGTAAAAGTTGGTATCGGGGAATCCCGACGTCATGATGGGCTCAAGAACGTAGTCTTTTCCCACCCGACCGATGTCTTTGTTACTGTAGTCCCAACCGTAAATGTAACGGTCGTGGACGCTAAACCCGATGCCATTAAGCTTGTTGTTGGTACCAACGTTTTCAGCGAACGTGGTGTACGAACCTGAGACCAGGTTAACGCCATACATAGTTGCCGTGTTCCCCTGCACCAAAAAGGCTTTTGACGGACACGTGTCGAACGGGGCGGCTGATAGTCCTGCGGAAAACACGCAGGCTCCGAATAATATCTTTTTCATGTGACTCTCCAACGTTTTGATTTGCTGCTAGAGAGATTGCAAGCATGAGGCCAACTTTATGACACTGATTTTTAAAGGTTTTTATTTTTCTGATTTGCGTTATTGCAATACGCAATGCAGGATGAAAATCACAATGAGAAAAACGAGACTAAAAAGCACGCTCAGCGTGTGCTCAATCACACGCCATGAATCACTAAGCTAATTGACGTGTAGACTAGTGGTTATGATTTATAGACGTCCCTGGTCTTGCGCATGTCGTAGACTCTGTTTTTACGTGTTTCATCAAAACCGACCAGCTGGACATAGTCTTTTGGGTTCGACAATGTGCCAAACAACAGATCCCAGGTAGCTAACCCATAATTTGTTTATGGTAACTATATTTATGATGAACTCTGCGCATTTCAGGACGTTGCAACACAAAACCCGGTAAGTACGACGTTTTCAGCTTAGTCCCGATTTAAGAAGCGAATTAAAAGTTGAAAATCAAAGTGATGGAAGCGGTCGATGTGCTTTCTGGCCCTATGGGAAAAAACCAGCCAAAGATAGGAATATGAAACGATATAATCTGGAAAAACTGCCTGCTGCTAAAGGCCGGTCGTAAACGTCACCCGGAGCGTCTTTATTACTTTTGCTCCGGGTTTCGTTTTGGTATGGAAGCCGTTAATTTAGCACTTTGCGTATTACACGCAGGGTATTAGTACTATAATTCTTGCTCCCGATATTCGTTGTACCATCTGCGGATTTATGTACCCATACTGGTTCCCTGGGTAAGTCTAGCTCAGCAATGGGATTAGCAAATACATAGTTGAGTTTGCTATTAAGCTTTACTTCCACGACTTCGTCGTTGCTGTGGTTATAACCTATCCCGGAAACTGAGCCATCTTCATTGACATAAGCCGCATATTCGAAATTAATGTCGAAATCATCATACTCACGGACCTCCGACAGCAAACCTAGGTCAGGATCCAACTTGATTCTAATGTCACTCGATGCATGATCAGCGCCAAAAAGTAACAGGTTATTTTGATTATCCAACTTAAATGTTGTGAAAAGTTCTACGTAATTGAGAATGCCTTCCCAGAAGTGTGTTTGCTGAAAGTCAGTATCAACTTTAACAACATACAGACCACTACTAAAGTCCGAACGCGAGCTCAACACACCGCCAATTGCCAGTTGCTCAGAGTTTACGACCAATAGCTGCTTCGGGATGTTATGGTAAGCAGCGTTCGGGTTAGTCAGCGCTGTGCTTTTAACTATCTCACCCGTGGACAAGTCCAGTTGCTGTATTTGCGCATCGTAGTCTCCATCTTGTGGCTTATACACTTTCAGGCGATAATACTGATCATTCCACACAACCGCAGAGTGCATATTACCTATGTGATCCGTGTCGGTTGTGCTTTCCGCTTCGCTGTACCAGATTAATTCGCCACTCGCACTGAACTTAGCACTTACTGAAAAATAGGCTCTAACAGTCCCATCATAAATGTCACCACTGGCGATCAACTCCCCATTGGCAAGTTCATGAATCTCCCTCAGAGGCGCACTTCCGGGCTTCTCAATGGTTTTTTCCCATTCAACACGCCCATAAGCATCTAGCTTTGTAAGCCAGTTGTCATTTCGTACTGAAGATAGGATGACAAGCCCTTTATCCTGAGTCTCTATACTGGTAAACGAGTGACCGTCGTTTGGAAAGCTAACATCATATTGCGCAACGTCGATATACCATGAATCACTCCAGAGTGACTGGTTACCTGCAATGTCAGTCGCTTGCATCTGCCATCTGTAGTTACCCGCAGGCAATAACAATTCGATATTGTTCGCACCGCTAACTGACTCAGTAAAAGACTGTTGAGTCTTAGTATTAATCGCTGTCAACGTGTATGAATCAATATTCTGCACACCATCCCAACTGAATGCTACACGATGCTGAGAAGCTTCTGGTGTCATGTTAACAGAGACGTTGTTTGGCGTCTGTGGCGCGGCAAGGTTCACTAAAGTCATAGCGGGTTCAGAGATATGACCGTAAGCATTTACGATCCTTGCCTCAAATTGCATGTAACCTGGATTGAGCCCTTCAAACACTAACGCACCGCCATCTTGAGTTGTGGCCATCAGTTGGTCATAACCTGATACGGACAGTTGCATGTAAAACCCGTCTTCAAGCTCCGGCGCTGCAAAAGTCAATTTGTAGCCCTGTTCGCTGAACTCGATTTCAGGTTCACCCAGTGCTGCTGGAGCGAGAGGATTCAATAGGCTGAATTCAGCTGGTGCAGACCAAGGGCCAGTATGGTCATGTGCATTTTTTGCACGGTAGCTAATAATGTAGTCGCCAGGGGATAAGTCGCTCAGTCCAACATTGACACTATCAGATGTAACGAATGTTTCTTCGTCATTAAACGCTACCTTTACCTCGTAATTAGTAGCGCCTTCGACTGGATTTAGCGCAAGTTGCAGCGCATCGACATTGCGCACCTCAGCCTGCAATGCATTAAACACCAACGGGTCAATCACTTCGTTTGTCACTTCTACGGTGAACGGGTTATTCAGAAGGTGACGTTGATCCTGTTGATCCACGGCTTCAATTGTAATAGTCGGTGATGAATTGCCCCAAAAGTACGCATTCCAGTCAAATGTCCAGGGAGCCGTCTTGATAGTACTGATTTTCTCACCGTTAACCAGCAAAGACAGTTCTTTTACCAAGCTTTCATCAGAGACGGCAACTTTGACTTCAGTTGAAGCTGCGCTGACAATACTTGTGCTGGATAAAGAAGTGACTGAGATAGACAGAGGCTGCTCTTCAGACTCTTTTTCCGGCTCTTCAGATTCAGTCTCTTTCGACTCTTCAGCTTCTTCAGTTTCTGACTCTTTAGACTCTTCTGGCTCTGTTGTTGAGTTAGTCTCCGGCTCTGTCACTTTTTGCTCTTCAGAACCGACATTAGTTTGTTTGTTATCATCACCTGACCCTGAACCGCATCCTGCCAGAGCTAAACACATTACCAGACTCAGTGGTAGAGTTGTTTTATTCATTAAATGAACTTCCATTATAATTGCAAAATTGGGCGCATTATACCTGCAAGATCATTGGTTGGAAAGTAACCATCAATGTACTTTAATTGAAAACGCATAAGACACTACTGCACATGGATTAAATATTGAAATCTGACGCTTCCCCTATGAAAATATACATTAATTTCGATCAAACCTGACACTTCAATATGCAAACTCAGAACGCTGTTCCTGTAATTAAAAGTGTCAATCTGCACCCCAAAAAGATACTAAGTAACGCTCATACTGTCTTGTAACTTATTAATCAAAACGGGATAGTTTAACTAATGCGAGGATGCCACTGTTCAACGGTAGACGTGTCAATTTTCTCATCGAGCTGGCCGGCCAAAGCCATAGCGAATTCACTCAAAAAGGACCGCTTCGCTGAGTATCCGTCTCTTTGACTTTGGTCCTTGTCATGGTTTGCAAAGCCCTGACTCAGACACCGACTCCAATGTTGGTGTCTGAGCCATGTCAAGCGAATAGCTGTCTCAGGTAAGTGATCTGTTAAGACTACTGCACCAGCTGATAACTATTGCCTAATTCATCCTGCAATACATAAGCAATGCCCTCTGCGGGCGTCATATCCAGCGCTTCCGTCAAGATACGACTGGAAAACGTCCAGCCTTCAGGCAGCGTGAGCCGATCTCCCAGGTTTGCCAAGTCATCCATTTGCAATGAAGCGTCCGAAATACGGCTGAACGACTGCATCACAAAAACCTGACCTGTGTTATCGGTTAGCTCATAAATGCGTCTGCCTTTATAGAAGTGCCAGGTATTGCTTCTCGACACCTCACCGGCAACGTAAGGAAGTTGTTCGCCCTGCGCAGCGCTCAGATCTGCGGTGGTTAATAAACGCATGTTTATTTCACCGAACTGGCGAATTTGCGTTTCAGCCTCTTGCGCTATCACCTCCGCTCCCCGGCTTTCGTCCACCACAAAAAAACGTGGACCGTTAGGGATTGCAGTCAGTGCGCCGTATTCTGCGACAACGTCTTCAAAGTCAATGGCATCCCACTGAGCCTGACGACACATATCCACGCCCGGCGTACCCCACACCTGAGCAACTATTTTGTCATCTTGCAGGAAAGGCAATAAGATCTCACAGTACCGCATGTTGTAGCTTGGCCCGCCCGTGACCAGCGGAGTCTGTGGCGCGGTCGTTTGCAAAAAATCTAACACATGCAGCGCCAGGTCCTCTCCTACATCATCCTGGATAAAGTGCCCGGCCTGAAAACGTCTGTGATCTACCCCGTCAGAGCCTGGTACATGGTCTACCCACTTGCGCTGATTGGCTTCGCTGCCGAGTCCTGTGTCATATTCGCCTGCATTGAACATAAACGGGTTATGATAAGCGCCCAGCGTTTGCTATGCCGGTAAAGTTTGCATTTCTATGCCGGAGAGCATGGAAGGAAACGCCCGGATAGCCGCTTTGTACTGCACATTGGGATAAGGCGCATTGTATGCGGTGACTTCGGCCTCAGTCAGTTCAATTGCAGAGAGCTTTTGCACCACATCCCCCGCCATCAGCTCCGGTACACTGGCGGCATAATCGATCCATTGCTGAAACCCTTCGACGCGATCACTTGAACGGGTATCAAAAAAGGTGCTGGCATCTGCTGGTTGCGACTCATCTATCTCAAAGCTGGGCACTTGATAAGGGTTCGTACCAGTCGGAATAATGGGCATATCCCCATTTGCGACGACGATTCTGGCAAAGCGCTCAGACATATTCCCTGCCACTCTCAACCCGATCAGACTGCCCCAGTCTTGTACAAACAAATTGATATCGGTGAGTTGTAGCTGATTAATAAACGCCTTGGTCCAGGCGACATGATGTTCGTACTGATGCACCGCCACATTAAGGGGTTTATCTGACTTACCCATGCCCATATTATCAAGGGCAATCACACGATAACCGGCCTCAGCCAATATCGGGATCATTTTTCGATATAAGTACGACCAGCTTGGCTGGCCGTGCAGCATGAGTACCACTTCACCGTCTTTTGGTCCTTCATCCACGTAATGCAGCCTTAACCCTTCAATGTCCAGATAATTCGCTGCAAAATCATAGCCAGGTAGCTCATCAAAACACGCATCCGGAGTGCGGATAAACTCCACGCCTTTGCTGGTGGTTGAAGGCACCATTTCTGCCTCCAGACAGGCCTCGCTGAGCGGCCCGGTTGTGGGCCGGGTTTCTACCGGGGTGTCTGTGCTGACCGTTTCTTCGACACTGGCCGTGTCATCATCGTTGTCACTACAGGCCACCAGTATGCTACTGAACAGGCATACGCCAATGACCTTACGCAAAGTCATAACTGACTGCTTTAATTTGAATTGTGATGATCGAATGTTGTAAACCATGGTTGTTTTCCTTATGTATCAGATGACAATGACTTGTCTTACCGGGACACAGGAATAACACCGCGCAATTGACCGCCCCAGCCTGTTGCGTGCAGATGGTGTAAAAGTCTGCGCCAATGGTGTCGAGGCAACGTTTCATCCAAGCAAATTTGCTTGTACCATTTACTCTATCAACAACGATTGGATCACCGAGTGAATACTGCACCTACCGCAGAGAGCCAGATCGGCCTTTATAACAAAAGCACCACCCAGGCCTGGATATTTCTACTGATCTGGCCCTGGTTCAATATCTTGCTGCTGTCCTGTGTGTTGCTGCTACTCGATATATTTACACTGACCCTGTTAGCTGAGGTAATAGTGAAAATATGGAGCGGATTTTGTGCAGGCTACCTGCTGTTTAACCTGTGTGAGTCAATCTGTGCGCGGTTTTTGCCCGCCCAGTTTTTGCCTGCGTGGTGTCGTCATAACATCTGGCTGCTCAGGCCGTTTTCCATCATTCTGCTGTACATCCTGATTGGCCCTATCGTCAGCTTGCCCACCAGCAATGCAGTAACCCAGGTGACCTTTTTGCCCATAGTGATTATGTTACTTGAGACCCTGGTCTACATTGCGGTCATGCTGATGCTCAAGCAGCAAACCTATCACTTTCAGTCGCAGCTGCAGGCAAAACAAGCTGAGTTACAAATGCTGAAAATGCAGTCGAATCCGCACTTTTTGTTCAACACGCTTAACCTGATTGCCAGTGAAGTTACTCAAGACCCGCACAAAGCAAAAGCGCTGATTTACGACCTGAGTGATCTGCTGCGCCACACCGTTGAACTGGCCAAACAACAGTTTGTTACACTTGAGCAGGAGCTTAAACTGGTGGAGCTTTACCTTGTGCTGCAACAAAAAAGGTTCGCCGATCGGCTGACATTTGATCTGGATTGCCCGGGTAAACTCGACCCGCTGCCGGTCCCCTCTTTACTGTTGCTGCCGATTGTTGAAAACGCCGTGAAATATGGCATTGCCCCCTACGCGCGAGCAGGCCATATCAGTATCATTATTGAAACGACGGAGCATGACCTGCTGATTGAAGTGCAGGATACGGGCGCACCTTTTGACGACACCCAGCTCAGTCAGGGCGAGGGACTGCGCATTATTCGTGAAACCCTGAATCTGCATTATCGGGGCGCTGCGAGTTTCAGGCTGATCTCCTGCGATGAAGGCACCAGTGCATTTATCCAGCTACCCCGATAACCAAACCGAGCCGTATATGACTAAGAAAACCGTGATCATCGTCGACGACGAACAGGCAGCCAGACAACAGTTAAAAGAAGTGATCTGTGGCTTTGATGAGCTCACCCTTGTTGCCGAGGCAGCCGATGGCAAATCCGCCATTGAACAGATCATGCTTAAGCGCCCGGATATTGTGTTTCTGGATATTGAAATGCCAGAGCTCAATGGCTTTGATGTCGCCAAAGCGACGCAGGATTTACAGTATCAGCTGGTTTTTATGACCGCGTACGAACAATACGCACTGAAAGCCTTTGACACCAATGCCATCGATTACTTAGTCAAACCCGCCAGGCCGGAGCTGATTGCCAAAAGCATAGGCAAAATCATTCGTCAGCAGTCCCAGATTAAGCCATCGGACTCCACAGCGTGCCTGACACTCAGTGATCATGCACAGCAAAAGCTCATTGAGTTTGAACACATCAATTACATTGAAAGTATTGGCCGCTATCGGCGGGTGCACCTGACCCAACCCGGAGCAGAGATTCACAACACAGAGACTATTATTTCTGAACAAACGCTTGATGGCTTTTGCAGTCAATTGCCCGAGTCACTATTTTACCGGCTGCACCGCAGCTACATCATTAATGCCACCCAGCTATTAGCGCTTAAATACCAGGCCCGCAAACACTTTGTGCTGCTGGCAGGCGCCGATAACCCAATCCCGGTATCACGGAGCTTTGTGCAAACTCTGAAGGCGCGGATCGCTGAACGAACGCACACTGAGGACTGACCAAACACGGATTTAAAGGACAAAATAGCCATCCCGGATGACGCCTCGGGATGGCTGATATGGTTAAAGTTAGCTATTGGCGCCATTGTTTCTTGTTATGTTTCAGATACTTGATCAAGCCGCCATATTGTTTTGTTTTGAAGAGCGTATAGCGCTAAAACAAAATAAAATGAAAAAATGACTACTACTGTAACTGGGTCAAAACCACCGTCTTCGAACCCTCCTATTAGTTCGTCAATAATCCCTATAACCAATAAAGATTGCCAGAATGCTCTGTTAAGAAACCGTATACCCAAAGCATAAAAAATACACCCAATCAAAATTGAAGAGGTAATCAAACTTCGTATTACCTGAATAGCATCAGGAGAGTTTATAAAAAACGAAATTTCAATATAGATGTAAAGGTGGAATATAAACCATGGAAGCCAGAGCAGCCTCAGTGATTTCCATTTCGTAATTTGCATCGTACTTGCTATGGTGGCCTTGTTATGTTTTTTCATGCTAAAGCGACCGAGTAAATGGGGCGTGCCCGCCCATATTAACATTGACTGAACTGATTGCGCCGCACTTCAAACATTCATACTTGTAAGTAGTAGAGTAGTCTTCTTTAACTATGATTGTTTCAATAATTTTAATATCTCCCTTTTTGGTTGCTATCGGCGGAAAAAAGGAATTACCTGAGTTAAAGCTTTTACATTTGCACCAACCTCTAGAAACGTCTCCGAGATAATTTGATGCTCTAAGGGCTGTAAACCTATAGTCACGACCGTAACTCCTTTCGACGGGAAGGTTTGCAACTAAACACCTAAATTCGTCAAAACGAGAAGCTAAAGCTTCAAGTGTAGGTTCATGAGTGAGGCTTAGAATATCGGAACAAATATCTTGAATTTGTTCAGTATCCCCACTCGCAAAAGCTTCAACTACTCTTTTGAAAGGAATCTCGATAGAGTCATCACATGTTTCCATTTCAAAACCTTGATCTATGAATGTAGGCACCTTTTGCTTGTAAGCCATCATTTTTTGATCGAAACCGTCAGATGAAATATCAACATCTATTTTCTCATTGAGTTGAGTTTTCTTTAATCGATAGCGATAAGAAATCACCAATCTTAGAGCAAGCTTAAGCACTAGATAAATAGCCAACATGCCTATGAGGGTATACAACATCTGCTCGAGTTCTCTTAGTGAACAGCTAGAAACATAACGCCCGATTCTGAGGAATCCCCAGATAATCATTCTTAAAATCAATGTGATGGACACGCACGGCATTGTTTGATCTAATTTATTTCGCCAAAAACTAACCAGATAAC
>NZ_JAKRFU010000018.1:0-215651 GCF_022347845.1 Pseudoalteromonas sp. McH1-42 | reverse complement strand
CTCCGGCAATCGTGGGCTCAATGAAAAAGTGGCTCATATTCAAATCAGCATCAAAACACTGGCTTATCTCACTGACAATTTGCATCGCCAGCAAAGAGTCACCTTTCAGTGCAAAGAAATCATCATAAATACTGATCCGTTCAAGCTGGAGCTTACTTTGCCACAACGCTTGAATCTGACGCTCCACGTCACACCTTGGAGCTGCAAAGGTGCAAACTGTCGCTAAACCCGACAAGTCCAAAGTCGCTTCTGTTTTCCCTTTGTCTTTGCGGCTTTGATCGAGCCACTGTTGACTCACTCCTACAAACACCGCCGGTATCATATGATGAGGGATCCTTCGCTCTAGACGCTCTCTTAATAACGGGATAGCTTCATCATCTGAATAGCCAGTTCCATGGCTTAATACGAAATAAGCAACTAGGCCTTTACGGCTCTCAATACTTGCAGGAATAACTTGAACATCATTTAGTAACTCACTCGCATCCAAACATTTTTCTATTTCAGCGATTTCATCGCCACGCAAGTGAGCGCCCCCCAAACTTTGCCTTATTTCACTGATTTTCTCAGTTGTTGAGCTATGAAGTTCTGCCACTTTCTCAGCATTGTCATAATGTGATCCTGCTCCTTTTTCCTCCACATTATTCCAACACTGGGTCAAAGAAGCCTCGTCTTGCCATAATACTTCCGAAAGCAGTGAGCTGTACCTTGCCAATATAGACTGCACTGTTGCTTCACAAAACAACTCTGCATCATATTGAATACTAACAACGACTCCAAAATCTCTAGCCTCCACTTGCAAAACCAGATCAAACTTTGTTGTCGATAAAGAATGATCAACCTCTTCAACTTCAAGCCCATGCAGTGAGAACGCTTCTTGTTGAGAAGGAATAGAAATAAACATTACATTTACCAACGGTATTTCGTCGTCAGTACGTTGAATATCTAGTTCATTGATCAATTGTTCAAAAGGTAAGTCTTGATGTGAAATAGCCGAAAGCACAGAGTCATTGACACTGTCAATTAGCGCATGGAACGTTGCACTAGAGTCAACAGAGCTGCGTAAAACCAGTGTATTAACAAAAAAACCTACGACATTTTCCAGGGCTTCTTCTCTTCGGTTATTTACTGGCGTGCCAACTATAATGTCGTGTTTTTTACTAATTAAAGACAGTATTGCTTTAAAACATGCAAGGTAGACAACAAATGGAGTTGCATTTGTCTGCTGGCTTAACGTTGTAACTCTATTGTCTATTTCAATTGGAAGTACACAAGAGACGTTCGCACTTCTACGAGTTCTGTTTGTCGGTGGCTCAAAGTCACGGCCCAGTGATAACTTCTCGGGTGGGTCGCTTAACTTATGTTTCCAATAATTGAGACTCTCAGCTAAATATTGCTGATTCACCGTTTTTTGTTCCCATTGTGCGTAATCTGCATATTGATAGCGTAAGTCTTCTAATGGACTCTCCTTTCCAGCTATAAATGCGCCATACAGCGTGCCGATCTCACGACCAATTAAGTCCAGCGACCACTGATCAACAGCAATATGATGAATTACTATATGCAGTACATGTTCATTCTCTTTAAACTGTGTAAGCGTTGCCCTAATAACTGGCCCGCTACTAATATCAAAAGGCTGATTTGTTTCTTTCTCTACCTGACGCCTTAACTCTTCTTCTCTCAACTCAAGCGGGATATTCTCTACACTTTTTTGCTTTAGTTTAAACCCTGAAAAGTCAGCAACCTTTTGATATGGTTCCCCATTAAATTCTGAATAATGTGTTCTTAAAATATGATGCCGTTCAACTACGCTATTTAGACTTTTGTTCAACGCAGCAATATCTAGCTCACCTTTAATATAGAAAACTTGAGAAATATTATAAGCACTCGACATAGGGTTTAACTGGTCGATAAACCACATTCTCTGTTGAGAAAAAGACAGCGCTAAGTTATTTGTACCCCGACTAGATTGAAGCTGAGTACCTGCACCTATAAAAATACCTTTACTTTCTAAAATTCTCGTAAATAACAGCTCATGTTCAGGTGATAAAGGTGAAACGTCGGATGTTCTGTTAGCCATAATAGTATTCCTTACCCTACATGATATCTATTTAACAACACTGTTCGGTGATATGTTCTCTTCCTCACCATGATGAGTAATTAAACTATTCACATCAGCATCAGACAGATTTGCAATATGTAGATAGGCTTCAACTAGCGCTTCAGCTATTTCTGCACCGCCACATAACAAAATCAATTCGCTACTTAACCCTTCGATGGTCGGCTTAGCAAAAAACGACTTCAATGGAATTTCAAGCTGTAACTTATTTGCCAATTCAGACAGCATATTGACGGCTAAAAGTGAATGCCCTCCGAGTGCAAAAAAGTCTTGGTCAATGCCGATGGCATCAACACCTAATGCAGCTTTCCATGCGTCAGCAAGAAACTTTTCTGTAACCGTAGAAGGCGCAATCAATTTATCTATTGATTGCGTCAAATTAGGTTCAGGTAATGCTGCTTTATCTACTTTTCCATTCAGCGTAAGAGGAAGCTCTTCCAATACAACAAACGTACTGGGAATCATGTAAGAGGGTAAGGTATCTTTAAGCTGAGCCCTCAACTCTTCTATCACAAGTTCATTGCTAACAGCCGCATGGTCAGCAATGAGAATGTAAGCAACCAGGAGCACATTGGAACTCTGCTGCTTGTCATCAAGTTTCGAAACGTTCTTTTTAACAACCACGGCAGAGACAACGTGAGCATGTTTTTCAAGCTGGAATACTATTTCTCCAGCTTCAATCCTAAAACCATTGAACTTAATCTGGTCATCATTTCTCCCTTTGAATTCCAACTGTCCATCTTTTGACCAACAAACCAAATCACCAGTTTTATACATTGCTTGTGAATACTTACGATTAAATCGATCAACAGTAAAACTCTGATGAGTTAAATTTGGTCGATTATAATATCCACGGGCAACACCCAGTCCGCTAATATATAATTCACCAATGCTTCCTTTTGGAGCTAATTGACCAAAAATGTCCGTAATATAAACTTGAGTGCCATTGATTGGCTTACCGACAGGGACTGTATTTTCTGTTGCTTTATCAAAACTAGCCCAAGTTGAGTAGGTCGTCGCTTCAGAGGGGCCATACAGGTTACACACCCTCCTCTCCCCCTCAAGTGCAAGTAAATCTCGCAACAATACTGGTGGTAGCGCTTCACCAGCCAAATTAATGACTTTTACACTTTTCGGAAGCGCATTATGTTCATACAATGCTCTGCCAACAGACGGCACGGTGTTTATAAGAGTAATATGATCATATGGAGCGTCAATTAACGACAGAGCATCGGATACGATACAAACACTGCCGCCATTACATATAGGCACCAGTAGCTCGAAAACAGATAAATCAAAGCTCAACGCAGTCGATGCCAGCACCGACTTCAATTCATCTTGAGTATAAGATTTTGAAGCCCAATGTATCATAGCAGTAGCATTTCCATGCTCTATCGCTACAGCTTTAGGTTTTCCGGTAGAGCCCGATGTATAAATCAAGTAAGCCAAATCACTTGCAGACGGTTCCTCAGCTCTAGCTTGATTTATATCATTAGGTTGATATTCTGAATTTATACTATCTTCGATATGTATAACTTCACTGCTTTCGGCTAACCATTGATAATCTTCACTTAATAAGCTGGTCAACGTAACCCGAAGCCCACTATCTTGAATTATGTACTCTATGCGTTTCTTGGTAAACTTAGGGTCTAATGGTACATAGGCAGCGCCCGCTTTAAGAATCCCCAGCAATCCCACTAGCATGTTGATGCCACGATCTATGTATAAGCCAACTAAATCACCTTTTTGTACACCTTTACTTCGCAGTAATATAGCGGTTTGCTCAACTCGTTCATGTAGCTCAGAGTAAGTCACTGCTGTGTCATTAAACTCTGCTGCTATATGGTCAGGAGTTTTCGCTAGCTGAGCGGAAAGTAAAGAAATAATTGATTGGTTTGTATCTATTTCGCTCTTTGCAGAGTTGAGTGTGCTAATCAGATCATATTGCTCTGCTGATGTCAGCATAACTAAGTCAGATAACTTACCCTCACTGAAGTTCAAGACACTTTTTGCCAGAGAATCAAGGTGAAGCCCAAACCTAATGACCGTGTCCCGGTCGAACAAATCTGTATTATATTCAAAATCGAAAACAAGCTTCTCTTCTTGTGTCACATTGAGACTAAGATCATATTTTGCATTTACACTCGCATCATTGATGTTCTCAACTTCAACCCCAGTCATTCTCGCCTGGTGACTATGCACTTTAGATTCTAAATTTAATAAAATTTGGAATAAGGGTGAATAACGCACATCACGCACTGGGTTTATTTGTTCAACCAAATGCTCAAATGAAATATCTTGGTGCTTCAGCGCATTCAGGTTTACAGACTTAACACTCTGAAAATATTCGCGTACGCTAGCCCGCTCCTCAATTTGCGTACGTAAAACCAATGTATTAATGAAACAACCAACCATTGGTTCAAGTTCTTTTTGTGCACGATTGGCAACTGGCGTGCCAATAACAATATCTTTCTGCCCACTATGCTTGGCAAGCAATATCGCCAATAGCCCATGAACTAACATAAACAAGGTTATATTATTCTTTTGAGCAAACGCGATTAAATCCTTAGATATTTTTTCATCTAATACAAAACGATGACTATCGCCATTAAAAGATTGGCTGTCGGGTCGCTCTCTATCAAGCGGTAAACAATGTACCGGAGGTAAATCGATCAGCGCTTTCTTCCAATAATCCAGCTGTTCAAAGTACTCTGCACTTTCCAGCCAACTACGCTGCCAAATTGCAAAGTCAGCATATTGAATTTCCAGAGGTGGAAGTTGATGAAAGTCGTTAGACAAGAGAGCATTATAGTTATTGACAAACTCATTAAAAATAAGATCTAGAGACCAACCATCGGCTGCAATATGGTGCACATTGATCAAGATGACGGTATCAACACTTGAGCATGTTAATATAGTAACTTTTATCATTAAGTCTTCAGCAAGGTTAAACTCATACTGAATATCATCTTCTATTGCAAACTTGATTAATTCTTGCTGCTTCTCGGCTGATAAAAAAGAAAGATCCTGCCGATAAAATTCAAAACACTGGTTCGATATTACCTTTTGCTCAACACCATAGTTACTATCAACATATACTGTCCGAAGTATTTCATGTCTATTGATTAACTCACGAAAAGCTTTTTCAGCAACCTCATGATTAAAAATCCCTTTTAGCTTAAATGCAGATGGCATGTTAAATTGCGCGCTTCCACCTTCAAACCGATCAATAAACCATAAGCGTTGCTGAGAAAAAGAGGTTGGAATACGCTCATACTCCTCAGCTCTTGGGGTGATTGGAGAGCGAATAGGTTTACACCCTGAATTTATAATTTTATCTGCCATCTCCTTCAATGATGATGACTCAAAAATATCTATTATTGATATCTCCACATTGAAGGTTGAGCGGATTTCCCCTATTAACCTTAATGATAGTAATGAATGCCCCCCTAACATGAAGAAATCAGAGTCCTGTTTAATTTCTTCAACCGAAATATTTAGCAGCTTTGCCCAGATTTCAGCAAGTGACTGTTCACTGTCACTCAGTGGTAAGTTTGCATTTATCGATACCTTAAAGCCGCTAGGATCTGGCAACGCCATTTTATCTACTTTACCATTGGAGTTTATCGGTAAGGAGGGAACAGCGATGACAATCGCAGGTATCATATAATTAGGAATAGAGCCTTTGAGCTGCATTCTCACTTGCTCAGTGAGCTCATGAGAATTTAAATCCGATGCCTCGGAACAAATGTAAGCAATCAAGCCCTTTCCATCAGTAGACGCATTATCGGTTCTCATCAAAATAACGGCTGCTGACGTAATCCATTCCAGTTGAGTTAAATTGTACTCAACTTCCGATAGCTCTACTCGAATCCCATTGAGCTGCACCTGATCGTCAACTCTCCCTACGTAATGTAATGCTCCATCAGCAGTTTGTCTCACCAAATCTCCGGTGCGATAGAGTCTCTCTTGTACTTGGGTATTGTTTGGATTATCAATAAAATTAGCCGATGTTAACTCGGTATTTTGGTAGTAACCACGAGCTAAACACCCACCACCAATATACAACTCACCGACAACCCCTAATGGCACTGGGCGCAGCTCTGAATCAAAAATATAGCCATTGCGATTGGGACCGAACTCACCAAGTGTAACCCTATCAGACATTGCACCTGATATTGCCGTGATCACCCCCTCAGTCGGCCCATAAGCATTAATAAGCAGACACGAAAACTGCTGCGCATACCACTGTTCTACCAGAGCTTTTGGTACAGCCTCTCCGCCAACAAACATAAGTCTTAGTTGACTCTGTCTGATAATATTCGACCACTCACCCTCGGTCAGAGTTTGCATCAATAATGCAGGTGGCAGATCCGCAACTGTGATACTTTCGTCAAATATATAATTCAAAGGGTCAATCTGACTCTTAACCATGCCCGATTTATCATAAATATGACAGCAAGCACCACTTGCTAACGCCATAAACAGCTGTTCCAAGGAAGGATCGAACCCAATAGAGGAAAAACTTAATATGCGATCACTGTTAGTTATCTGGTACTGTTCAACCATCCCCGTAATATGCATCGCAAGTGCTTTATGCTCAACCATTACCCCTTTTGGTTCGCCAGTGCTTCCTGAAGTAAAAATGACATATGCCAGTTGTTCTAAATCCTTTTTACTATTCTCAAGATTTGAGACAGACTCAGCTTCCACCTCTTTTTCGATGAGATTTAAATTTAGAGTTCGGCATGTATCATTATTCGTGAAGTCATCAGCTGTTTTTTCATGAACGACAAGTAAATTAGGCGCTGCGCGACGAAGTAGCTTTGATTTTCTTTGCTCTGGTTGGTTTGCTTCAATCGGAAAATAAACTCCACCAGCTTTAAAAATCGCAAGCACAGTTATTACCCAATCAATAGAGGGCTCTAAACATACTCCAACCAATACTTCGTTACCAGTTTCATTGGTCGAGATTAAATATCTAGCTAGCTGATTGGACTTATCATTTACTTCTTTATAAGAAACTGTTTCACCCTGATAAACAACCGCTTTACTATCAGGTTTATCCATCGCAATTTTTTCGAATAACTGACAAACACTAGAATTTTTATCAGTGGTCAACAGCGAGCCTTTCAAGCGCTTAGACAAATTTTGTTCTTCGGTATCGCTTAACATCTTAATATCAAGCAAACTTTCAGCAGAACCTAGCAAACAATTCAAAATATTTTGATAGTGTTCGCTCATCCTTGTTATTGTTTCACATGAAAACAAATCCGTATTGTATTCAAAATTGAAACTTACCCCATCATGAACTTCATTAGCGTCAAGGCTAAGATCAAATTGCGCAGTTGAATGACTTACATCCGTTTCTTCATACCTTTCAAATGAAAAACCTTCATTACTACTAGTAGTATTTGTAGCCAGATTCAAACCAAACATAATCTGAATAACTGGGGAATACTGGGTACTTCTTACAGGATTTAAGTGCTCAACAATCATTTCAAAAGGAATATCTTTATTTAAATGAGCATCCAATACTGTACTTTTTACCTCTTGGAAAAAGTCTTGCGTACTTTTCTTGGAGTCACAATCGACTCTTAAAACCAAAGTGTCTACAAAGAGGCCAACCATGGCTTCTAGCTCTTTTTGGCTTCTATTCGCATTAGGTGTGCCAATAACAACGTCAGACTTGTTGCTATATCGAGAAATCAGAATTGAAAAAGCCGCATATAACACCATGTATAGTGTCATTTGGTTATCAACTGCTAACTTTTTGAGTTGTTCCAATGTCGCTTTATTGATGAAAAACTCTACACTATCACCATTAAATGTTTGCAGTGCTGGTCGTTCATAGTCCAGAGGCAGCTCATGAACAACTGGAATGTTATTCAATTTATTTTGCCAATACGCTAGTTGCTTATTGGTATCTTTGCCACTCAGTAACTTGTTTTGCCAATGAGCATAATCAATATATTGAATAGGTAAAGGTAGTATTTCATCTACTTTCCCTTCCAGGACAGATTGATATTGTTGAATAAATTCCGCATAGATTATCCCGAGAGACCAGCCATCTGAAGCTATATGGTGACTATTGGTAACTAAGATAACTTGACCTTTTTCAGTTCGAATAGCCGTTGCCCTGAACATAAGGTCTCTATCAAGCGCAAAAGGCTTGTTAAGGTCTTGCGCTATGACTTCATCAATCGCCTTCTGCCTGTTCGCTTGTGGCATATCGAGTAAATTAACTTTGGTTAATTTGAAGTCACTTCCTTTTAGGACGCTTTGATAAACTTCCCTTGTTTCTTCATCAAATTGGTATACGGTACGAAGAGACTCATGACGTTCGATGATGCGTTGAAATGCAACTTCTGCAATCGCTTCATCAAATTCACCAGTAATTTTAATAAATTGGGGGATTTGATACTGTAAACTGCTGCCATTTAACTGATCAATGAACCAAAGGCGTCTTTGAGCAAAGGACAACTGATAGCCATCTTTGGTCCTATCAACTCTTTGTAAAGGTAGCTGAACTTCATCACTATCGGATTTGCGGCGATGCTCTGTAATATATTCGCTCAATAGGGCTACAGTCGGGGCAACAAAGACACTTGATAGAGGTAATTGTATTGACATTAACTGCTTTATACGCGACAACATTTTTGTGATAAGCAGTGAATGTCCGCCTAGTTTAAAGAAGTTTGCATTAATATCGATTTGCTTGTGGCCTAATACATCACACCAAATACCCAATAATGTTGACTCTTGTGAATTTCGGGGTGGTGTTAGTTGCTCTGACTCTTGACCCATTTCAGGAGTGGTAAGGATCAACTTCTGTCTATCAATCTTATTACTCGTATTGAGAGGCATACTGTCTAGAAACACAAACTGAGTAGGGATCATATATTCAGGACAATGTGCCGACATCCACGCTCTTAAGCTTTCACTATCCTCTTTACTCCTGTGCGCAATATAGGCAACCAATCGACTCGCCTCTCCCTCGAGCAAGAGTACTGCACAATGAGTAATCGCAGGATGTTGAAGCAAAATAGCCTCAATTTCAGAGGTTTCAATGCGATAACCTCTAAACTTAATTTGATTGTCAACTCGACCACGATATTCAATTTGGCCATTATTCAAATAGCGACCATAGTCACCAGTCTTATATAACTTAAACGAACAGTCTTTATTAAAGGGGTTATCAATGAATTTTTCAGCGGTAAGCTCGGTTCTATTCCAGTAGCCCTTACCTACAGTTGGCCCCCCTATGACAATCTCCCCGTACAGCCCATGAGGCAGTACTTGATTAGATTCATCTAAAATGTAGACATACATACCAGCATTCGGCAGCCCAATAGGAACCCTGTCCAGGCTTTGTCCTGCAACTGCTAACTCCGAAAGTTCGGCAGTCGTCGCACTGACCGTGGTCTCTGTTGGTCCATAGGTATTTAGCAGCCGGACAGATTTGCCAAACATCTCTAACCACTTATTCACCAAATGAAGGGGAGCAGCTTCGCCACCAATAATGACTAACTTGACTGCGGCTGGTAATTTACGAGCAACACTTTCATCGCTCAGATAGGCAACCAACTCGTTCCAGAATGACGTTGGCAAGTTAATTACTGTCAGTTTATTCCTATCAACTTCGTCCAAAAAGCGATCCATTGTTGCAATCATTTCTTCGTTTCGAAGGTATAAACTTGCCCCGCTAATTAAACTCGGAAAGATTTCTTCACAGCTTGTGTCAAAGCTAATAGAAGAAAATTGTAGAACTTTGTCTTCGCTGTTAAGACTAAACTTCTCTGTGGCATTGTGGGCGTAATGACACAGACAGCTATGAGGGATCATTACCCCTTTAGGGGTGCCAGTCGTGCCTGAGGTATAAATAATATAGGCTAAGTCTTCTGGTCTTGTATTGAAAATTTGCTCTTGCGAACTTAACCCACTCTCTTGTCCCTCATCAGCCACTAACCAAGCACACGGCATCTCATGTTGTTGCAACTTTAGCGAAAGCTCATGATTTGTCAGAACTTGTGAAATACCCGCATCTTTAATAATAAAATCAATACGTGTAAAAGGTAATTTGGGGTCTAAAGGTACATAACATGCACCCAATTTCCATACTGCGAACAAGCTTGCAATGTAATCTACAGAACGTTCAAAGTAGAGGCCGACTCGATCATGTTGCCGCACTCCATTAGCCTGCAATTGTTGGCTAAGTTGATTGATGCGCAGGTCCAACTGAGCATAAGTGATGCTATCATCACCACTAACGATTGCGGTCTTAGTTGGGGATCTACTGATACTGGCGTACACAAGTTCATATACACTGTTTTGTGAGCGTGGTAGTGCAGACTCTCCTCGCGCACTTTCCAGCACCTTAGCGCGTCCAGTATCAGAAATAATATCGAATTGAGATAGCTTCTTATTCGGGTTTTCAACAATACTTTTCAATAATTGCTCATAACAACTGGCAAAGCTTTGCATTGTGTCCTGTGAAAACAAAGACGAGTTATACTCAAAAGCAACCACTAAACGATCAACCAACTTACTGACATTCAGGTTTAAATCTAATTTAGAGGCACCATTGTCCCCACTTAGCAAAGTCACATATTGTGTTACCTTGCCTGTCGGCCATGGTGTATTTTGAAAATCAAAACCCGCCTGGAAGAGAATATTACGACTGGGATCTCTATCCGGGTTGACAGCTTCCACTATCGAGGCTATCGCGACATCAGCATTATCATAATCAGATAAACAGTGATGCTTAACTTTATTCAAGAAACTCAAAAAGCTAGGGTCTTCGCCAAAGCTAGCTCTCATCGGTAGAACATTAGAGAAAAGCCCCAATAATCCCCAAGAATCCTGTTCATTTCGATTAGCTGTAGCAACACCTAATACAATATCTTTTTGCCCTGACAGCTTACCCAGCAATACGTAAAATGTGGCGAGCATTGTCATAAAAAATGTAGCCTCGTGCCGTTTACCGAGGCTGTCTAATTTGCTGGTCAACTCTCTGTCGATAGGTAACTCAACGATAGCGCCTTGTGTCGAAACGATGCTTGGCCTTGCATGATCAGTCGGTAGCTCTAATGTCGGTTCAATATCAGATAACCGACTTTGCCAATATTTCAGCTGCTCTTCTACAACAGCATCCGTAGAGCGTTTTCTTTGACGACGCACAAAGTCACCAAATGATTTTGGTAGCACCTCCAGCTTGGGAGTAGTTCCCTCCGTATATGAAACATAAAGATCTGAAAACTCTTTAAGAAAGACACCAATGGACCAACCATCAAAAATGATATGGTGAACGGTGAAAAGCAAGACATTCAACTCTTCTTCTATTTGAACCAACTCAAATCGGTAAAGCGGGCCTTTGGCAAAATTAAATGGTTGTTGCGACTGTTTGGCACTCAGTGCTAAGACCTTTTCCTGCCAATCACCCTCAGCCCGAAAGTCAGCCTTAGATATCTTGATTTCAACATCTTTTTTATCCTGAACCTTTTGAACAGGAAGATCATTTTTCATTAAAATAACTGAGCGTAAGGTATCATGCCTGGCCACTATCTCATTGACCGCGCTGACAACAGCTTGTCTATTCAGCTTTCCATGAAGACAAAAAGCCAAGGCAATATTAAAAGCAGTGCTAGTTAAATCCAGGTTCTGTTGAAACCACATAGACAGCTGTTCACTTGATAGTGGGTAAACTGATTTAGCAGCTACTTTCGACTTTAATATTTTTGCCAATGCTTCGCGCTTTTCCTGCGCCGTCATATTATTAATATTATTATGATCCATATGACACCTTCTTAAATTAGAGCTAGCAATTCTTTATTAATTGCATCTATTATTTTTCGACGTTGTGTATTTATAAAAAAATGATCACCGTCATACATTTCCAATTTGTAAGTGGTCGCAGCATGAAGCTGCCACTTCTCAAGGCGTTCAAAAGAAATGCGCTTATCTTGTGTGCCACCAAAAACCGTCATTGGAACTTCCAATGGTTCTATCGTCTGACACGTATAAGACTCGCAAATACGCATATCAGAACGTAAAATTGGAAGTGCATAGGTAATTAATTCAGGGTTTTTTAGCACCTCAGAAGGTATGCCATTTAGCTTTAATAACGCTCTTAGAAACTCTTTATAACTCAGGTCACTGATACAATTAGGCTCTCGTATATGAGGAGCACCAGCAGCGGAGATAAACAAAGAGTCAGGTCGAACTCCCGCGCACTTCCACAGGGCCCTAGTCAATTCGAAAGCAATATATGCCCCCATACTGTGGCCAAAAAAAACAAATGGCTTATCAAGATAAGGTAAAATTTGCTTTCGTAACTGTTCAACAAGTTCAATTAAATCAGTTAATAACAATTCATCTGAACGAGATTCTCGGCCTGGGTAGTGTATAGCTACAACCTCAATATCAGGTGGTAATAGGTTGCCCCAATCTTTGTAAACAGCCGGCCCTGAGCCGGCATAAGGAAAACAAAAAATACGGCAGCTTGCGTCCGGCCTTGGCTGAAAAACTCTCAGCCACTTGGACTTGTAACTTGTACTCGCATTCATCAAGTCATTCACCATTACTAGTTCACTTCATCAGTTATCGACTCATTCCACTGAAAAGCCTTTCTTCGCACAGAGTGAGACGTATTGGTTACATCTTGAATAATACGGCCGTCATTAAACCTGATAATTCGGTCGGCAACATTGAAGTAGTAATCGTCATGACTGATAACAATCACTGTCTTCCCTTTTGCTTTTAGTTCAGGGAGAAGGTCATGGTAGAAAATATCTTTAAATACCGGATCTTGATCTGCCGCCCACTCATCAAAGACATAAATATTTCTATCTTCAATAAATGAGATGAGCAATGCCAGACGCTTACGTTGACCAGATGACAATTCCACAGTGGACAACTTCCCATCTTCAACAGAAACTTTATCTGTCAGGCCGAGCTTAATCAGATACTCCTGCACTTTACTATCACCGGTCTTATTAAGCAGGCCGTAAAGATTTTTAAATAAGTAATAATCAGAGAAAATTGCAGAAATATTCTGACGATAATCATCCCTATTACTATTATCAATTGGCGTATTGTTTAATAAAACCTCACCACTTGATGGAGTGTAAAGTCCCGTTAAAAGCTTAACAAAACTGCTTTTACCACAACCATTTCCACCGATTACAAAAATGACTTCTCCAGCACCAATGCGCAATGATAAGGGACCTATTGAAAATCCCTTTTCACTGTCATTTTCTTTTTGGTATTTATATTCAACTTCGTTGAACTCTAGGCTATTAAACTCTGTCGGTTTATAGGGCTTACTGTCAGCTGATTTGACGTCTGTCTCTTTGAGGCTAGATAAGGACAAATTCAATGAATTTATTTTATCCATTGCCACGTCAGCCTGATGAAACATGGGGATCGAGCCTACACTTGTAGTAATTGGCACTCTCATATAAAGGGCCATTAATACGAACCCCGTGAGAACACTTGTTTCATAAAATGTCACTAAAGGCGCTACAAACACAATTAAGCCTATGAGCGCTGAATAAATAAACTGCCCATAAGAGTCCGCAATCGCAAACACCTTATGCCAGCCCCAAGCTACATTCATCATCTCATCAGCAGTCGTGGTTAACTCTTGCTCGTAGAAATTATCTCTTCTGCTGCGCTGTAACTTTAATTCCTTGTTACCGTTGATGAGACAGTTGTAATGGTCAACTAGATCATCCCACTTAACTCGGCCATCTTGGAGCAATGGTCTCGTTTTTCTGGCAATAGCCTCATAAGTAATTACACCGATAGTAAATACAGCAAGATACGCAAGAGCCAGAGACCAAGAAAGCCAAAATAAATAACCGAAGCAAGCCAGAATGACAGCGAGATTAGTGCACAGTACAGGGAACTCGGTTAGTGCCTCTGCAACCGTATGAATATCCTCAGTCAATGTTGCCATTAACTTCGATGAACCATGTTTTTCCAATTCACTGTAAGGAGAAGCTAAGAGCTGTTTACACAGCTCTAGTCTCCATTTTTTAACCGCCTTTACTGACAGCTTTAGTAAAAGTAAGCGAGACACTAACCCGGCTAGCAACGCTACAGAAGTTCCTCCCAAAAACAACCACACGAATAGTGTTAGAGGGTTAGAAATTTCCGAAATAGTGTCATTGATTACCGCAATAACTAACGTGCTTGCCGTACCACTTACTATGCCAGCAATAACCGAGAATATAAGTAACCCCGGTGAAAACTTGATTAAAAATGGTAGAACTTTCATTTTATTAATCTCATTATTAATATATTAAATAAGCTTCACAATTATTAGGATTAGGCTTCAGCTTCTGCATCCGCAAATTCAGCTAATAATGATTCCACTTCATCAACAGAAAGTTCATCAATATTATCAAGTATCCCTTCAGCACCATCGCCACTATCCTGTTCATCAGTATCAAAACTCTGATTTAGAATTTGGTCGCGGATTACTTTCGATAACTCTTTAATACTGCATCCTTTAAGCAAGTTATTCGTCTGAACAACAGCATCAATACTAACTTCAAGGCGATGCTTTAACTCAAGAGCTACAATTGAGTCGAGACCTATAGCAGTTAAAGAGATATTCATATCCAGTGTTTCAGGGTTGATCATCATCGTTTGACAGACAACTCGGTGTATTGTCTTTTGAAGTAGCTCAAGCTGACGTTCACTATCAAGTTCTATAAGATGACCAGCTACGACTCGATTATGCTTGTCACTTTCACCTTCATCTTGCTCAGGCATTAAATCAGATAAGTAAGGTAAGCTTGCCAAATGAGGGAAACATTTACCCCATAATGACCAATTCATAGGCAGCGTTGCAATAATTCCTTTTTGCTGTGTTGAAATTAAATCCTCCAATAGGTTCATACCATCGATGAGTGGGATCATACCCATCCCATGCTCAAGAAGGTTTTCAAGGTTATGGGCTGCAGAAGCCATACCAACTTCAGCCCATGGCCCCCACCCTATGCTTAGCGCGGCTTTTCCTTGATAGTTTCTGTGCGCAGCGAGACATTCCAAAAATGCATTTGCCGCTGCATAATTTGATTGACCAGTTGAACCAATAGCGGAAGCCAACGATGAGAACATCACAAAAAAATCTAACTCATCTTCACCGGTCAACGTGTGCAGATGCCATGCACCGTCTATTTTCGCAGGCATGACATTACGGATCTGCGCTTCATCCAATTGAGTAAGCAGACCATTGTCTAGTATTCCAGCTGCATGCATAATCCCACGCAATGGAGGCATATCTGTACGAATAAATTTCAATAATTCAACTACTTGCTCTTGACTAGAGACATCTACTGCCCTCACTTCACAGCGAGTTCCTAGATTTTCCATGTAGGCAATTTCTGACATTGCTGTTTCACTAGGACGCCTCCGCCCAAGTAATACAATATTCTTCGCTCCTCTTTGGGCCATGTACTTAGCAATACTTAGCCCTAATCCACCAAGTCCACCGGTTATTATGTAAGTAGCATCCGCTTTAAATGCGGTGTTTTCTTGTTTATCTTGGGCTATATCTCCAACTGGGAATTCAACAGTAATATTTGACCCTGCCCCTTTCATCAAACCAGTAGCCAGCTCAGGGAGCTCTACACTTATCGAAGAATTACTAGCCGTTAATTTTTCTTCCGCGAGTAACTGAATAATGTCTTTTAAAATTGTAATGACTTTTTCTGGATGAGTTCTCTCTAGGTGGTGTATATCACAAGAGAAAAGTGACGAATAACCCGAGAGATTAAAGTTATTTAAATTTGCTTCCACACCAGATTCATTAACAGCCAAGTCGATATAACGACCAAAGCTATTTACTCCCTGGGTCGCTTTAGCAAAATCAAATCCACTCACACAGTTCGCAAAAACATGCACGCCATCTCCAGCTGTACCATGTTTGATTTCCTCAAATACACTTGGATTTGTGGCATCAAACACATGATCTGCACCTAGACTTCTCACCGTAGCGATCTTTTTAGAACTCGCAGTCGCATAAACAACAGCACCAAGGTGCTTAGCTATTTGAACTGCTGCATGACCATAAACAGAGTCAGCACCATGAATTAGAACGCTTTCTCCACTTTCAAGTTTTACTAACTCTTTCAAAGTAAACATAGAAAGTACAAAAGGTCTGTAAGAAGAGAACCCTTTATCATTGATATGGTTAGGAAGAGGCGCTAAGCGAGACACATCAACATTTGAATGCGATGCAAGCTTGCCATCTGTTACTGCAACAACCTTATCACCTACAGCGAAATCTTTTACTCCAGTACCAAGGTGTACAATTTCACCAGAGCAAAGTTCACCGTTACACTCAAGCTCAGAAGTATATTTCAGGTTATCCAATACCTTCCAAGCAGGTATAGTTGCTTTATTTACCCGAATTTCTACTTCACCAACGCTTGGCGTCCGCCTTTTGCTTTCAGATAAATGAGTAACAACACTGCCCTCTTGTCGACTAACCAACACATTAAATGATTGTTTGGTATCAAATGGCAGCGCCTGTGCATTGCTATTGCTTTCTTGAAGACTTAGCTTGTGAGGCTCTAAGCGCGCAACGTATCTGTCTCCCCCCCTGAGCACAACTTGATCTTCTTCATTATCAGAGTAAATCTCTTCACAAAGCAGTGACACCTCCAACGGTGAACTACTTTCACTAAGATCAATACGGCAGCAACGGAACTCAGGGTGCTCAATTGCAATTCCTTTAGCAAACCCTAGTAACGGAGATTGTGCGACTGACAAATGCTCCAGTTCGCCAGCGGCTTGCGCACCTGCGGTTACTAACCACAATCTAGGCCTACCTGGAATACCCACTTTCGAAATAGCTTGAATTGCATATGCAACGCTCAGTACGCCACATGTAAGATCTTCGGTAATAGTATCTATATTCGTATCTTCACTCGGAGCCGCATTTAAACTCCATAGATGAATGATGCCCTTGCAGTTTTTATTTGGTGCCGTAAAGAAATCATTGATTACCTTTTCAAAATCTGCTGTCGAAGAAGAGCGGATAGTAAATTCATTTTCAGATTGCACACCGAATTCTGATCCAGACTTAACCATACATACTTGCTGATTATTATCCTGCATCCAGCTTCGAACCAAATCCCCAGTACTGCCTTCATCAGCAAAAACAAGCCACGCACCAGACTCTTTCTCATTACTCTGATACGTTGATTCACGCTCTTTTAATTGCCACTCGACATCAAAAAGCCAATTCTTCGGCTCAGTTGGTATATTACTAGTGCTATCAGACGCCAATGAGTTTTGTTTTAAAGCAATCCCCTCGGCAATAGCAAGCACTTCACCCGCTGCATTCAATATCCATGAATCAACTGTCACAGCTTTATCTTGCTTACTTTCACGCATTTTTGAGTAAACATACTCTGCATGCTCTAGTGATTTGAAAAGCTTAATGTCCCCAATAGATGAAATTTCAAATTGATTTGCTCTGCCTCCCAGGCACGTCAAACCAGTCTGCTCCACAGCCTCAAATATTAAGGGATGGAATAAATACTGTTCCATATCATCTATTGACGCTGACGTGTCTATTTTTGCCAGTGCACTATGATTTTTAATCCAAATAGTATCTAAAACTTGCAAAGCCGAACTATATTCAATGCCCACTTCTTGTATTTTGTTATAGAAAACACTGCCATCAAGTAAGTCATCTGGAGTCTCTTGTAGTGCCAGTATATTAAGCGACTCAGGTTGCTCATTTCGCTTATCTGCACTTGTTACATCAGCAGAAATTGAACTGATCCAGTTTTCCGATTTACCCTCACTTGCTTCAGATTGATAGGAAAACAACGCCTTTTTCAAGCCTTTTTCATCTTCCAGTATTGATACTTGGTATGCGTGAGTGCTTTCACCAACTTCCAATGAAGCTAGACTATGGAAATTAATTCCACTTAACCCACTCATTTTCACTTTGCCAGCCTCTTCGTATGCGGCTGCTAAAGCAATTTCGAGTAAGATACCACTTGATAATTTGCTTTGACCGTTGACTTGTGGGCCTTTTACAAATGGGACAACTTGCTCATCAAGTAACACTTCCCATGTTGGGCTCGCAACAGGCATCTTGTTCGTAAGTAATGGGTGATAACTTGCTTGGAATAGGCCTTTTTGAAATGGCCCGTCTATCCAATATGCTTTTCTATCCCATTGATAATTAGGTATCGTTCTTAAGAACTTCCCTTTAATATTTAAGACAGACCAGTTATTGAACTTACGCTTGGTGTATAGTGCTGACAGTGTCAAATAGATAGATTTTTGATCGTCGTTTTCTTTATTTAATGTATTAAGAACAGTACCTTCTTGATCGACATTTTTGAGTGTACGAGTTGTGGCACCACTCACTACCGGGTGAGCTCCAACTTCCATAAACAGATCAAAGTCTGCTTTGGCAAGGGTTTCTATTGCAGCTGAAAAGGAAACCTTGTCACGTAAATTATCTCCCCAATAATTTGCATCCAGCAGCATGCCCTCACTAACCCAATCACCAGTGACCGTAGACACCATTGGCACTTTCCCCTGGCGAGGCTTAATATTAGCTAGCTGATCAACGAGTTCTTTTTTGAGTGGTTCCATCTGAGGGCTATGGAATGCGTAGTTAACCGGTAACGGGATCACTGTAATCCCATCGCTTTGCAGCATATCAATTAAATTATCTACGCCTTCTGTATCACCTGAAATAACAACAGTGCCAGGCGCATTGACAGCAGCAATAGATACCCGATTTTCATAAGGCAGCAAGGCTTTTTCAATCTCTGCAACTGAAGCCTCCACGCTCACCATACGACCGTGACCAGTTGCTTTTTGCATAATGCGCGCACGATTGGCAATCAAGAAGCAAGCGTCTTCAAAGCTGAGAGACTCAGAAACGTATGCTGCCGCTATCTCACCCACACTATGACCTACAACAGCATCTGGTGTAATTCCGTATGACTCAAATAACTTTGCTAACGCCACTTGCACAGCAAATATTGCCGGTTGAGCATATTCAGTATCATTTAGCTTAGAATCTGACTCATCAGCCATTAATACTTCAATCAGTGACCAGGATGTATGCTTTGACAGCTCTTTATCGCACTGTTCAATAAAGCTACGATAAGCAGGTTCTTTATTGAATAATGTTCTACCCATCGCCCACCACTGTGAACCTTGACCAGAAAAAACATAGGCCAATTTAGAAGCAGAACTTTCTTTATTCATGTACCCATAAACAATGTCAGCATGATGGTTTACGCTACTATAAGACTCTAAAGCCTCTGCAATCTCGTTCTTATCAAACCCAACCACTGCAAGCCTATGCTCAAAGTGAGTACGATTTTCAGTGAGCGTATGGTAAACGTCATCCAATGAGTTCTCAGCGGAACTGTCCAGCAAATAATCAGCCATTGCTTGAGCATTTGCTTTCAAAGAAGCCAAACTGTTACCACTTAAAGGTAAAACATGAATGTGCTTGTGGTCGTCAGTGGTATCTAGCTCTGCATGAGGTAGTTCATGACTTGTATAATTATTTTCTTCTAATACCAGGTGAACATTTGTACCACCGACACCGAAGCTATTAACCCCAGCAAGAGCAGGTCTCGCATACTCAGGTAATTCCCCAATCTCAGTTTGAACATTTACACGTAATTCATCGAACGGGATTAACGGGTTTGGGTTGTTGAAATTCAGGCTTGCAGGAATTACCCGATTCTTCAAGATGAGCGCTGTTTTTATCAAGCTTGCGATCCCCGCAGCTGATTCAGCGTGGCCTATATTTGTTTTTACTGAGCCAATTGCACATTCAGTGCCTTCAACTGCACCAATCTTCAAAACTTCACCTAAGGCATTGACCTCTATGGGGTCACCCAATGCAGTGCCTGTACCGTGTGCTTCAACATAGTTTAACTGACCAGGTGCAATTCCAGCATCTTCACATGCACTCAAGACGACTCGTTGTTGTGCCTCGCCATTAGGAGCAGAAATACCACTACTTTTACCATCCTGGTTGGATGCTGTGCCTTTAATTACCGCATAGATCGGATCATTATCAGCTTTTGCTTTAGATAGGGGTTTTAATAAAACTAATCCAGCACCTTCGGAACGAACATACCCATTAGCACTACTATCAAAGGCTTTACAGCGACCATCTAGCGCCATCATGCCCGCCTTTGACAACGACATAGTAACGATTGGTGACAATAAAATATTCACCCCGCCAGCCAATGCCATCTCACATTCACCAAGGCGCATGCTATTACATGCCATGTGTACTGCACTTAACGATGATGAACATGCCGTATCTATTGCCAATGCTGGACCGCGTAAGTCCATGAAATGTGAAATCCTACTTGCGGCATTTGTCAAAGCACTACCTAAACCAGCATAAGCATCAACTGAATTTTGTTCGCTGAACTGCATATGTGCATAGTCACTACCTGAGATACCAACAAAAACACCTGTTTTAGATTCGGCAATGCTTTCAGGTACAATGCCAGCGTCTTCAAAAGTTTCCCAACCAAGCTCCATCATCAACCTATGCGCAGGGTCCATGCGTTTAGCTTCTCTCACCGAGAGGTTGAAGAAGTTTCGATCAAGTTGGTCAATGCCTTTTAAGAACCCGCCTCTTTTTGTTGCCAGCTTGCCTACTGCGAGTGGGTTTTCATGATATAACGCTTCAACATCCCAACGCTCCAACGGGACAGTAGCAACTGACTCAAGACCATTACATAAATTTTCCCAATACTCTGCTGGCGTATTAGCATCAGGGAAGCGACAGCTCATACCTATGATTGCAATCGGCTCGTTTTGATTGTATTGGTTAATTTTATCCAATGAGAATTCAAGGTTTTCGGCGGCAAGACCTTGAACAGCAGAGTCACCTCCACTCATTTTCTCAATTTTTGCAGATAGTTCTCTAATCGTTAGCTTTTCGCTGAGTAATGTAGGAGGGGGAGTGTATGCATAAGTTACTTCAATACTGCGAATTAATTTTTTTACTTCCTCAGTATTTAACGCACATTCAGAAAAGGACTGACTGTGACTTATTTCTTCGACCTTCTTGCCACTTAGCATTGCTATCTGTTCAATCAGCCACGCTTCCATGTTACTAATCGTTTCTTCAGCAGACTCAGCATTAGAAGATTGATCAACAGCTTGTTCAACGCTGTTATGTATAGTATTAGCTTGCCAAGCATGTATGACTTTGAATTGGTTGGTGAGGAATTTTTCTCGACAAATACTACGCTGAATTTTTCCACTTGTCGTTTTAGGTATACCTCTGTGCATCAATGAAATGCTGTATGGTAGAATTTCATGCTCAGCAACAATACGATCGCGTATTGCATTAACAATGGCTTCATATTCAGATTCTGAATATGTCCCTTTCTTCTTTTCAAGCTTAGATACAACAACTAAGCGCTCTTCATCTTCTACATCTATCGAAAATGCAGCTGTATTATTTTTAGAAATGTATTCATGAGCACATTCTACTGTGTCTTCAATGTCACAAGCGTGGAAATTACCGCCTCGGATCAAAATAACATCTTTTAATCGACCACAAACAAAAAGCTCTCCTTGATAAAGAAAGCCTAGATCACCCGTTCTCAAATATTCAAGTGGGCTATCTTCATTGGCAATTCTTGCTGAGAAAATCTCGTGACTCTGCTCTTCATTATTCCAATATCCTTGTGCAACGCTTTCACCACCGACCCAAATTTCCCCAACCTCTAAGTCTGGCTTTTGTTTATGGGTGTCAGCGTCAACAATTTTAACTTTATAATCACCAATTACTTTGCCGGAAGATGCTATCGCTCTCGAGTTTTCATTTTGTGATTCGCAAATTACAGCACGATTATCTTTCAAAGCATCAATATCGAAATAATGGGCAATCGTCGGCTTTGACATTTCGCTACATGTAACCATTAATGTCGCTTCAGCAAGTCCGTAAGCAGGTTGAAATGCCACACTATTGAAATGGCAACTCGCAAATTTCTCACTAAACTCTCGGATCGTAGATGCTCTAACAGGCTCGGCAGCATTACCTGCATAGCGAAGGTGAGATAAATCAAGAGAATCTAATTCTTCGTCAGATATGTTTCTTACACAAAGATCATATGCAAAATTAGGAGCAATTGTGCCCTCAGCTTTAAAATCACTGATCGCTTGCAACCAGCGAAGTGGTTTTTGCACAAAAGAATCTGGTGACATAAGAATTCCATGATAGCCACCAAATAAAGATTTTAAGATACCAAAAATGAGGCCCATATCATGGAAGTTAGGGATCCAACTGACAAAACTGTTTAGCTGAAATTCGCTATCAAGAATATTAGAGTGGTGCATCAAGTTCTTGTGACTTACCATTACACCTTTGGGAGTCCCTGTAGAACCTGAACTATATTGGATAAAAGCTAAATCATTTTCATCTAATTCAGGTTCAACCCACTGCTTTTCAATAGAAAAATCTACATCTTCAAAATTTAATAGCGTGTTTTTTTCAACGTCGATAGCATGGGCTGATAAATTCTGAGAGATCGTTTTTACGGTTAAAATAACCGAAGCGCCAGAATCATCTAATATACGATTTAAGCGCTCATGTCCAAATCCTGATTTAGGCACACTTGAAGGAACTGCTACCACCCCAGCATATAGACAGCCTAAAAATGCACTAACAAACTCCAATCCCGCTCGATAAAGCAATACGACTCGATCGCCTTTACTCGTATGCTTCTGTAAATATACCGCAATACATCGAGCTTGCTGATCAAGCTCTGCAAAGGAAATTGATGTTTCATCTCTGTTTTCAGATCTTGAATAATATTTCAGCAATGTATAGGCAAGGTCTGTATTCCGCTCTACAGCATATTGCTGCGTTAATTGAACCAGTGTTTTATGTGGCTTAAACGTGGAGGTCATTCTATTGCTCACTCTAAAGTATGATATTACTCATTCCATAAAGGCAAGAAAAACTTCAGTCTCGAATATATGGAATTTTTATTATTTGTTTTTAATCCTGCTTAAAATGCTGAAAAAACCACAAAAAAAACAATCACAAAAATGACACTAAAACTAAGAAAATCACCTTATAAACCTAGCAAGCATATAAGTTATAATTTTTATAAGACTTTACAAAAACCAAGAAAAGTCATTAAAAAAATGACTTAAAAAGACAAGTAAAGCTCACTCATTTAAAGATGTGATAGCGAACCTTAAAAAATAGAAAAGAAGTGACAGTGAATAAGCCAATAAATCCTTTTTTATTAAGTAAGTTCCTAATTGCAGCCTTGCATTTCACTTTAAACACTCAAAACCATAAGGTTCATCATGCATCAAACTAAAAATTCAGCAAATTCATCATGCAGTATTAAATGTTGAAATTCAATTACCCAAATGGGGAGGCTCAGCAACAATAAAAACATCACACAACACCAAAAGAAACAATTAAGATAAAACAACGAGTGAAAATTAACATTTTATCAAAAAAATAAAATTGCATATTGCCCCCCTTACTCAATTGCAAATAAAGGGATAATGACTTATTTTGATAACTATTAAGTCGTCGTCTTAATATGAAAGAGCAGATTAGAAAACCTCACCATCAATGGGCTGTCGACAAATGATACATCTGCCTTGGTATTTTCTGGCGTATGCATCTATACATCTTATTCAGAGGCTGTTTTAAACATGAAGTAGGCGCGTTATAGCGTGTTTTGTGGTTTGCTTTGCCCTGCTGAGCCAGATAGTCTTGCAATCAACACGGACAAGTAAGACTGTCTGACCTTGTAGCGGGGCCAAAAAGAAGGATTGAATGTATGACATCAAACATATCTAATAAGACTCTTTACTAGGCTCAGCTCTTAGGTGAGCTGCATCTTAAACCCAATCGATATAGCGCAAACCCTAGCGCACATAAGTTTAAAACCACAGAAGCCTGAAATAAGCATCCGTGACAATTACGGATCCGCAATCAAAAGGAAAGTCAGCTTAAGTATTTTCAGAAATCCTTCCGAAGGCGCTTGGGGCTGCTGTATTGATAGTTCGCGTCATCATACAGCTCTTACTAACAATGCTGGCACGCCAGGTTTTCTGCACTATACGTGTACCTGCACGACTGCATTTCACAAAATGGCAGAATGCATTTGTGTGATAACAAAGCGACTCAAGCGAATAAATACCAATGTACATTCACGCACCAGGCCAGCATGACTGAGAACAGACCTTTACACTTACTATCGTTTTCCGGTGGCTATGTATGATTTTCGAAGGTTTTAGACTCACGATTGAGAGCCTGGGGGATAAAAGTACATTGCTAGCAATACAGACGAAAATAAATGACAGGAAAGAGCATGTTTGCTCTGTACAGGGTCAGGGTCAAGAGGGAGAGCACGCAAAATCATGATTAAATAGTTATAAAATTCAAAACCTTAGATTTATTCATAACGTTTTAATTCATCAAATTACAGAACACTATGAGTGTTTCCCTTGCATTTTGTTCGAATACACCACCTTATTGTCATATCAGCTTTCATATTGGCGCAGCCTCAAACAGCTCGCGCCAAAGTACCATTAATTGCAACAATACTAATCAGAGTTAATAACTAAACTGATTCGAACAAAAACCATACAAAGAAATCAATTAGCGTAAAAATCGCAACAAAAAAAATTATGAAATTTTTACTAAAAGTAAGTTTCAGGAGAGAAATCTCGCTGAACAGGTGCATAAGTCACCACATTTTGAACGAAAAACACGTTTTTTGCTTGTCAAAAATGCAGCTTAAAAGCCAGAAGAAAGTGTGGTAATGACAATCATAGTTCACCTCGCGTCGTATGGGGTACACTGGATATATGTATACAATCACAGTAGACAATAGAGGTTAACTTATAGCCAACGCGTTCATCTCGGCCACTTTTGAAGTTGAACTTTACTTTGTGCATCTTTTCTCTTTCCAGAAGCGTAGAGCAAATACAAGTGGTATGCTGCGTTAATATATAAAGAAAGGTATTGATTTGAGACAAATAAGTGATAAAAATTTCGATGTCGTGATAAATTTCCATCGAAACCACCACCAGATGCTTGCAATTGATGAGTTCATTCATTGAGAAAAACAGTGTATTTAAAACCTTATGTGCTGATTGCGCTGGAATATTCGGAGGCTCTCAATGTAGCCACTTGTAGTGGTCTAATAGATCCGGACACATTGACAAGAGACAATAATGTCAAACATCGCGCGCTCCTTGGCAACGCAAAAACGACAATACAATTCATACCATAAAGAAATTAAACAAGTGGCTGCCACCTTAGTCAGTGAACAAGGTTATGCAATACCTCAAACAGCAGAAGCAGTAGGCGTTAGTACCCATTTTCTTTACACGTGGAAGGAACATATTGAACAAGAGCAGGCTGCACAGCTCGCTGGATGATATGAGTCCAATCGAGCATGAAAATGACAAAAAGAAGTATTCGCTTGGATTTGACCAGTACAGTGAATTAGTTACAAAAAAACCCGGCTTATATAAGCCGGGTTTTTCAGTTCATTCAGAAGTAGCGATTACTTCTTCTTCACAGCCTTTTTGTTAGGCAGGTCAGTGATTGAACCTTCAAAGATCTCAGCCGCCAGGCCGATTGACTCGTTCAGCGTTGGGTGAGCGTGGATAGTCAGTGCCACGTCTTCTGCGTCTGCACCCATCTCAACTGCCAGGCCGATCTCGCCCAGCATTTCACCAGCGTTGATACCAACCATAGCACCACCGATCACGCGACCAGTCTCTTTGTCGAAGATCATCTTAGTCTGACCTTCAGTACGTGCAGAAGCAATCGCACGACCAGATGCAGCCCACGGGAATACCGCAGTTTCGATGCTCAGACCTTGCTCTTTCGCTTCTTTCTCAGTCACACCCACCCATGCGATTTCTGGATCTGTGTACGCGATTGAAGGAATGCACTTAGGATCGAAGTAGTGTTTCTTACCAGAAATCACTTCAGCAGCAACGTGTGCTTCGTGAACCGCTTTGTGCGCAAGCATAGGCTGACCTACGATGTCACCAATCGCGTAGATGTGGTTTACGTTAGTCTTCATTTGCTTGTCAGTATTGATGAAGCCACGCTCGTCAACCGCAACGCCCGCTTTGTCTGCGTCAAGCAGTTTACCGTTAGGTGTACGACCAACAGCAACCAATACTTTGTCGTAACGTACCTGGCCTTCTGGTGCTTGCTTGCCTTCAAACGATACATAAATACCGTCTTCTTTCGCTTCAACTGCAACAACCTTAGTAGACAGCATCACGTTGAACTTGTCTTTCACGTACTTCTGATAAATCTTGATAACGTCTTTGTCAGCCGCAGGTACCAGCTGGTCTGCAAATTCAACTACGTCGATTTGCGAGCCCAGTGCACGGTACACTGTACCCATCTCAAGACCGATGATACCGCCACCCAGAACAAGTAGTTTTTCTGGTACGTCTTTCAGCTCAAGTGCGCCAGTTGAGTCAATGATACGCTCATCTTGTGGGATGAAAGGCAGGTTTACAGGCTGAGAGCCTGCTGCGATGATGGCGTTGTCGAAGTTTACTGTTGTTGTGCCGTCTGCACCTTCAACCGCGATAGAGTTAGAGCCGGTGAATTTACCGTAGCCGCTAACTACTTTTACTTTACGCATTTTCGCCATGCCAGACAGACCGCCTGTCAGCTGACCAATTACAGACTCTTTCCAGCTACGGATTTTGTCCAGGTCGATTTGAGGAGCACCGAAAGTTACACCGTGTGAAGCCATTTCAGCCGCGTCGTCGATTACCTTAGCAACGTGTAAAAGTGCTTTTGAAGGAATACAACCTACGTTCAAGCACACACCACCCAGGGTATCGCGAGATTCGATCAATGTAACTTCTAAACCTAGGTCTGCTGCACGGAATGCTGCAGAGTAACCACCAGGACCACCGCCTAGTACAACAACTTGAGTTTTGATTTCGTTGCTCATGTTATTACCTTAACTATTATTCGAACGGGACTCTACTCGAGTGAGTATCCGCACCCAATTGTGCCTGATCATCGGCAAGCGCTGCCACCAACAATCAGAGAGAGTTTTTTGTTGCGCGAAAGTGTATCATTCGCACCCACAGATGTCCCGCCCAAATATCAGACAGGACAGTAAAAATATGACAAAACCGCATAACCTGAGTCATGCGGTTTTGCTTTGGCTTACATTACCAGCTGACGAATGTCGCTCAGGTAATTGGCCAGGGTCACAGTAAAGCGGGCTGCCAACGCACCGTCAATAACACGGTGGTCGTATGAACAGCTTAGCGGCACCATCAGGCGCGGCTCAAACTCTTTACCATTCCACTTCGGCTTCATCTCAGACTTAGACACCCCTAAGATAGCCACTTCTGGCGCATTTACGATTGGCGTAAATGCCGTACCACCGATACCACCCAGGCTCGAGATAGTGAAGCAACCACCCTGCATGTCAGCCGCAGTCAGCTTACCTTCGCGGGCCTTCTTAGACACGTCCATCAGCTCGCGAGACAGCTCGATGATGCCTTTCTTGTTGACGTCTTTGAAGACAGGCACTACCAGGCCATTTGGCGTATCTACCGCCACACCGATGTTCACATACTTCTTCAGGATCAGGCTTTCACCGTCTTCTGACAGTGATGAGTTAAAGGTTGGGAACTCTTCCAACGCTTTCGCAGCAGCTTTCATCACGAATACCAATGGGGTGATCTTCACGCCCATTTTCTTCTTCTCAGCCAGCACATTCTGTTCTTTACGGAATGCTTCCAGCGTGGTGATGTCAGCTTCGTCGAACTGTGTCACGTGCGGGATTTGAACCCAGTTACGGTGCAAGTTAGCGCCAGAGATCTTCTGGATGCGAGACAGTTTCTTCTCTTCCACTTCACCAAACTTGCTGAAGTCAACTTTTGGCCAAGGGATCAGACCCAGCTCACCGCCGCCTGAGTTACCGCCTTTGCTGATCTCGCCAGACTCAACCTTACGAACCAATTCTTTCACATAGTTCTGAACGTCTTCTTTCAGAACACGGTTCTTACGACCTGTGCCTTTAACACGTGCCAGGTTAACACCAAACTCGCGTGCCAGACGACGTACTACAGGCGATGCATGAGCATAATCATCATTGGCCACAAACTCGTCTTTCGCTGCACTTGGTGCAGGCGCTGCTGCAGGTGCCGCTTTTGCCGCAGGAACCGGTGCCGCTGCAGGCGCAGCAGGCGCTGATGCTGCCGGTGCTGGTGCCGTTGCCGAAACCGTTTCAAAAACAAAGATCAATGAACCGGTTGAGACTTTATCGCCAGCCGCCACTTTGATTTCTTTGACTGTACCGGCAAATGGCGCTGGCACTTCCATTGAGGCTTTGTCGCCCTCTACGGTGATCAGCGACTGCTCTTCTTCAACGCTGTCGCCCACAGCAACCATGATTTCAGTGACTTCAACTTCGTCGCCACCAATATCCGGTACCTGTACTTCCTGCAGTGAAGGCGTCGCTTCAACAGGAGCTGCCGCTGGTGCGGTTTCAGCTGCAACGGGGGCTGCTGCACCCGCTGTTTCAAATACAAAGACTAAACTGCCCGTTGCGACTTTGCCGCCAATTTCAACTTTGATTTCTTTGACTGTGCCAGCAAATGGCGCAGGTACTTCCATTGACGCCTTGTCGCCTTCAACGGTGATCAAAGACTGCTCAGCTTCAACACTGTCGCCAACTGCAACCAGGATTTCAGTGACTTCAACTTCGTCGCCACCAATGTCTGGCACGTGAACTTCTTTCACTTCAGCAGTTGCCGGTGCAGGCGCAGCAGCCGGAGCTGCTGCTGGTGCTGGTGCCGCTTCAGCAACAGGCGCTTCGCCCGCTGCTTCAAAAACCATGATCAATGAGCCAGTCGATACTTTATCGCCTTCGCTGATTTTGATTTCTTTAACCGTACCCGCTTGCGCAGCAGGCACTTCCATTGACGCTTTGTCGCCTTCAACGGTGATCAACGACTGCTCTTCTTCTACCGTGTCGCCAACGCTGACCAAAATCTCGGTTACTTCAACCTCATCGGCGCCAATATCTGGTACATGAATTTCGATTGCCATCACTTAGCCTCTTATGCGTAAAGTGGGTTGGTTTTGGTTGTGTCGATATCAAATTTCTTGATAGCGTCTGTTACTACTGATTTCTCAACTTTGCCTTGCTTAACCAGCTCGCTCAGTGCAGCAACTACGACATAGCCTGCATTCACTTCAAAGTGACGACGCAGGTTTTCACGGCTGTCTGAACGACCATAACCGTCAGTGCCCAGCACCTTGTATGACTCGCTTGGCATGAAAGCACGAACCTGATCGGCATAGCTCTTCATATAGTCAGTGGCAGCAATTGCAGGCGCTTCGCTCAATACCGTTGTGATGTAAGGCACTTTTTGCTCTGCATCCGGGTTCAGCATGTTGAAACGCTCAGCGTCCTGACCGTCACGTGCCAGCTCGTTGAATGAAGTCACAGAGAATACGTCTGATGCAATGCCGTAATCGTCGCTCAGGATCTGCGCGGCTTTACGTACTTCATTCAGGATAGTGCCTGAGCCCATCAGCTGTACTTGGGCCTTATCGCCTGTATAGCTTTCGAGCTTGTAGATACCTTTACGGATACCGTCTTCTGCACCTTCAGGCATCGCTGGCTGATGGTAGTTTTCGTTCATCAGTGTCAGGTAGTAGAAGATGTTTTCCTGCTCCGGGCCGTACATACGACGAATACCGTCTTGCAGAATAACCGCTACTTCAAACGCGAACGTTGGGTCGTAAGAAATACAGTTCGGGATCGTGCCCGCCTGAATGTGCGAGTGACCATCTTCGTGCTGCAACCCTTCACCGTTGAGCGTTGTACGACCTGCTGTCGCACCTAGCAAGAAGCCACGTGCCTGCTGGTCGCCCGCCATCCACGCCATGTCGCCAACACGTTGGAACCCGAACATAGAGTAGTAGATGTAGAACGGGATCATTGGCAGATCATTAGTGCTGTAAGACGTTGCCGCAGCCACCCATGAAGACATTGCACCCAGCTCGTTGATACCTTCTTGCAGTACCTGACCAGACGTCGCTTCTTTATAGTAAGAAACAATGTCGCGATCCTGAGGCGTGTAGTTCTGACCGTGTGGGTTATAAATACCAATCTGACGGAACAGGCCTTCCATACCGAAAGTACGCGCTTCATCGGCAATGATAGGCACGATGTTTTTACCTACGCCTTTGTCTTTCAGCAGGATGTTCAACGCACGCACATAGGCCATAGTGGTTGAGATATCACGCTTTTGCTCTTCAAGCAGCGGCTTGAATGCATCCAGCTCTGGCAGCGTTAGTGCTTCTGTGAAGTTAGGCAGACGCTGAGGCGTGTAACCATGCAGTGATTTACGACGGGCATGCAGGTATTCATACTCTGCAGAGCCTTCTTCCAGTGTCAGATAAGGCAGGTCTTTGATTTGCTCGTCAGATACCAAATCTTCCAGGCCCAGACGTGAACGCAGGTGCTCAACGTGCGTCATGTCCATTTTCTTCACCTGGTGGGCGATGTTTTTACCTTCCGCCGCTTCACCCATGCCGTAACCTTTTACAGTCTTAGCCAGGATCACAGTCGGACGACCTTTGGTGTCTTGTGCCGCTTTAAACGCAGCAAACAGTTTAGAAGGCTCATGACCACCACGCTTAAGCGCAAAGATCTCTTCGTCTGTCATGTCAGCAACCAGTGCAGCAGTCTCCGGGTAACGACCGAAGAAGTGCTCACGTACATACGCGCCATCTTTGGCTTTATACGTCTGGTAGTCGCCGTCGATGGTTTCGTTCATCAACTGCAACAGTTTACCTGTGGTGTCTTTCGCCAGAAGCTTATCCCAGCCTGAACCCCACACGACTTTAATCACATTCCAGCCAGCACCTTTGAACAGACCTTCCAGTTCCTGGATGATCTTACCATTACCCATTACCGGGCCATCCAAACGCTGGAGGTTACAGTTGATCAGATAACACAGGTTATCCAGCTTCTCACGGGCCGCAAAAGAAATCGCACCACGAGATTCCGGCTCATCCATTTCACCGTCGCCCAGAAAGGCGTAAACACGCTGCTCGGCAGTGTCTTTCAGGCCACGACCGTCAAGGTATTTCAGGAAACGCGCCTGATAGATAGAAGCGATTGGACCCAGACCCATAGATACGGTTGGGAACTGCCAGAATTCAGGCATCAGTTTAGGGTGCGGGTAAGAAGACAGACCTTTACCGTCTACTTCCTGACGGAAGTTATCCAGCTGTTCTGCAGTCAGACGGCCTTCAACGAATGCACGGGCATAAATACCTGGTGAAATGTGACCCTGATAGTAAACCAGGTCGCCGCCGTCTTTTTCATTCGGTGCGCGGAAGAAATGGTTGAAACACATTTCATAAAACGCTGCTGACGACTGGTACGACGCCATATGTCCGCCCAGCTCCAGATCTTTCTTGGAAGCGCGCAGTACGATCATGATCGCATTCCAGCGGATGATTGAGCGAATACGACGCTCAAGATTCACATCCCCCGGATAGGCAGGTTCCTGATCTGCCGGGATAGTGTTGACATAGTTGGTGGTAATGCCCGTTGGCATATCAACGCCATCCAGACGCGCCTGCTCAAGTACCTGCTCAAGCAGGTATTGTGCGCGCTCTACGCCTTCTTCTTTTACAACCGACTCAAGCGCCTGCAACCACTCTTTGGTTTCTAGCGCGTCTACGTCAAATTTATTGACTTCAGACATATGGAGTGTTCCTTATGTTTAAAATACGAATTTATTCTATAGCGTTAGCTTATGGCTCTGTTTTATATATTACTGCGCTTTGGTACGACGCAAGCTGCGCTCAATACGCGAGCGCTCTCGTCCAGCTTCCAGCAACGCCTCCTCAATAAAGGCTAAGTGTGCGTTACTGGCCAGTCGTGCCTGCTCAGGCTTGCCTTCGATCACCGCGTTTTTTAACACTTCGCGATGGTGAGCAAGCTGTTCACTGGCATCCGGCTTTTGCACCAGCACCGTTAAGTTCTGCAATACATTTTGTTCCAGTAAAGACTGCATACCCCGCATCAGGTGCAGCAACACCACGTTATGTGATGCTTCTGCTACGGTAAAATGGAAAGTGTTAATGGCTCTGGCTTTTTGCACCAGGTCATCACCAACACTGGCAATATCATCAAAGCTCTGTTCCACTTTATCGAGATCGGTTTGCGTACCACGCATGGCTGCATAATAAGCTGCGATGCCCTCCAGGGCATGACGAAACTCCAGCAAATCAAACTGTGACTCGGGGTGTTTACTGATCAACTCAAATAAGGGATCTGTCAGACCTTCCTCAAGCTGATTTTTCACATAAGTGCCACCACCCTGACGTCGGGTAACCAGCCCTTTAGCTTCAAGCTTTTGAATTGCCTCACGCAGTGAAGGTCGCGACACTTCAAATTGCTTGGCCAGCTCACGCTCCGGCGGCAGCTTTTCACCTGGCATCAATGACCCTTCGAGGATCATGTTTTCCAGTTGTTCCAGAATCACATCTGATAGTTTCGCTGCTTTTATCTTTAAAGACATTGATTAAACGCCGAGTTTATTGGTGAACCCCCAAGCCAGCTGTACATGCACTGCCTGTCAAAACACAGGCAAGGCGCTGATCCAGCTCACTCTTTACTTAAACAGATCCGGTAAGCCCAACCCTAAAGGTAAATTGGTCATACCAAATTTGTGCACTACGTTATCAAAATCAAGCGCAACTGTCAAAATTCGGCGCTTTGCGGCTAAAAGTAATACAGAAAAGCCCGCGCAAAGTGACTAAACTTTATACAAGTTAAATGATTTAAAAAAGGAAAATAAAATGGTCAGACCAGATAGAAAAACCAACTATAGGGTTACGTCATACTTGTCCAGGGGACACATCTGTGAGGCTGTGAAAATAGCAGTATGGTTATTAGGCTGCGAGTTGGGCCTGCATGGAGAAGACGTAAAATTTCAAAGCTTAAGGAGGGCAACGCACTGGCAACCGGAGATATTAGGCAGCCAGTGCATTATTTAGTTAGGCACTAACGCTCAGAATGGACACTCTGGGATAACCGGACGTACTTGGGTAATAACGGATCCATGTTTTTTTCCCAGACAGAGCGGCAGCCAAAGCAATGGCAATCCATGCGTCGGTCTTCGCATCGCCCACTTTACCCAGTTCAAGCCAGTTATCATGAGACTCAATACGGATCAAAGCCAAACCGCCTGAGTTAACATACACTTTGGTCACTTTGGGGTAGGTATCTACGTAGCTATTTGCCTGTGCTTTAAAACCAGTCACAGATAAGATGAGAAGTGCGAGTACTAAAACTATATTTTTCATTATTAGATTTCCTTGTTTGTTTTTATGTGCACCGCGTTATTATGTGCACCGCGCACTATACTTACTCGTGCCTATTAGATCAACAAAAAACACAAAAAACAAAACAAAAACATACACATATCAAAAACTTGATGTTTTAGATAGCGTAAAGCACCACCTCCAATAGCAGGCATAAAGCAATACACGTTTACTTCTGTGTATGTTAAAGTCCGTCCCGAAGCTAATAACAAAGGAAATACAATGAAAAAGCTAATAACAGCAGCATGTACGCTACTTCTTTCTGGTCAGGTGTATGCTGGTGCGCAAACCAGCCTTGGCCAGATTCAAACAATCTATGTAAACAACAGCTGGACTATGGTTCACGGCAGCAGCATCACTGGCAACCCGGACGGCTGCTCAAACCCAGAGTACTATGCAATCGTTCCTTCTCACCCTAACTACAATGCGATGCATGCCACCTTACTGGCTGCCAAATTTGCGGGAAAGAAGGTTCGTTTTTGGGTTAGCGGTTGTTCAGGTCAAAATAACAGACACCCAAGAATTCACAGCATCTGGGTATATTAAAACCAAGCTGATGGGGTTTTTTACGCCCCATCACTGTCGCCCAGATTGATATAGAGTCTCAGCGCGTCCTTATGTTGAATGCCGTCTTCAATGATAGGCTCGGCGTAATGACACACAAAATGGTCCTTAACCACACTGCCTACTCTAAACCCCAAACGCTGATAGTAGGTTAACTGATAACCAAACGTCCCCGTGCTCAGCTCTGCCCGAATGACCTGTTTCTCAACTAGCTCTGCCAGCACATATTTCAGCAGTTCAGTGCCAATCCCCAGCTGTTGGAAAGCAGGAAGTACAGACACATTAAAAATCTCAACACACGACGCGTTTTTTGGCCCAACCACACAGGCAGCAACAATCTGTCTTTGTGCTTTGACAACATAGCACCAGGCATCCTGCATATACTGACGAATGTTATGCTCCGAAGGATCCGCCTCGAGTAACAAAGCCAGGGGGACTTGTGAAGCAGTGATTTCTGTACAGAGCAATTTAACTTCCTTATTTTATGAGCCAGTAAATGCTACTCCTTTGTAACCCTATTAAACAGCGGATGCAATTGTGACGATGGCGCTCAGTATATTTACTTAACATATCAACATGAACCTTTTTCAGGTAAAAACGATACACAACAAAGTAGAGATGCGCTAATGTGAATCTTCAACACAAAAAGTTAACAAAAAAGTAAAGGAATAGCATGAAAACCTCATTTGTCGCACTCACCATGCTCACCATGCTCACCATGCTCACCCTGGCCAGTACCAGTCAGGCCGTTGAGTTAACCCAATCTGACTTTAACCGCTATCTGGATTTTAACTGGGGCGAGTGCCCGGCGCAGTTTCAATCCTCAGATGGCAAAAACACCTGTACGCTGGCCGACGTGCCTCTCAACTGGCAGGCGCCTGACGGCAAAAAAATCTCCGTGCTGGTCTCAAAATACCCTGCGAAATCGACAAACAGTAAAGGGCAAATTTGGCTGTTACAGGGAGGTCCTGGTGGATCAGGGAGCTTTTTTGTGCAGCAGTTAAACACCACCTTAGCGCCTTTTACCGAACACTATGATTTATTCGTACTGGAACATCGCGGTGTTGGCTGGTCGACTCACCTGGCCTGCAGTAACCCGGTTGTCAGCGATTATGCTCAGTATGCCAAAACTTGTTTTGATGATCTCCATCAGCAATGGGGCGATGACCTGTTTGAGTTTAATACCACAGCAGCGGCGCGAGATCTGGAGTATGTGATCGGCAAAAGTAAAGTGCGAGACTGGCAACCCAGCTATGTGTATGGTGTCTCTTATGGCACGCTGTGGGCACAAAGATTCAGTCAAATTGCCCCAACCGGTGCTCAGGCCATTATTCTCGACTCCGTGCTGCCACCTGCCGAATTTGGTAGTGACCTTTGGGATGAAAACTTTAACGCGACACTGGACGATTTGTTAGCCTACTGCCAGCTTGATACAAGGTGCCAGTCGCGATTAAATTTCAGCTCACTGCCGCAGCTCAAAGCGCGTCTTAATGACATTTTTACCGCCCAGAGTTGCGCGGGACTGGATTTTGACCGCCAGGCACTGCAAATGCTCTCGATCCTCGGCTTGTCACGCTCAGTAGAACAAATACTCATACCCACACTACATCGTCTTAATCGTTGCAACAGCAACGACGTAATAGCACTGAATAACTTGCATAATTTTATCTTTAAAGGCCTGGGCAGGCAGATCATGCAACTCCCGGCAAAAGACCCGTTCGGTTTTTCACAGGTGGTCTCAAAGCTCATTACACACAATGAAATTAATCATGTGCAACGCGATTTGCATAGCAAGCAAGCTTATTGCCAGGACGCCATTGCCTGCTACCCGGATTTTATGAACTACCGGATTCACCTGGACAAGCAGGTTTGGGGTAATCGTTACACTGACCACTATGTGTATCAACCCATGCACCATTACATGCCCACACTCGCGCTCAATGGTGATTTAGACCCGCAAACGCCACATACCTATATATCACTGATCCAAGACGCCTTTACTAACATTAATCAGCGTTATGTTGAGCTTCCACAAACCCATCATGGGGTACTTTTTGTCAGCCACACCCATGACGCCAGTACCAGCACCTGTGGCGCAGAGATCATGAAAAATTTTATTGAAGATATCTGGAGCCAACCGGATACCGGCTGTATCGCGCATTTGCAGGGCCTCAATTTTACCGCTTCCGCGATGGCAAGCCATGTACTGTTCGGTACTCCAGATGCCTTTGATGGCCAGCCTGAGATCATGTCAGAGGTCGACATTATGCAGTTAAAGCAATCTGATCCAGCCGCATTTGTGCAGGCCTACGCCACCTTTATGCCGCTTATAGATTTCTGATTAAATTTATTTGCGATTAACACCATGACTGAAACCGCATTATCCGGTTTCAGCCATGGGCTCGCAGGGTATATCAAAATCAATATGATAGTGTTCATCATGACGAACCCAGGACGGTTTTTTAGAAAACTGAATATGGGTTTTCAGATATTCCCCATATTGTGTACTGAACAAGTTTGGCTGTAGTTTAGGATCAAAAATAACGCGCCACAGATCGTGGCCACGACGCTTGGCCTGTTTGTGCAATGCAACAATATGCGCCGCCATCGCTGCATAATCTATCTCCAGGCCGTCAAACTGATCATGCTCATCAAACTCAATGAGATAACCAAACTTGTTGAACGGATGCGTGGGTAAATGCACTGACTGACCAGCTTCATCAATGACTGGCGTCATAAAATCTACTGATAAACCATTACGATGGGTTTTGTGTGGCCTGAACCGCCCCCCTTCGGCAAAGCCTGTCTCTGCGTACTTATAGACTTTATCTGGGTGTGTTTTTTCCAGCACCTGATAAGAAGCCGTAACGATTTCATACACCTCTGAATGCACATAGGTGCGCCCCGCCAGCCGCGCAAGCGCGCTATAGCCGACGAAGTTATTGCCAGCCTTAGGTAATTCCACGGCCCCCTTCAGTGACCCCTGCCCGGTTGTACCGTAGCAAGTGCTGCTTTTTGAATACGCAACGGCTGGGACCAAGCCAGCAATAAATAATAGATAGCAAAGTTTCATACCCAAAACATACACAGACTAAGCTGAATATCCTCTGACTGATGAGGTCATCGCCTCAGTGGTAAGCGTTTGATGTGCCTTGCTGGCGGTAACCACACACGCAATAAAACAGGCCGACAAGGTCGAGGTCGTCGAATAACCATCACCAGAGCAGACGGGCTGGTTAAGCCACAAGTACAATAAGTGAACAGCCGCCACATATTAACCCAAACAACACATCAATTCGCTCCTAGCTCGTAATGGCTACGTAATAACCAAACTGAGATGTTTTTCTACCATTTATATCGAACGTTAGAACAACCCTAAACTAAGGACAATACAATGATCACTAAAAAAGCCACCCTTTATATTTTTCACTCAAACAGCGGTCAAAAGGCATACCTGACAGCCAATTATGACAGGACGGCATCCACCAAAGAGACGCTAAAGTATGAGCTGATTGGCCCCAATGCCACCACCTGGTCCTATGATTACCCCGAGTGCTAGAAGATTTATGCCCAGGACGATATCTCTGTAAAACCTGCAAATCAGGATAAATATCGCGGCCAGGCACGGTTTTCAATTGATCACCATCACAACTGGCTGTACACCAAATCACTCTTCACCGATCAGGATGACTCTGGCGCCAAGTTCAAAGCACTGGTGCGAGCATTAATCGGGTATGCATTAACAGGCAACGATGCCTCCCTTTTGGAAGCTGCTCAGGCTGCGCTGGTCGATATCAAAGATCTGGTTTTAACCGAAGCAAACACTGAAGTTGAAGCCTGATTAGGCTTCCCGTTGCAGGCGGTAAGAAACCGTCAGCCGCGGAGCTGAAGTATGAGCCGGGGAAAAGCACGGCCCAGGCTCATCTCATACCAATCAGCCCAATTCAGTCGCTAGCCTGGTTAGCAAAAGCGCTGCCGTTAAGTACGTCGAGTGATAGCAAAGTTAGATAAGAGCTCATAGTTAACCCATTAACTTATAAAGAAAATGTACTTAAAAGTCATTTGTTTCACTATTCAACACAAATAAGAAATGATAAATACCCTATTCCTTAGGTGATAATTTAGACTCCTCCAACCTCTCCTGCTTCTCCATTATGTTTTCATAATTATGTATTACGGTTCGATGTAATTATCATGACTAGGCATTGACTCTTGATACACACACTCTCAGGCGACGCCAGCCCGGACCCGTTTCCAGCCATTACCCCTCAGCAGCTGGGCGCCACTTCGTTCAGAGCTGACTATGGCGTTAAATATGCGTATGTCAGCGGCGGTATGTATCGGGGCATCGCCTCATCAACACTGGTGATTGCCATGGCACAAGCGGGCTTATTAAGCTTTTTTGGCTCAGGTGGCTTGTCTGTTGATGTCGTTGAACATGCGCTAAATGAAATACAAAACACGCTCACCGAGGAACAGAGATTTGGTCTCAACCTGGTCTGCAACCTGACTCGCCCAGAGCAAGAACTGGCTTTGGTAGAACTGTGCCTGAAACGCCAGGTTCGTTGCCTCGAAGCCGCGGCCTTTATTCGCATTACCCCGGCATTGGTGCTGTATCGCCTGCGTGGTCTGACGCGAAATGAGCAGGGCCAGGTAGTGTCGGCCAATAAGCTGATGGCCAAAGTGTCGCGCCCTGAAGTCGCCAGTCTTTTTTTAAGCCCGGCCCCGGACAATCTCGTTGCCCAATTGCTGGCAGAGAAACACATCACTTTAGAGCAGGCCGAGTTGAGTAAACACATTGCCATGTGTGACGACCTGTGTGTAGAAGCTGACTCCGGCGGTCATACCGATCAAGGGATGCCAGCGGTGCTGCTGCCTGCTATGCAACAGTTGCGCGACACACTCAGTGCGCAGTATCAATTCAACACTGCGCCCCGGGTTGGGCTGGCCGGTGGCATTGGTACGCCGACCTCCGCCGCAGCCGCGTTTATGATGGGGGCGGACTTTATCCTGACCGGTTCAATTAACCAATGCACGGTCGAAGCCGACACCTCTGCGGCAGTAAAAACCCTGTTGCAAGACATTAATGTTCAGGACACCGACTATGCCCCTGCCGGAGACATGTTTGAACTGGGTGCCAAAGTACAGGTACTGAAAAAAGGCGTATTTTTTCCAGCCCGGGCACAAAAGCTGTATCAGCTTTATCAGCACTATCCCTCTCTGGATGCCATCCCTGCAGCGCAGCGTAGTCAACTTGAAAACAAGGTGTTTAAAAAGACCTTTAGTCAAATCTGGCAAGAGACCAGTCAGTATTTACATCAGCAAGGACGCAGTGCAGAAGTAACGCGCGCAGAGCAGGACCCTAAGTACAAGATGGCGCGTGTATTTCGCTGGTATTTTGCCCACTCGATGAAGCTAGCATTTGCAGGAGAGACGCAGGAGCGGATCAATTTTCAGGTTCATACCGGACCTGCACTGGGGGCATTTAATCAGTGGGTTAAAGGCACAGCACTTGAGTCCTGGCAGCAGCGCTATGTTGCCGACATTGCCCAGCAGCTCATGACGGCTACCGCCGCCCTGCTGACGACCCGGACCCGCCTCTGGCTGGCACCTGAACACGTCGATTAACCATACAGACGAGGCAAAAATGAAAAGTTATTTATTTCCCGGACAAGGCGCACAATACGTTGGCATGGGTAAAGCCTGGTTTGAGTTGTTTCCCGAGCAAACCCACACAGCCAGTGAGATTCTGGGTTACTGCATTAAAACCTTATGTCTTGACGACCCACATAACCAGCTGAACCAGACCGAGTTCACTCAGCCTGCCCTGTATGTGGTGAGTGCCCTGGCGTTTTTGGCCCATCAGCAGCGCGACCCGATCCCTGCAGATTTTATGGCCGGGCACAGTTTGGGCGAATACACTGCGCTATTTGCTGCCGGCGCAGTGTCTTTTGAAGATGGCCTGCGACTGGTACAACAACGAGGTGCCCTAATGAGTCAGGTAGACGGTGGCGCGATGGCCGCGGTGCTGGCGTTAGACGAAGCCACGATCAGAACCTGTCTGACAGTGCATCAACTGGAAACACTGGACATTGCCAATCTGAACAGCCCTAAGCAAAGCGTACTGTCAGGCCTAAATGACGACATCAGTCGCGCACAACAGGTCATTGAGCAAGCCGGAGGACGGTTTATTCGGCTCAACACCAGCGGCGCATTTCACTCTCGCTATATGGCCGGTGTACAGGCTGACTTTGCACGCTGCGTGGCAGAGGTTGAATTCAAAGCGCCCAGCGTGCCGGTGATTGCCAATGTCAGTGCACGGCCCTACCAGGATCACACTATCCAGTCGCAGCTAATCGCCCAGCTTACCAGTTCCGTGCGCTGGACTGACAGCATTGCCTATCTGCTGGCTCAGGGTGACATGACTTTTGTCGAACTGGGACCAAAGAAAATCCTCACCAAATTGGTAGCTGAGATTAAGCAGCAAGCAACCAGCTTGCCTGCATCTAATGCTGCTAAGACCACGATATTGAAGGACCCTACAGCACAACAAATAGAACGCTGGAACCAGTCCCATGGTGTTGGCACTCAGATCAGAGTCGCTCATCTTGGCGAGCCCTTGCGCACACGGACCCCAGCCATGCTGTTGTTCGGCCACCGACCCGCGGTGTATGTCGAAGGTGTTCAGGGTTATATCGCACTCGACGAAGCCACACCACTGTAACTAAAGACAAGATTATGCCCCGGCACAGGCCGGACACAGAATAACGACCCAACTTTTGGACTGAAACGATGAAATACTATATTGGCCTTGCCACCTCCTTTCATGATCCTGCCATTGCGATTGTCAATCAGCAGGGTGACGTGATTTTTGCCGAAGACGCCGAGCGTTTTCTGGGCTACAAACGTGGCCTGTACTGCCTGCCGGATAACCCCTATTACATCGAGGAAGTGCTTAAAACCTATTGCAGCGACTGTACTGAGCTGGTGATCGCAAAAACCTGGAGCAAAGGCCGCGAGAAAAGTACCAACATTCTTGAAAATGTGGTGCTGAGCATACTCGAGACTTTCTCGTTTAATATCGACGTGAACACCCGCGACATCAAGGATCAGTTCTACTTTGCCAGAGCCTCACAGGCAGCTGCGGGACGCACCTTGTCACGCTTTTTTGAAGCCTCATGCCGCAACTTCATCGTGGGTAACTACCGCAATAAAAAGCCCACTGAAGTACGCTATTTCGATCACCACCTCACACATGCCGCCAATGCCTGTTTTAACAGTCCATTCAGCGAAGCGTCGTGCCTGGTGGTAGACGGCATGGGTGAGAAAAGCAGCATCGACTACTTCACCTACAAAGATGGCAAGATCACACCTGCACCCATCAAGGTAAAGCGCTCGTTCAAAAGTCTGGGCCTGTTTTACACCATTATTTGTGAAAACCTGGGCTTTGATCCACTCAAGGGCGAAGAATGGAAGGTGATGGGCCTGGCGCCTTATGGTAAAAAAGATCAGAAGATTTATGATCTACTGCGCGCCTCTTTGCAGGTGAAAAACGGCAACTTCGTGGTACCTAAAAACCTTAATGCCATCATGAAAGAGATCAAAGCCATGGCGCGCGAGCCGGGCGAATCCATCGAAGCCTACAAAGATTTTGCCTACACCGGACAACTGGTATTCAGCGAAATCTTTATGGATCTGATCGATGCCATCTACGAGCATGCTCCGTCGAAAAACCTCGCAATTTCCGGCGGCTGCGCACTGAACTCCTCCTTTATGGGCACCGCGCTGGCGAAATCCAAATTTGACAACATCTTTGTGCCGTCCGCCCCGGCAGATGATGGCAATGCCATTGGTGCCGCCTTGTTGTGCTACCAGCAGGATAACCCAAGCTGGCAGCCTTCTACGCAAATTCAGAGCCCCTACACCGGCTCAGAAGTGAAGCAAAAGTCACTGGATAAACTGCACCGTTACAGCCACCTTAAGGCCACCGACTACGGCGAAGACGTATACAAGAAAACCGCAGAATTCCTGGCTCAGGGGAAGATCATCGGCTGGGCGCAAGGTCGTGCTGAGTTTGGTCCACGTTCTTTGGGCAACCGCTCAATCCTCGCCAACCCATGTCTGGTGGACATTAAAGACACCGTGAACGCCCGGGTTAAGTTCCGCGAAGAATTCCGCCCCTTTGCACCGTCTATCCTGCATGAATATGGCGACGAGTACTTTGAGGATTACCAGGAATCTCCATACATGGAGCGTACTTTGGTGTTTAAAGAAGCGGTGCGCGATAAAGTCCCGGGCGTAGTGCATGTCGACAACACAGGTCGCCTGCAAAGCGTGAAAAAGGAATGGAACGCGCCATACTACAAACTGATCGACAGTTTCCGTGAAATCACTGGCGTGCCGGTGCTACTAAACACCAGCTTTAACATCATGGGTAAGCCCATTGTCCATTCCGTTGAGGACATGCTGGCGGTGTTCCTGATGTCCGGCATTGATGTGCTGGTGATCAACAACACCATTTACGAGAAGTAACCCAGTGGCAGCCACGGTATCCAGGTGGCTGCCCGATTGAGAAAGACCCGCGCGACGCTCAAGCAACAGCGTCCGCGCAGCCCGACTAGACGTTTATCGAGACAGACCATGACAAGCAAACACAACCCGCAGACTCCCACTCAGCCAGACAAGACACCGGATATTGCCATCGTCGGCCTGTCTCTGCGTTTTCCGGGCGCCGATAACAAACATCAGTTCTGGCACAACCTCAGTCATAAAATCAGCAGTATCAGCGAAGTGCCCGTTGAACGTTGGGACTGGAAAAAATACTACGACCCAAAGCCTGGTAAAAACGCACAAAAGAGCATCAGCAAATGGGGCGGATTTATTGGCGATATCGCCGGGTTTGATGCCGGTTTTTTTGCTATCTCACCCAAAGAAGCGCAGAGTATGGATCCCCAGCAGCGCCTGAGCATGGAGCTGGCCTGGGCCTGCTTTGAAGATGCGGGCCTCAGGCCATCGCAGTTTAAAAATACCGCAACAGGTGTCTATCTGGGGTGCAGCAATACCGACTACCAGGAGTTTTCGACCGGTAATATCGACCCGCACTTTCTGACCGGTATGTCGACCGGCGTGTTTGCCAACCGCATCTCGCACTATTTTAATTTCCAGGGGCCGAGTGAAACCGTCGATACTGCCTGCTCTTCGTCTTTGGTGGCCATTCACAAAGCCATGAATGACTTTCGCTCCGGCGAGATCAGTGCGGCGCTGGTTGGTGGCGTCAACTTACTGATCACCAAAAACCGCTATGTCAGCTTTAGTAAGCTGGGCGTGCTGTCACCTCAGGGGCGCTGCAAAACCCTGGATGCCGAGGCCGATGGCTATGTTCGTGGCGAAGGCGTGGGCATGGTGTTGTTGCTGCCGGTAGAGACTGCCAAAACGCTAAATGCGACCATCTATGGCATCATCAAAGGCAGCGCTGTGGGACACTCAGGTAAAACCAATACTCTGACCTCACCTAGTCCGTTTTCGCAGTCGCGGGTGATCCAGCAGGCCATCGACAATGCCCAGCTTGGCTCTGATCAGATTGGCTTTGTCGAATTACATGGCACCGGCACCGTACTCGGCGACCCACTAGAGATCCAGGGCCTGAAACGCGCCTTTCGCGCCAGTAAACAGAAAACGCCCGGTGCACCTTGCTATCTCAGCACAGTGAAAACCAATATCGGCCATTTAGAGTCGGCTGCTGGTATTGCCGGAGTGATCAAAACCTTGCTGGCCTTTGAGCATGAACAGGTGCCGCCGCTGCAAAACTTTGCGACGCTGAATCCGAAAATCTCTCTGGAGAAATCGCCGTTTAAGTTAGCGACCGAATGTATGCCCTGGCCGGGCGAGCAGCGCCTTGCCGGGATATCTTCATTTGGCTTTGCCGGGGTAAATGCCCATGTGATCTTAGAATCACCAAAACGCCTCAACCCAGAGCGCCCAGCGTTAGACACCGCCCTGCCGATCGTGCTGTCGGCCAGGACCCGAACCGCCCTCACGCAACGTACCGCAGATTTGCTTGCCTACCTTGAGTCGGATAACTCGGTTGAGCTGCAGGATTTAAGTTATACGCTCACAGTGGGCCGGGAGTCGATGAAACATCGAATGGGATTTGCAGCGGACTCGCTGGCCTCCCTCAAAGCGCAACTGAGCAAGTTTGTTTCAGGTGAGGCTGGCGACTGGCACTATAGCAAAGTTGCCGCCACTACAGAGCAGGTCGAAGTCACACACGATACACTCGATGCACGCATAACCGGCTGGGTACAGGGCGATGTCATCGACTGGCAAACCAGCTATAGCGACCTCTACCCGCAACGGATCAGTTTGCCTGCCTATCCATTTGAGCATAAACCTTACTGGCTCGCTGCAGAAGACGAAGCACAGCCCTCACATTTACACCCACTGCTGCATCGCAGTTTGCCGGCACTGGGCGAGCTGCTCTTTGCCAGTGACTTTACGGGGAATGAGCCCTTTTTACGTGACCATCAGGTGCAGGGGCAGGCCGTGCTACCCGGTGTCTGTACGCTTGAAATGGTGCATGCGGCCATGACCTTATCTGGCCAGCTAACGGATAGTCAGTCACTGCGCATGAGCCAGGTGAGCTGGCTCAGACCTGTGACCATCGACGCGCAGAGCAGCCCCGTTTATTTGTCGCTAAAACAAACCGGTGACCGGGTGACATTTGAGTTATGGCGCGAAGCAAACGATGTTCGTCAGGTATATGCCAGCGGTCAGGCAGAGGTCACTGAGCACAGCTTCACAACACAAGACATTACCGCGCTGTCTGACTCCCACACAGTCGCGACCACTGAGTTATATCAACAATTTAGCGCAGCAGGCGTGAACTATGGCCCGGCGTTTCAGCGCCTGACGACATTATGTGTTGCGGGTCAAAAGGCACAAGGCACACTGGCCCCGATAAACGCCCCGGATTTTGCCTTTGCGCCAGAGCAACTCGACAGTGCCCTGCATACATTGTTGGGCTTTGCAGAGAAAGCCCAGCCGGGACTACCCTTTGCACTGGAGCAGGCTGAATTACTCGCGCCACTCCCGTCTGATAAAACCTTGAAAGTCTGTGCGACCCAACATACCCATGCAGATGCCAGCAGCCAGAGATTTGATGTGGTTCTGTGCGATGAACAAGGTGTGGTGTATGTGCATCTGCGTGGCTTTTCGACCCGCTCAATGGCACACGATGCCGATGCGACCCAGCTGTTTACGGTACTCCCTGGCTGGCAGCACCTGACAGCACCGCCGTCAGCTGAAACGACTCAAAGCAACTTTGATTATCAGGGGCCTGCGTCACTTAAGCCAGCCTGGTGTACGGACTCGGCGCAACCTGCTGATCACCTGTTGTGGGTCGCCAAAGACGAGTACACAGATCCACTTACACTGTTTACTCACCTCAAAACCCTGATCGAACAAGGTCAAGGCACAGAGCCGCTGGCCATCACTTTGCTCACCTTCCAGACACAGCAAGTGCATGACGAAACCGTCGATGCACGCGGCGCCGGGCTGATTGGGTTGCTGCAAAGCGTGGCCCAGGAATACCCGCGCTGGCAAGTTCGCATTGTCGATTTGAGTGCTGAATGCAAAGAAGAGACAAACCACTGGCAACAGGCGACGCGCTTGCCAGCGGGCTTCTATGCGCACCGCGACGATATTTGGCATCACTTCAGCGCCTGCGAACACACCTACCTGGATTCAGGTAAGTCAGCCTATCGCCAGGATGGCGTCTATCTGGTGCTGGGCGGCGCAGGGGGTCTGGGTCAGGTCTGGAGTGAATGGATGATCCGCCAGCATCAGGCACAAATTGTCTGGGTTGGTCGCCGCGCGCTGAATGAAAACATTGAGCAGGCTATCAACCGACTGGGGGAATTAGGCCCTGCACCGCATTATATTCAGGCCGATGCCTGCGATGAAGCGGCCATGAGAGACGTAATGTACACCATTAAGCAAGACTATGGGCAACTCCATGGCGTGGTGCATTCCGTCTTACACCTGGAAGATCAGAGCCTGGCCAACATGGACGACGCTCAGTTCCTGAGAGCTTATCAGGCCAAACAGACCAGTGGTGAAACCCTGCTTAGCGTGTGTAAAGATCAGTCGCTCGACTTTGTACTGCTGTTCTCTTCAATGCAATCTTTCTCGCCTGCTCCTGGCCAAAGTAATTACGCTGCGGGCTGTCAGTACCTGGATAGTCTGGCCCGCTCGGCCAGTGCTGAACTGCCCATTAAGGTGGTTAACTGGGGTTACTGGGGCGACGTTGGCCGGGTCAGTGACCCGTTTTATCAGCGTAAGATGCGCCAGGCCGGGATTGGCTCTATCGACGCGCAAGCAGGCATGACGGCGCTGGCAAAGTTCATGTCCTCTTCGCTGACGCAGGTGGGCGTGGTGAAAATGACACCAGAGCGAGCTCAAGCGGCGCTGGTACGCAGCAGTTATTCTTCAGAATGTCGCTATAACGCATTCCAGCCTGAACTGGCCGCGCCGGCGCTGGCGCTCGGTACTCAATCCGCTGACACCGAGATACTTTATACGCTGTGTCAGGCTCTGATTAGTGCAGGCTGGCAACATCCGGCTGAGCGCACCGAGGCGCTATCAGACTTGCCAGACTATTTTGCATTATGGTGGCAGGAAACCGCACGCTACCTGAGCGAGGCCGGTTTACTACAAGACGACGAGCTTACTCTGCCGGGGCCTCCAGCCGAGCAGACTGTGCTGGCTCAGGAAGATTATGCACTGCTCAACGCCGCACTGGCGGCACTGCCCGAAATTTTATCCGGCCAGCGTAAAGCCACTGATGTGCTGTTTCCCGGCGGCTCACTGGCTCTGGTTGAATCAGTATACCGGGATAACCCGGTGGCCATGCACGCCAACCAGGCACTGGTTACTCAGCTTACCCACTACCTGAGCAGCCTGGGTGAACAACCCGTGCGGATCCTGGAGATTGGCGCCGGTACCGGCGGCACCACGCGCACAGTGCTGCCCGAATTACGCAATTTTAATGTCACTGAATACGCTTACACCGACTTATCGCAGGCCTTTTTCAGCCATGCCAAAGCACAATTTCAGCCAGACTATCCTTTTGTACAGACCGCCTATTTTGACGTCAGCAAGCCACTTTCGGAACAACAAATTGACTTAGCCAGCTATGACGTGGTGATTGCCACCAATGTACTGCACGCCACCGCCGACATGCTGAGTACACTGAATAACGCCAAGGCCTGCCTGAAGCGCGGTGGCCTGCTGTTGATCAACGAAGTCACTCAGCCATCGCTGTTTACTCAGCTGACCTTTGGCCTGCTCGAAGGCTGGTGGCTGAGCAAAGACACCACGCTGCGCTTGCCAGGCTCACCTTTATTGTCGCAGCCGCGCTGGCAGCAGTTATTAAGCAGCAATGGCTTTACTCTTGCAGCCTCTGCCACAGACGCGCAATCGCCGCAGCAAGTGCTGTGCGCGCAAAGTAATGGTCGTTTAGTACAGCAACGTCCAAAACCGGTTCAGCAAGAAACACAAATTTCAAACCACAATACAGCGATGCAACAGCCCGAACAAACACAGACCGACTCGCAGCCTGCAGCAGACAGCGCAACCTTGAGTGACTTCGTTGCCCAAACCCTCTCGGGGATCGCCAGCCAGGCGCTGAGCATGACAGCGGATGAATTAGACCCGGATGACTCATTTGCCGATTACGGCGTGGATTCGATCCTGGCCATTCAGATCCTCGATGAGATCAACGCTCGCTTTACCCTGAGCCTGCCGCCAACCTTATTGTTCGATTTTCCGTCCATCGCGACGCTGAGCGCGCACATAGTGGCTGAGCACAGCGACAAGGCAATGGCCCTGATGCACAAAGTGAAGCCAGCCATGGCGACTGTGCAACAAGCTGCGCCAAAGTCGATTCAACCCGCTACAGATGAAGTAAAACCGGCTCACAAAACCAGTCATAACAACGCAGACAAAATTGCCATTGTGGGCATGAGTGGTCAGTTTGGTGATGCCATCAATGTCGACGAGTTCTGGGAACTGCTGAGCAACAAGCGCACCTCGGTGCGTGCACAGCAGCGCTGGGATCTGAGCGACTTATCACCCGAAGCACAAAATTGGTGTCGCTACGCCAGCTTGCTGGATGACATTGCCAGCTTTGACGCGCCGTTTTTCTCCATCACACCACAAGAAGCTGAGGTGATGGATCCGCAGCAGCGACTGTTTTTACAAGAGGCCTACCGGGCGCTGGAAGACGCTAATATGATCACCCGGGCTGCGGGCAGCAATACCGGCGTTTATCTGGGCTGTGCACAGGGCGACTACGCCTCGCTGGCACCCCAGGATGCCCCCGCGCAATTGTTCTGGGGCAATGCTGGTTCAGTGATCCCGGCACGGGTTTCTTATTATCTGAACCTGAAAGGGCCAGCGCTGGCCATAGACACAGCCTGCTCGTCGTCACTGGTAGCCATGCACAGTGCCTGTCAGGCGCTGAAAAACGGCGAAATAGACGCAGCATTGGCCGGGGGCGTTACCACCTTATGCACGTCGCAGTTTTCACAACATGCCGGCAAGGCGGGCATGCTCAGTGCCGACGGTACTTGCTATACTTTTGATGACAGAGCCAATGGCTTTGTGCCAGGAGAAGGTGTCGGTGTGGTGGTATTAAAACGCCTGAGCGATGCCGAGCGTGATGGCGATCATATTCTGGGGGTCATTTTAGCTTCAGCCACCAACCAGGACGGCACCACCAGCGGGATCACGGCACCCAGTTCGGTTTCGCAGCAGCAGTTACATAGCCGTATATATGAGCAATTTGATATCGCCCCGGACTCTCTTAGCCTGATTGAGGCCCATGGCACCGGGACTAAGCTCGGTGACCCCATTGAATTTCAGGCCCTGACCCGGGCATTTCGTGCAGCGACCCAGCGCAGCCAGTTCTGTGCACTGGGCTCGGTCAAAACCAACATCGGCCACTGCCTGACCGCCGCAGGCGTCGCCGGTGTGATCAAAATCGTGCTGGCCATGCAACACAAAACTATTCCTGCTTCGCTGCATTATCAGCAGGGCAACAGCCATATCGACTGGCAGGATACGCCGTTTTATGTCTCCCAGGATACACAACCCTGGACTGTGCCGGATGGCCAGCCACGTCGCGCTGGTGTCAGCTCATTTGGTTTCAGTGGTACCAATGCCCACCTGATCCTCGAAGAATATCAGCCGGCAGAAACCACTGTGCAAGTCGCCAGTGCACAGCCTGTGATCATTGCCTTATCAGCCAAATCACCCGAGGTGCTGCGCGACAAAGCCCGCAAACTAACGGACTGGCTCGCGCAGGCGCAACTGGATGACAGCGCACTGGAGGCGCTGGCTTATACGCTGCAAAGCGCGCGCGAAGCCATGGACTGTCGTATGGCTTTTGTTGCCCACTCGCTGACACAGGTGCACACCCAACTAAGTGACTTTGCTAATCAACAAGCTGGCACCTATAAACAGGGCAACAGTAAACAAGGCAAAGCCATTTTAGCGGCGCTGGATAAAGACGATTTTAACCGCTGGACGCAAGCCGGTGAGCTCAGCAAGCTACTCGCTTTATGGGTGGTCGGTGCCGAACTCGACTGGTCTGCATTTTACCCAGCTCAGCCGACCTTACTGCGCCTGCCGACGTATCCGTTTGCCAGCACTCCATACTGGCTCAGCGGGGCACCCAAACTCACACAAGTGAATCCAAAACCGGCCCCAATAGTGATCACAGAAGATTCGCTGTTGCACCTCATCCCACAATGGCAACCACTGGATGTGACTTCAAAGGCAAGCTGGTCTGGTAAACGCCAGGTCATCGCTGTGGCACCACACAACGACATGCCAGATGCCATTGTGCTGCAAGATACATTGGGTGACACAGCACAGCGTATTGAGGCACTAACCCTCGCCCTGATAGCGCACATCAAACAGCTTGCCAGCACCACCGAGCCTTTGCTTATCCAGCTGCTCGTGCCTGCGAGTGAACCTCTGCTGATGGCGCTGACTGGGGTGCTGAAAACCGCCGCATTGGAGCATCATTTACTGAATGTCCAGCTGGTACAAAGCGATACACCTGCACAATATGCAGCGCAACTTGCGCAGGTAAGCCAGTATACCCAGCACAAAGTGCTGCGTTTTACTCAGGGTCAGTGCGAGATACAAACACTGACGCCACAACACAGCGATGTGCCCACTTTGATGCCATGGAAAGAAAATGGCCTGTATCTAATCACGGGTGGCCTTGGCCAGCTCGGCCAGAGCTTCGTCAAAGAGATCCTGGCCCATACTCGCCATGCTCAGGTTATTATCACGGGCCGTCGCACCGCACCTGAGTCGCTCAGCGACCTGGGAGATACAAGTCGAATTCATTATTACCAAACTGATATCAGCACTCAAACCCAGTGCACTGAGCTGCTTAACTATATTGCAGCGCAACACGGCGCTCTGACCGGGGTTTTGCACAGCGCCGGTGTGATTGACGATCAACTGATTGCGAGCAAAACTCCGCAGGCGGTCCAGCGCGTGCTGGCACCCAAAGTATCCGGAGTGATGGCACTGGATGAGGCCAGCAAAGCATTACCGCTGGATTTCTTTATCTGCTTTTCATCCATTGCTGCGTGCTTTGGTAACCCGGGTCAGGCCGATTATGCCACTGCCAATGCCTTCCTGGATGCCTATATGATCAAGCGCCAGCAATGGGGTGAACAAGGTCAGCGCCATGGTTTGAGCCTATCCGTAAACTGGCCGCTGTGGGCACAAGGCGGCATGCAAATGGACGCTGTTAAGCAAAGTTTGCTGCGCTCGCAGGGCCTTGCTGCTATGCCTGATGCGCTAGGCCTGAAGGCCTTCTACCAGTTGTTTAGCGAGCCGCATACACAGCAGTGCTTTTTATACGGTAACCCGGACAAGCTCACACGCTGGATAACCCCACAAGCCAGGACTCAAACTTCGAGCACCCCGCCACAGGGCGCAACCACGCTGAGTGATAGCGCTTTAATGGACCACCTTAAAGCCGTGGTGGCGCAAGTCAGTAAACTGCCGGTGGAAGAGCTCGACAGCGACCTCGACTTCAGGGATATGGGCTTTGATTCCATTATGCTGATGTCCGTGGTACAGCAGCTTGAGGCCGATCCTCAACTTGGCCTGGACGCCCTGCCACCAGCATTGTTATTTGAGGTGAAAACCCTCAACCAGCTGCATGCTTACCTTGTTAAACAGCAACCCAATATCGCCGCAGTACAGGTTACACACGAGGAGCCGGTAACCCGACAAACGCCTTTAGGATCACTGCCGCTGTCAAAAGCCCAGCAGGGTCTGTGGCTGCTGCACAAGCAAAACCCGGCGCTGTGCAGCTACAATATCCCGTTGGTTTTCGAGCTTGCCAGCCTGGACGTTGCCCGTATGCAGCAAGCACTAGACAGCCTCTGCCAGCGCCATCCTGTGCTGCGTCTGCGTATTCACGAAACAGACGGTCGACCCACTCAACAGATCCACCCAGATGCAATCCGGATTGAACAAACGTCTTTGGCACCGACCTCTAAGGCTGCCCTGATTGATGCAATACAACAAACCATTGCGACGCCTTTTGATCTGTCAGGCCCACTGCTGCGCGCAAGCGCGTGGCAAGTAGCGTCGGGCGCTCAGTCACGGCATGTGATGGTGATTGTGCTGCACCACCTGATCATCGACGGGGTCTCCGCCACCCAGCTGTTGTCTCAGCTGTGGCAGGCCTATCATGAAGGCATCCCAGCGGCAGCGCCCGACCAGGGCTTTTTCGACTACCTTGACTGGGAGCAACAGCTGCTAGCCAGCCCAAGTGCTGAGACGCTGAAACAATTCTGGCAGCAGTCTCTGAACCCTACGCACGCACCGCTGACCTTACCCGGAAAACTCACAGCGCAAGTAAACCCGGGCGAGCCAAACAGTGCGCGCGTGACGCTCAGCTTGCCAGCCAGCACAGAGCAGCAACTCGTGCAGTTTTTAACCCGTCACAAGCTTAGCACCCCAGTGTTTTTCTTAACCGTGTTTCAGGCATTACTGAGCCGTCTCACTGGTCGCAGTGAGCTGATACTGGGTACGCCGGTGATGCAACGACCCAAAGCCAGTATGGCGCAGTCACTGGGCCTGTTTGTCAATCAATTGCCACTGCCACTGACACGTACTAACAGCATAGACTTTGTCAGCCAGGCTCGGGCTAACCAGACACAACTGGACGCTGTGATCAGTCACAGCGCCCTGCCCTTGTCTGAGCTACTCAGTGCCGTCAATGCCCCGCGTATACCGGGTGTTCACCCGCTGTTTCAGATTGGCTATGCCTGTCATAATTTTATTCAGGCCGACTGGATAGAAGACAATCAGGCGCTACTGGGCGCACTGTGGCAGGAATTCCAGCAAGATGCCGAACTGGACCTAAGCCTGGAGGTTACCCCGTTGGGTGATACCCATCAGCTGGCCTTTAAATTTGCGACCCGCGCCTATGAGCGCCATACCGTACAAACCCTGGCAGATAACTATCTGCAGCTGCTGGAAGACGTACTGCTGCGCGGTGACTTGCCACCTGGCGGCCAGCGTCAGCCACAAACACCGAGCGCAAAATCCGCTACTTTAGTTGACAGCTTCACCTTACAGGCCGCGCAGCACCCGACCCAGACGGCGGTCTCGTTTGCCGGTGCCACGCTGAGTTATCAGGCACTGGAGCAGCAGGCCAACCAGCTGGCCCATACTTTAATTGCCAGAGGTGCGCGGCCCGGCAGCCGAATTGCCCTGGTATTGCGCCCGGGTGTGGAGATGATAGTTGCCATGCTGGCGGTGCTGAAAACCGGTAGCGCCTACGTGCCAGTAGACCCTAACTCACCAGAGGACAGAGCGCGCTTTATTCTGGCCGATGCCGATCCGGCATTAGTCCTGACAAGCGACGATCTGGCGCTGCCTGTCGCGCACACTCAGGCGTACCGCCTCAGTGACTGCCTGCAAAGCAGCACTATGGCACCCGTCACCCCCCCGGGGATACCCCTGGCGCCTCAGGCGCTGGCCTATATTATTTATACCTCGGGCTCTACGGGTCAGCCCAAAGGCGTGCTGGTTGAACATCACAACATTACCGCATTGCTTAACAACACCCAGCCAGGGTTTGGGTTTAATGCCCAGGATACCTGGTGTCTGTTCCACTCGTTTGCGTTTGATTTCTCTGTGTGGGAGATCTGGGGCGCGCTGGCCCATGGCGGCAAACTGGTGATAGTGGATGACGCCTGCAAAAAAGACAGTGCTGCGTTCGCGCGCTTTATTTACGATAACCAGGTAAGCATCTTAAATCAGACACCATCGGCGTTTTATCCGCTGATGACACATTTGCTGGCGCAACCGGCGCTGACACATTCTCTGCGTACCGTGATCTTTGGCGGTGAAGCACTGGAACTGAGTAAGCTCACCCCCTGGTTTGAGGCAGCGCAACCGTTACCCAGACTGGTTAACATGTATGGCATCACGGAAACCACAGTGCATGTCACCGAGATAGAAATTACCCGCGAGTTGGTCGAGCAAAACCCGGGGAAAAGCATCATAGGCCAGCCACTGCCGGGTTACCGCCTTTACTTGCTAGATGAACAACACAACCCTGTCGCTGCGGGTCAGCCCGGCGAATTGTATGTTGGAGGCTGTGGCGTCAGTCGGGGTTATCATCAAAGAGCAGTGCTGACCGCAGAGCGCTTTATCCCTAATCCGCTCGCCGGGCAAAGCAAGGAGCGCCTCTATCGTACCGGCGATCTGGCGCGCCTTAATGCGCAGGGCCAGTATGAATATCTGGGCCGCTGCGACGATCAGGTTCAGATCCGCGGACACCGTATTGAGCTGGGCGAAGTACAGCATGCCCTGCTGAGCAACCCGGCTATTGAGGATGCCTGTGTGCTGGCTGCCTGCAAGCGTCATGGTGAGGTGCTGGTGGCCTATCTGGTTACCCAGGTGCCGCTTTCCGATGAAGCCATTCGTGCCGAGTTGTTAAAGGTTGTGCCCGAGTACATGGTGCCGGCGTACTTTGTCTCAGTGCCCACGCTGCCTCTGACCAACAATGGCAAAGTCGACAAACAGGCGCTGCTCAGCCAGTTGCCCTTTAACTCACACACGGCGCAGGCCGGGCGCTCAGCCATGGAGGTAAACCTCAGTGCAGCGGCCCCCACAGCTGGCGTATCAGGGCAAGATTTGCAGGCTGAGATCTCAGCCGTCTGGTGTGATGTGCTGGAAGTGGATAAGGTTGCGCCGGATGCGCCCTTCTTCACCGTCGGTGGCAATTCCCTGCTGGCCAATGTACTGGCTACCAAACTGAGCACCAGGTTCAATATCGATCTGCCGCTGACGGAAGTGTTTCAGTACAGCACCATCAACGCCCAGCGCGATTATTTATCGACCAAAGTCACCAGTCCAATTGCAGCGCCTGTACGAGCGCCGGAGCCGGTCCATCCTGCAAAGCCGACAACCGCCAATCAGGCCATTGCTATGATAGGTTTATCCTGTCATTACCCGGACTCTCAGGACGCGCAGACATTCTGGCAAAACCTCATTGAAGGCAAAAACTTTGTTCGCCATAGTCAACGCGCCGAGTCAGACGCAGCTATGATCTGGCTCGATACCTGGGTAGAGGGTCAGGATGCATTCGATCCTGGCTTTTTTAATCTCTCAGAAAAACAAGCTCGTACCATGAGCTATGCACAGCGACAGCTATTGCTGCATGCCTGGAAAGCGGTGGAAGATGCTGGTTATCGCAACGATCAGATCCCCAATACCGGCGTGTATATTTCCGCCTCTGGCGGCGATCTGACCGAGCTTAACCTGCATGACAAGTTCAGCAACGGGGAATTTGTCCTCAACGCCGAAGACTATGTTGCATCGACGCTGAATCAGCCAGGTACACTACCAACCAGTATTTCCTATCATCTCGGTCTGACTGGCCCGAGCCTGTTTGTGCATTCCAATTGTTCCTCATCACTGAGCGCACTGGCACTGGCCTGCTCGGCACTTAAAGCCGGTGACATTGACTACGCCATTGTCGGCGCAGCCTGCTTATTCCCGCAGCGCACCACAGGATACAAAATAGAAAAAGGCCTCAACTTTGCCCCCGATGCGCGCTGTAAGGTCTTTGATGCCCAAGCCGATGGCATGATAGGCGGCAATGGCGTCTCTGTGGTGGTGCTCAAACGTGCCGATCAAGCGACCCAGGATAGGGACCACATATACAGCCTGATTAAGGCGGTAAAAGTGAACAACGATGGCAAAAACAAGGCTGGCTTCTTTGCCCCGGGCACGGAAGGCCAGATGCAGGTGATCACCCAGGCACTACAAAGCGCCGATGTCTCACCGGCGAGTATCAGTTATGTCGAAGCCCATGGCACCGGCACCGCACTGGGTGACCCCATTGAATTTGCTGCGCTGCAACAGGTTTATCAGCAGCATAGCGAGGAAAAACAATACTGTGGGCTGGGTGCCGTAAAATCGAATCTGGGCCACACAGACACCCTGGCAGGGCTCACTGGGCTAGTGAAAACCAGCTTGTCACTGCACCACAAGCTGCTACCCGGCACCTTGCACTACAACGAACCGAATCCACACCTCGACCTGGCCAGCTCACCATTCTACATTGTTGACAGCACACGCCTGTGGGAAACGCCTTTGTTGCCAAGGCGGGCTGCGGTCAGCTCATTCGGTATTGGTGGCACCAATGCCCACGCCATTTTGGAAGAAGCACCGGTGCAACCTAGTCACAGCACGTTGAGCAACTTGCCTTCCATCGTCGTGCTATCAGCTGCGACCCCTGAGGTACTGAAACGTCAGATTAGTGAGCTACTGAACTGGCTTGACGGTACCCTGTGCGACGACGTATTGAGAGTAAGCCTGGCCTACACCCTGCAGACGGGTCGTCAGGTCATGGCGCATCGCGCAGGTTTTGTGACGTCTTCTCTGAACGAGCTAAAAACCCAGTTGACGAACTACCTGACAAGGAGTGAACAAGTACCTTTGGACCCAGTTTCCGCTGGCACACCGGCCAGTTGGCTGGCACAGGGCAACTATCAGGCTATTCTGAGCCACTGGCTGGACACTGGCTTTCAAGACTGGGACTTTCTGTATCAGGGAGAGCAGGTAAGCAAGCTGAGTCTGCCGACTTATCCTTTTGATCTGAAACCTTATACGCTCGGCCTGAGTCAGACTCAAACAGAAGACCCGGTCGCGTGCACACTAAGTGTACCCAAGTGGCACACTCAACCGGTGAACACAGACAGTAGTACCGCAGCGCCAGACAGCACGGCGTCACACTGTGTGGTGTTGTGTGACCTGCCTGACTTTGAGGTCGCAGGCGCCATCACTCAATCACTTAGCTCAAGTCATTACGCACCAGAGCAGCAGCTCAATGATTATGCGACTCAGCTGCTCAACATAGTGCAGCCACTCGCTAAAACCAGGCAGCCTACCCTGCTACAGCTGGTGATAGGCAACACCCAGGCTGAGCCGTTAGCTAACCTCAACAGCTGCCTGCATGGCTTACTAAAAACCGCCAGCATTGAACACCCGATGCTGCGCACACAACTGCTGCTGGTCGATCCAACGCTGACCATTGATGCGTTGCAAACCCTGCTGAGCGATAACCGCAACGCGCCTGACTCTATCATCGCCTATGAGGGTAGCACCCGCACAGTACTGGACTACCAGCCACTGTGCGATGCCAGTCCGATCAGTCCGTGGCAACCTGATGGCGTGTATCTGATCACCGGGGGGCTCGGGGGCATTGGCCGTCACTTTATCGCCGAACTTGCCACTTTGCCGTTTGCCACCACCGTGATAATCACAGGTCGCAGAGCCGCTGACGACGCTCAGGTACAGGCACAACTGCGCAACCTCAGACAAGATCAGATTAAACTGGTTTATCGACAACTGGATGTTGCACAGAAGATGAATGCCCTGCTGCTGGTACGGGACATAGTACGCGAATTTGGCACACTCCATGGTGTGATCCATGCGGCCGGCATCGTGCAGGATACCCTGCTGTGCAACAAAACTTCGACCTCCTTTGCGCAAGTGCTGGCTCCTAAAGTCACGGGCGTGGTGGCGCTGGATGAAGCCACAGCGGATCTGCCGCTAAACTTCTTTGCCTGCTTTGCCGGGCTCAGTGGTGTACACGGCGCAGCCTCTCAGTGTGACTATGCCACGGCCAATGCGTTTCTCGACAGCTATATGCAGCAACGTCATATCCGGGTTGCCCGTGGTGAGCGTCACGGCCTGAGCGCCAGTATTGACTGGCCTTTCTGGCAAGACGGCGGTATGCAGCGCAATGCGCAGTTTACCCACACAGATACTGCGATGCCTACTAACAGTGGCATCGATGCATTTTACCGGACACTACAACAGCCTCAGACGTTGGTGCAATACATCCCAACAGAGCCAGCCATTGAGCAGCAAAACGCTTCCGCCATTGCAACACCAGCAGCCCAGTTTACCAGTGAAGCAGCACTTGACGCTGCGCTGACAGAGCAGCTGAACACTATGGTGGCGGCTTTACTCGGCGTGCAACCGGATACACTGGACGGAGATACCGATCTGGGCGAATTTGGCGCGGATTCCATCGCCTTCATTACCTTTATCAATCAGCTCAATAGTCGCTATCAGCTTGAGCTGTCACCCAGTGTGCTGTTTATGCACTCGACCCTGAACAGCCTCAGAGCCCATATTATCGCCGAATATGGCGATACGCTGATCGCCACGAATAACGAGTCGCAAACAAGCTCAACGGATACAGAAGCAGAACGAGCTCCTGTAAATGCGACAAACGATGAAGCAATCGCCATTGTTGGGATCAGTGCCGCTTTCCCCGAAGCGAGTGACCTCGACGAATTCTGGCACAATCTGAGCACAGGCAAAGACTGTGTGACCCGCCACGACTGGCCACAGCCGCAAGACAGCGAGCTCAGCTGGCCCGGCGAAATTAACTGGCTGGGCCGCCTGCGACGCGACACCGAGTTCGATCCCTTATTCTTCAATATTGCCCCGGCAGAGTGCGAACGCATTCAGTTACAAGAAAGCCTGCTGATGATGCATGTCTGGCAGTGTATTGAAAATGCCGGATACGATCCCAAATCGCTGGCAGGGACCAGCACCGGGTTATTTATTGGCTGTCAGTCCGGGTATCATGAAGGGCTGATCACCTCCCCCGCATTCGCGCCGAACCGCATGAGCTACTTCCTCGACCTGCACGGCCCGAGCGAAGGGGTAGATACCACCTGTTCATCATCGCTGGTTGCCGTACACAAGGCCATGGCAGCCATTCGTATGGGTGAGTGTGAGCAAGCCATTGTTGGCGGCGTCAATATCATAGACACACCCACCGCCTCTGTGGCCATGCAGGAGATAGGTGCACTGTCGCCGGACGGGCGATGCAAAACCTTTGCAGCCGATGCAGATGGTATCGTTCGGGGTGAGGGCGTTGGCATGATCATGCTGAAAAAGCGCTCGGCAGCCGAGCGCGATCAGGACGCCATTTACGCCACTTTGCTGGGGTCGGCGGTTAATCATGGCGGAAAATCACAGGGCTTTACCGTGCCAAACGCCCGGGCACAAACTCAGCTGCTGGACAAAGCCTGGCGCAACGCCAACATCGACCCGGCTACACTCAGCTACATCGAATGCCATGGCACCGGCACCACGCTCGGCGATCCGGTTGAACTCGATGCGCTCAAAGCAGCCTTTAATGCGCATCAGTGGCCGACGCAGTGTGCGCTGGGCTCAGTGAAAAGTAACATAGGCCATACCGAAATTGCCGCCGGTATCGCAGGTCTCATCAAGGTTGTTTTGCAACTTAAGCATCAGACTCTGGTGCCGTCGCTCCATGTGCAGGCACTTAACCCCTATCTGGCGCTCGAGGGGACGCCGCTCACGGTACAAACTCAGGCGCAGCCCTGGGAGCACGGCGATACACCCCGCCGGGCAGCCGTCAGTGCCTTTGGGATAAGTGGCGTGAATGCCCATGTGGTACTCGAAGAGTATCAGCCGAACATCACAGCGCCACACTCAGCTCAGCCAGACACCCCGGCGATGGTGGTGCTCTCAGCCACCAGCAAAGCGGCGCTGGGACAAAAAGTTGCGGAGCTTGCCAACCACATCGCGACTTTACCTGACACGCCTGAGGTACTGGCACAACTGGCCGCGACCTTAGCACAGGGCCGCACCGCTCAGGCGTACAGACTCGGCTGGGTGGTGTCCTCACTGAGCGAGCTGTGCACAGCCCTGGGTGAGGCCGTGCCTAAACAAGCCCAAAAAGTTAGCCATAACATCAGCGAGCAGCTAACAGCAGAGCAGTTGCTGACTTTGCATCAAACCAAAGAATATGCAGCCATAGTGCGTCTGTGGCAATCCGGCAAAGTCGCGGGCTGGCAACCGCTTTACCCAACTGCTTTGCCAAAACTGCACCTACCAGGGACGTCTTTTATCAGCAAAAAAGCGGTTGAGACTGAACAAACAAATCCCTGGCTGCTGCTCGACAACCAATTTCAACCAGCGGCACTCAATCTGCCTGAGGACTGGCAGGCATCGCTGAATGCACAGCTGGCACACAGGCATATTTTGCTGGTATCAGACACTCAGGCGCAACAGGCAACACTCCGTGCACAGCTGCAAGCAACAGGCAGTAAGATAACTTCGCTGTGCTTTGATCAGCTAGACAACTCAGCGCTGGATCCGGAAAATCTGCCGGATACCACTTTTGTGCTGGGCTCAGGCTCGTTGTCTGAACCTGAGCAACAAATAAAACCTCTGTTCGAGCTGATGCAACTGACCGCCCGTTATGACAATCACGCAATGCAGCTGTTTTATGGCACCCAGACCGATCCGCAAACAGAAACCCGGGACGACCTGAGTGCCCTGCTGCGTTGCTACAACCTGCGCAATCCACAACATAGCTGGACTTTGCTAGAGCAGCTTGGTGAGACTGATTGCCTGAGCGACATGTTGCTACAAGAGTTTGCCTGCACACTACTGAGCACCGCTGAGCACCAACCGAATCAGGTGCAATACCGCGATGGAACGCGATTTGCGCTACAACTGACGCAACTGCCAGACGCAAACGACACGGCACAATCTGAGTATGAAATACGTCGCGGTGGCACCTATCTGCTCGCCGGTGCGCTGGGCGAACTGGGCATGGCGCTGAGCCAGCGTTTGCTGGAAGACTTTGATGCGACCCTCATTTTACTGGGCAGACGCGATGAGCAAGCAGTGCAGCCACAACTAACCCAACTCAGAGACGTGGGCAATGGCACAGTGCATTACCTGGCGTGTGATATTGCCGACGGTCAACAACTGGAACAGCTCAGTGCCTTACTGAGCGACAAGGCATTGCAGCTCAACGGCGTGTTCCACCTGGGCACCACCTACACGGAAGAAGAAAACGACTGGGCCGACTTCGCCCGCTCGATGCAGGTCAAAGTGCAAGGCACTCAGCAACTGGATGCCCTGTTGAGCAGCTACGAGCTGGACTTTTTTGTGCTGTTCTCTTCCATGGCCGTGTTTGGCAGCCTGAATCATCTGTCGTATTCATACGCCAATGGCTTTCAGAACGCCTTTGCCCGAGCCCGGAACCAAATGGTTGAGGTGCAGCAGCGCCATGGTCAGACCCTGGCAATTAACTGGGGCTACTGGCATTCAGATGACCCGCTAAAAAGCATCGAGAACAGCTTTGCCGAGAAAAAAGGCTACCAGTTGATCCAGATGTCGGATGCCTTTGCGCAGCTGCCTAAATTACTTAGCGCCGGGCGCAGTACCCTGGCTACCATCTGCACCACAGAGCCGGAGCGTATCATGCACAACACTGCGGCACTGTTACAGCGTAAACGCCTGACGCAACCCCGCCTTGAGCACGGAACAGATGAGGTAACTGACGCGTCTGGGGATATCGCCGCTACCGTGGTGAGCATTGTTGGCCAGGTACTGGGGATCGCCCCCGATGAGCTGGATCTGAATTGCGATCTGTATGATTATGGCTTCGACTCCATCTCATTGCTGAAAACCTTCCAGCAGCTCAAAACCCGGCTCAATATTGATATTCAGGCCGACGCCTTTAAGAACATGAATACCATCCAGGCGCTGATCGACGAAATCGACAAGGCCCATGGCCAGACTCAACCTGATGACGATGCGTCATTGCCTGAGTTTATCGTCGATGCGGGCATTGATCTGCCGACACTGCCCGATGAAATCACGCATGCCTATGAGGGCGATGTTCGCCATGTGCTGCTCACTGGTGCAACGGGCTTTTTAGGCGGTCACCTGCTGGCAGAGCTGCTGACCACCACCGAAGCAAAGATATACTGCCTGGTGCGTGCCAGCTCCGTTGAGCAGGCACGCAGCCGGATTGCCGATAATGCCAAACAGTATGCGCTGACTCTGGATCTGGATCGTATTGTGCCTGTCCCGGGTGATATGGAGCAATCCCGCTTAGGCGTATCCGACGAGCACTGGACACGACTGTGCCGGGACATCCAGCATGTGGTGCATACGGCGTCATATGTGAACCATATCCAGCCCTACTTTGCCTTTAAAAAGTCGGTGGCTGGTACCAATGCCCTGCTCAAACTGTGCTGCACGGACACGCTGAAGATGATCCACTTTGTCTCCAGCACCACCGCCAGCACCCAGATAAAAGACTCGCACTTTTCAGTCAACCCGCGAGAGTCCTTTATTCCAACTGACGAAGCGGCCTTGCTGTGTAGTGGGTACGGACAGTCGAAATGGGTGCAGGAAGAAAACATTCGTCAGGCATCACTCATAGGTGTGCCCTACACGGTTTACCGCTTTTCGGAAATCTCAGGCTCATCAACAAGTGGCATTGGCAACACGGATGATGTCTTCCACCGCATCCTGAAAATGATGCTCAGCATAGAGGTACGCCCAACTGAAAGCCCCTACATGCTGGATATCATTCCGGTTGACCGCGCGGCCACATGTATCGTTGCAGGCATGAGTGACCCGCAAAAACGCAATCAGGTCTATCACGTGGCAAACCCAGCGCCACTGAGCATCGCAACCTTCTATGACTTTGCCGCTGAGCGGGGTCTGCGCTTTACCCACACGGATAAAGCGGGGTTCATTCGTGCCTGTGAAGCCTACGCGGCCCAGCGGGAAGGCAAAGATCAGGTCATTATGCAGGGCTTATTGTCATCACGCCCCGGTTACGACGAATATCTGTTTGAAGCGTATTTTATGCCGATGGACCCCTACGATAAGGACAACTTCATCGCACTGACCGAGCGCTATGACATCACGCTGGGCGACTGGGAGAGTTTGTTTGATACTTACTTTACCCAGTGGCTGGAAGACAGACACTATCGGGAGATCTGGCAGGAGAATTAAGTGAATAACAAAGCGGGCTTTATGCCCGCTTTGCATTTAGTAATTCATAACTAGACCGGGACACTCAGCAGATAAAGCAGCTGAGTCAACGACCCTTGGGTTATCGCGGCATCGGCCTGCTCGACCACCTTAGGTTTGCCATGAACTGCGACGCCTAGCCCGGCAGCAGCCATCATGATTAAATCATTGGCGCCGTCGCCCATGGCCACGGTTTGTTTAGGTGCAATACCAAACTGTTCAGCCAGAGATTTAAGCACCTCGGCTTTTTTGCTGCCATCAACGACCTCGCCCAGTACTTTACCAGTCAGCTTATCGTCGGCAATTTCCAATGTGTTAGCAAAGACCGCATCCAGCTGCAACGGCGCTTTTAGCGCCTCGGCAAACCAGGTAAAGCCACCAGAGGCAATCGCCAGATGCCAGTGATGTGCTTTGAGTACCGCACACAGCTGGGCAACGCCCTCCATCAGCGGCAGGTTGTCTTTGAGCTGCTGAATGAGCGGCAACTCGACGCCAGACAGCTTAGCAACACGCTGATACAAACTGTCGTTAAACGCCAGTTGCCCAGCCATGGCCTGTGCGGTCACCGCAGCAACCTCATCATACACCCCGGCCAGTCTGGCAATTTCATCAATACACTCGATGGTGATTGCCGTGGAGTCCATATCCATCACCAGTAACCCGGGCTTAAGCAAACTGGGCGGCTGGCTGATAGCCGCACCTTGCAGGCCACGCTGAGCCGCTAAAGCGCGAATGGGTGCACGCACATCGCGTGCCGAATGCGTGTAAACAACCAGGCCAGGCGTCATCGTTGCTGTTGGCTGATACAGTACCAGTCTGGTGACCTCAATATCCGCCTGCTGACACAAGCGCAGAACCTCCAATACATCCGCCTCATTGAGCTCAGCGCCAAAAAAACATAGGTACTGGCCATCTTCGGACAGCGGGCTGCTGCCAGGTCTCAGTTGATCATCGTTTTCAATGTGGTACCAATTTGCTACAGTGAGGCACTGCTGAGCAGGCTCAGCCGTGGCACGCAACTGGATTGACGCGAGTGACTTTGACATGGATACTCCTGATTGGGGTCATATCCGGCTCATTGAGCCGATGTGTGAATACTTGCTTGGTAACGGTATGCGCCCTTTTTAACATCTTAATCGTGGCATGTCAGCAGGCAAACAAGATCTATGAAAAATACACAAGCCCTTGAAACCCTTTCTTCTTCACGCAATCGGCGACTACTGCGTCTGCTCATCGCTGCGATGTGCTTTTTAACCATTACCTGGCTGGCATTTAACACCAGTTTTCGCTCCCATCAGCTGTTACACAGCAATGCCGACCACGCTGGCCGCAGCCTGACTAAGCAATTAGCTCTGAATGCCGCCCTGCCAATGAGCCGCATGGATACGCCCCAGCTCAGAGCCCTGAGCAACCACCTCGCCAGTGACGACTATGTGCTGTCTGTCAGACTCTATAACCATCAGGGCCAGTTTATTATTGGTAATGATGGCCAGAGTGCGCCGCCTCAGATAACCGATTTACCTCGCCACCTACCCGGGCTGGCTCAGTCAAAACAGCCCATTGTTGAACCCATTTATGACGCAGAGCAGCAACCCATAGGCTTTGTCAGCGTCGAATACTTAACAGAAGCTGCGATGGCACAAAGCCATAGACATTTTCATGAACTGGGTCGCGTGGTACTGCTGATGCTGGGCATTGCCTGTATTTTTACCTGGCAGGTAGGACGCGCACTGAAACGCTGGGAAGTGAAACGTCAGATCCGCAATAACACTGAGGATCAAAAATAAATCTCGCGAAAAACTTAGAGGTACGTACGTCTAAATATGCCGGGTAGATTGCCAGCGTGCGCTAACCACTACCGCCTTATTTCATCTACTTTCTATACTCCTGACACGGCGCATTGTTCTCTCCTTCCTTAAACCAGATAACGCCGGTGCGCTTAAATGTCCTCAGCAGTGTGCAAGTGAGGGTCTGCCAAATAATGCCATTACATAAACACCAAAATACTCATCTGATCAGCATCCCAAAAAACGAAAAAGTCAAATTTAATTATTTCGTGATTAGAAATTATTCAGAATCAAATGCTCTTTATCTTTTAAAGTAATTTCGTAAAAAAGCAAAATTTTACGCTCATAACACCCGATTAGTTGCTTAAATCTCGCACAAACAAATTGAGCATAAAATCACCCAATATACCGTTTTTGTAAATCAAAATGTTAAATAGTTTAACTTTAAGAAAAAATACATTTGAAAAAAAGAAAGCTATCATATTACTATCCGTCTCAATCTAGGAACATGATACCAATAAAGGTACGAGAAAACGGAGCACTTCGATCACCCAAATTTAACTCTCAAACTGCAAGTAAATAGACAAAAAAAACGTGACCAGTTGCGCCAGTAAAGTCGACTTGACCTTACGCACAGCTGCAACCTTGTACGTTCAAATTCTGCACCTCACCGGTGTATTAAACTGGGTCAAAAATATGAAAATGACATTGAAAAAGACTCTGCTTGGTATAGCGACACTCGCCTCCTCCTTTGTATCGGCGGCAACATCAGCATCAAACGACTATACCTTGCTAGAAGCCGATCCCGTCAATCCAATCTCGGTATCGCAAAAAAGCGGGCTTGTTTTTGCCTTAAACATTCCAGACGACCATCTAGAAATTTTTCAACCTAAGGACGGCAAACTAACGCAATGTGGCTCCATCAAAGTGGGTATGCGTCCCGTGTCACTCGCTTTGGTATCAGAAACCAAACACAGCGCCTCCCTGTGGGTCGTCAATCAACTGTCCGACAGTATCAACATCGTTGATGTCGCACTCTCCGATTGTTCTGGCCGGGTTGTTGACACCATCGCAACGGGCGACGAGCCAAAGGATATTATACTCGCCAACACACCAGCCGGTAAACGGCTACTCGTTACCATGGCCCACCGCGGACAAAATCACCCGGATCCAGGTGCCAGAGATGGCTTTGATTTAGTCAGAACACCGACACAAAATGCACAGCTTGACCGTCCCGCCGGTCTTGCAGATGTGGTTATTTACCACCCCCAAACGCGTGAAGCAGAACAGGTCATTAATTTAACAACAACCGCACCACGCGCGATCACTTTGGCACCTGCAGATGCCCAGGGAGTGCACCATCAAGTGTACGTAGCAGGCTATCACACAGGTAACCGAACATCGGTGGTTGCCGCAGAAACAACTCGAGGCGCCGCCATCGAACACCTGCACCATCTGATGGAACATGGGGACGTTACTGAGGATGCCAATGGCTTGCTGGTTGTTACTAAGCCTGACATCAAAATGTATGGCGGTACGCCTGCCGTTAAAGGGATTGGACGCTGTATGCCAGATCCCAGACCTGCGATGCAACGTCGACATGAGTTGCAGCTTTGCGCCCAGACCGATCAAAACCACAATCTGATCGCGTTTTTGCCTCAGGACACTGGTCGCGTGACGCCGGAATGTTCATGCACAGACTCTTCAGGACAAATCCAGCCCGTGATCAGTCAAATGGTGAAGTACTTTGACGATCCAAAGGTATGCGGCGAGTACTTCGATACCAGCATTAACGGCTGCTGGCTGGATCAGGATCCGGCATACAGTCAGGAACAAACTCCGGTTATGGCTTGGAACGATTTAATGAAGTTCACTTTGCCAGACGAGGATGTCTTTGCTCTCACTTTCAATGAACAAGGACAGCTCACCGAAGAGCATGCCTTCTCGGGAGTTGGCCATATTTTATACGACATGGCGACTCACCCCAAATCAGGGGCTGTCTACGTGGTTAACCAAGACGCAAATAACATGACGCGATTTGAAGGGTTTGGCCACTTCGCAAACTCAACAGTGCGTGGCCGTCTTGCAATTAGCCAATTGAGTATTCTGGATCAAGACTCAGTCATGGTGAAGGATCTCAACGACCACTTACAGAAAGAGGTGCATGGCAATAGCTGGAAGCGCTCACTGGCCTTTCCCGTTGCAATTGATATTACTCATAAAAAAGACCAGAGAGGTCGCTTAGCAGATAATCAAACGCTATTCATAGCCGCGCTGGGTTCTGACAAGCTAGCCTATGTAGATACCCAAGATCTCGACCGGGACGGTACTTTTAACCGGCATATCAAATCGTTGAATTTGACAAATAAAAGGCAAAATTATGACAGCGCTATCATGGCCGGACCAGTTGGACTTACCATTGATCATAAACGGCAACGTCTCTACGTTATGGCGCGCTTCAGCAATGAACTGATTGAAGTCGATATCAGGCGTAAAAAGCCAAAAATAATTGCTCGTCACGCTTTGCACAACCCAGAACCTTTCCTGGTACAAAAGGGCAGATCAACCCTCTACAATGCAACTGAAATGTCGACCAATGGTGCACAGGCATGTGCCAGCTGCCATATTTTTGGTGACAGCGATAGCCTGGCCTGGGATTTGAGTAATCCGGATGCCACCACAATTAACAACTATGGCCCATTTGTCTCTCCACCTCAGATAGGCTTTGTCTCTGATCTGGCGGTTGATCCATGGCAAACCGATCCTAAACGCGCCGCTGTTAACCCAGATTTTAGAGCAATTAAAGGCCCCATGATCACCCAACCTCTGAGAGGCATCGCCAACCACGGTGCAACGCATTGGCGTGGGGACCGGGTTCGCCGCGTTCAGTTCACCTATGGTGAACAGCCAGATACGGGTGCATTTGACGAACGCAGCTCGATCATTGAATTTGACGAAGCCGTTGTAGGGTTGCTGGGTTCTGAGCAACCACTTGAAACCAATAAGTTTGAATATCTGGCCGATTACCTGTTAAAGATCAGCTATCCACCTAACCCAATCCGTAATCTAGACAACTCTCTCACTGAATTACAACAGGCTGGCCGTGCTGCGTTTTTCGGCTGTGTCAGCATGACGGATGAACAGTTTGCGAACCGACAGTGTATTGGCACCAATGGTCAGTTGGTTGATATAGACCCACAAACAGACCAGTGTGAATGCTACGGTAACCCGGTTCGTTACGTCATGGATCGTTTTTCCTACGTAGGAGAATTGGCTGAGGCTTGGTTAGATGTTGAAGTCGCCGACAATGCACTCAATGACCGCAATGCAGTTGCCCAGTTACAACAACGTCTGAGCCTGTTAAAAATGGAAGCCCAGATTGTGGGACAACTTCAGACTCAGCCGTTATCCAGTCTTGCATTTGCGGGCAACCAGGCTGCTAACAATTATCAGGCACAGGTTTATAACCTGACTCAATTGGATCAAATCCAGAATTGGCTTGCAGGTCACACTTATCCCGAAGAGCGAGTTGGCCTGTTAGGGTTTATCGATTTTGTTCAGACACTGGATGCTCAGCACAACACCACAGTGTTAGCTGACTTACTCGATCAACTCAGCTTCACAGATATGCCTACCGAACAACAAGCGCAATTCACCGATCCAACTCAGGTGGTTAGCGCACTGGAGACCCTGTGGGGAGATGCAAACATCAGTCGTCGCCCGGTGATTGATGCCAGATTACCAGCAGGTCAGGAACAAAATATCCTGGGTACCTGTGCGGTCAGACAAACAAAAAACAGTTGTGCACTGCGCATTGCCGACAGCTTGACAACATGTCAGGGTTGTCACGTATTGGACCCCCATGCCAATGCCGAGTTTGGTGTCGAAAAACCGGGACTGTTTGGGACCAGCGGCGAATACTCATTCTCTAATATCCCTCAGGTATTCAAAGTGCCACATCTGAGAAACTTGTATAAGCGGACGGGTAAATTCGGTCAGCCCTATGAATTTGATATGTTCGTGGGCCAGAGTGTCTTTGGCATATACAAAGGCGGGTTCTTCGATAGAAACCCGCAGCACGAAGGTGCCTCGATCCGTGGTTACGGGTATTCTCATGATGGGTCCGCCGACACACTGCATCGCTTTGCAGGGCTTCTGGACTTTTTACGTCGTCCAGCCGGGACACTGGGTGGCGATGATGTACGCGGTAACCCAGATGCATTTGATGCCTTTGTGCCACTCAACCCACAACAGTGTTTAACTCAGGTCGCCCATCAGGCCAGTGACTTCTTTGCCAAGTTAGGCGCAGATAAGTCGACCTTACTACCATTGGCTCTGGCTGCATCCTCAGGTGACAAAACAGCTGCCAAACAAGTCGTCGAGACAGTACTGAGCAGTCCTGCTATCCATTCAGATCAACGTTGGCAAACCATTGCTCGTGGCGCATTGCATGCCTTGCAGCAACAAAAACCGGTTACCAGTGCGCTCGGAGCCCCCATCGTAGAAGCAGTGACTGCATCTTTAGTTTGTCCGAATCCCCCCAGTGCAGAGATGATGCCACTGTGTTTTCAGCTCGGCTCTACCCTTGAATATGGCGAGAAAGACGGTGTGTGCTATCCAAGCGGGTTGCTCGAACGCGAAGCTGGCGAAGCATTTATGATGGCATTTGATACCAACCTCAAACCCATGGTTGGGCGCCAGCTAACGCTAACCAGCGCCCCCTCAGAAACGTTGCTGGCAGACTTCAAAGCTATGACCGCAGCGGCGGCCGAAGGCCATTGTGATCTAGCGGGTAATAATGGCTTTGGAGGGTATGTGATGACGGTTGCAGCTGCCGAAGCGCCACTTGAGTCAATTGTGGAAACAGATGTGGGGACTGCTCTCACCGTTAGCCAATTACTTGCCAACCGGGTACCTGCAACCTTTGTGTGTTACCCGCCGAAACCGAATCAGGATGAAGCACGTCGCTCAGTACTGGATCGAGATTCAGATGGCATTGCTAACGCACTAGATCAGTCCATGGATAGGAATTAAGAATGCTAAATCACCCGTGCTTTTCTAAACTGGCAGGCCAGGAGGCGCCTGCCCACTTGGTTGAATTACTACAATGGCGCAGCGATAAGTTTGCGTCTCAGCCTGCTTACCATTTTGTGAGCGGGCCAGGCAAACCGGTTCAATCGCTCACCTATGGCGAGCTCTTTACGGCAGCGCAACAGCTGGCAGTAAAATTACAGCGTCAGGGGGCATGCAATGAGCGAGTCATCTTGCTCAGCGAACCCGGCCTGGATTATATAATCTCCTTTTGGGGCTGTGTATTGGCGGGGGCTATTGCAGTGCCCGCATTCCCGCCAGTTATTGCCAGGTTGGAACAGACCTTGCCCAGGATCGAAGCGATCATTTGTGACTGCCAGCCAAAATATGCGCTGGCTTCAGACAAGCTGTTGAGCAAGCGATCAAAAATCACTTCAAAATCAGAGGTTTTTGCTACCCTAAACTGGTTGAGTGTACGCGAACCAGCCCAGCCCAAACAAGCACAAACCGACTGGCAGCCAGTGGCACCTGCTCCCCATGCCACAGCCTTTTTGCAATATACATCAGGCTCCACTTCCACCCCCAAAGGGGTGGAGGTCAGCCATGCTAACCTTATTCACAACTCACAGGCCATTTTTCAGGCACTAGATGGAGACAATACCTTTGTCTCCTGGCTACCGCCTTATCACGATATGGGCCTGATCGGTAACATCATACAAGTTGTATACGGTGGTGGCTGGGGCTACTTTATGGCACCTAACACGTTTTTGCGTTACCCACAGTTATGGTTAGAGCTCATTTCAACCCATCGCGCGCGCGTCTCTGTGGCGCCTAACTTTGGTTATCAGCATTGCGTCAATAAGCTTACTGATGAACAAGTTAACGCTTTGGATTTGAGTTGCTGGCAACATGCACTGTCCGGTGCCGAGCCCGTTCGCTTCGCAACTATCCAGGCATTTCAGAAACGTTTTGCCCCGGCAGGCTTTTCCGAGGCCACTTTTCAGCCTTGTTATGGCCTCGCAGAGGCTACATTGATCGTGTCCGGCGGTAAGCCAAAACACAGCGCGAGAAAACTCAACCTCGACAGCCAAGCGCTGCAAGCCGGACAGGTGCTCACTGCACAGCACCCTTTAAATGCCATTGAATCTGTAGCCTGTGGCAAAGCAGCACTGGATACCGAGATCGCCATCGTTAACCCAGACAGTTGTGAGCGTGTTTCTGGGCAACGCGTAGGTGAAATCTGGGTGAATGCGCCAGGCGTTGCCAAAGGGTACTGGCAAAAACCCGACATATCACAAGCCACATTTCATGCTCATATTCGCAATGAAGCTGACAAACCCTATCTGCGCACCGGCGATTTGGGATTCATTGACGAATACGGTGAGCTACACATTACCGGCCGAAAGAAAGACCTGATTGTGCTGCGGGGCAAAAACTATTTTCCCAATGACATTGAAAACATCGCACAGCAGAGCTACGAAGGTGCCATCGGCAAAGCCATCGCGTTCAGTATTACTATGGCAGGGCAAGAAGAGCTGGTGGTTTTGCTCGAAGCAAACACCACCAATGAGGATGCACTGATAGACCTGGTTGCGCGAGCCCGCCAACGCCTTGCTGAGCCGCCTCTGGCCCTGACACCTTATGCCGTATTAGCAGTAAAAAGTGGCGCGATACCACAAACATCAAGTGGAAAATTACAACGCTTTCAGGCCAAAGAGTCGTTCTTAACTTTTGCAATGCCTTGCCTGTTCGCCAGTGTTGTCGCGCACGACCTTGAAACCACGGTCGCTCAGGACAGCTCTGACAAACTACCCAAAGACTTGCTACTGAGCCAGTTGGATGCCCTAAGAGCAGAGCCAGTAGAGGTGGCGGCGAGCCCCACATTCGCCGACCTGGCGCTGCAGTTTGACATGGTTTGCCAGCTGGATAACATGATAAGCACACGCTTTGCCACGCAGAGCCACCTCTGTGCTTTGTTGCAAAATCCAACTTTGTCTCATTGGCTTGCCCTGCTGGAAACAGCCGACACGAGCTCATCCTCACCTCATCAGAGCATTACAAAAACGCAGATCCGTACTCAGCTAATACACCAGCTAGCTCAGCTCACAGGCTTGCCTGCTAGTCATATTAACCTAAACCTTAGCTTTAGTGAGCTGGGTCTGGACTCAGGCAACAGTGTTAAACTGGCAAAAGCACTCGGGGAAACATTCGGGCTGACACTGTCAGACACATTTGTCTGGGAGGCACCCACTGTCGAGCAGGCTATTGAACTACTTAGCCAACAATTATCTGGCCCGACTCCAGTTGCAGCGGCTACGCAAACTTCCCATTCACAGTCAGATAACGGAGCCATTGCAATCATTGGCATGGCTTGTCGCTTTCCACAGGCCAATGATCTCAGCGAGTTTTGGCAGTTATTATGCTCTCAGCGCGATGCCATTACTCAGGTGTCGCCTGATCGCTGGCCAGACATGAGTATGGTGAAAACCAAAAGTGGCTATAGTGTTCCCTTGCTTGGTGGTTTCCTCGACCAGGTCGATGGATTCGAACCCCAAATTTTTGGCATTTCACACCGTGAAGCCAGTAAAATGGATCCCCAGCACCGCTTATTGCTCGAAAACAGCTGGCAGGCACTCGAGCATGCAGGCATTGCTCCTAAGTCAATTGCAGGCAGCAAAACGGGCGTATTTGTCTCCAGTGGGCCTCAGGAATACTGGCAACTGCAAAGCCAGAATCTCGCAGATCTGGATATTCACAGCTGTACCGGCGGCTCTCAAGCCGTTGCCGCAAATAGAATTTCCTATTGTCTTAACTTAACCGGCCCGTCGCTGACAATCGATACTGCCTGTTCCGGTTCCCTCGTCGCAGTGCATCAGGCCTGTGAAAGCCTGCGCCGCGGCGAATCAACCATGGCACTTGCGGGTGGCGTTAATTTGATGCTTAAACCCGATCTCACCGTTGCTTTCACCGAAGCTCAAATGCTATCACCGCGTGGCCGGTGTGCCACATTTGACCAACATGCCGATGGCTATGTCAGGGGTGAGGGGTGTGGCATAGTTGTCCTGAAACGCCTGACTGATGCCTTACGTGATGGAGATCCAATTCTGGCACAGATTGCAGGCTCAGCGGTAGGACATGATGGTAAAAGCAATGGTCTGACGGCCCCGAACCCGCAAGCACAGCACCAGGTCATCGAGCAAGCACTTACAAACAGTGGACTCTGTGCGAGTCAGGTTGGGTTGATTGAAGCGCACGGTACAGGCACACCTCTTGGCGACCCCATTGAGGCTAAAGTACTGGCTAACATATACAGTACTCGTCAAACGCCAACCAGATGGCTTAGCTCAGTGAAAGCCAACATAGGACACCTGGAATCTGCTGCGGGCATCGCCGGCTTGATCAAAGCGGTTATGTGTGTCCAGCACGGCAAAGTCCCCGGCCAGTTACACTGTGCAAACCCCACTGAACGGATCGACTGGGAGCATGCTGAACTGACGATCCCAAGCCACACACAAGCCTGGTCAGAAGCGCATAACAACCCCAGAACCGCAGCGGTCAGTTCTTTTGGCTTTGGCGGCACCATCGCACATCTGCTAGTGACTCAAGCGCCGGATGATCATCGAGAGTGTACAGCTCCCGAAACTCCGCAGTTACTTCAGCTATCTGCACGTACGCCAGCTTCTGTGTCCGCTCAGGCGAATGCAATCAGGCACTTCATCAACCAAAACCCGGATATTACGCTGCCTGATATCTGCCACACACTGTCAGGCGCCAGAGACACTTTTGAGCATCGTTTCAGCACTGTGGTCGACTCAATGCAAGCTTTGTCTCAGGCGTTGAGCGATCTGGAGCAGTCAGTTCACAGTGTCACTCAGCCCGTAACATCGGACAGTAACAAAGTTGTCTTTTGCTTTTCTGGGCAAGGCAGTCAGTTTACTGCGATGGGGAAAACCCTGCTCAACCAGCCGGTGTTTAAAAAAACCTTTGCACAATGCAACAGACTGTTCGCCCAGCATGCGCAATGCGAGTTGTCACTGGTCGAGCTATTGCACGAGGACACAGATCCAACCTTGCTGCGCAACACTGCTATTCAGCAGCCTTTAATATTCGCGCTTCAAGCCAGTTTAGACAGCCTCTGGAAAGCACAAGGTGTCACTCCGGATTTGGTTCTGGGTCACAGCCTGGGTGAAATAGCAGCCATGTATAGCGCACAAAGTTTATCCCTGTCTGATGCCATGCAGCTAGCAATCAAACGTGGCCACCTGATGGCACAAGCGCCCACTGAGGGCGCCATGCTCGCCTGCTTAGGTGAAGAAAGTGCTCTGACAAAGCTGACTCACACACTCAATGAACACCTCTGGCTAGCCGCTGATAACGCCCCAGGTAACCGGGTCTTTGCGGGACCACGTGCCCAACTGGAGGCCCTGAAGCAATCACTGCCCATGACAGTAGAAGGCTCGTGGTTACCAGTCTCCGGTGCGTTTCATACCCCGATGATGGCTGATGCTGCGGCGCAATTGCAGCAGTTTGCAGAGCAGTTCGAGTTTGCCAAACCCGCCATTCCGGTTATCTCATCGGTCACCTCTGAGATACTCACTCAGCGACCCGATGGCGCGTATTTGGCCAGACAAATGAGGGAACCGGTTCAGTTCAAACGTGCTGTGGAAAGGGCCTTAGCGCACCAGGGCAAACTTTTTATTGAGTTGGGCCCAGGACGGACTTTGCTTAATTTCGCCTTAAAAACAGCACAAATTAATAGTCAATCCATTCACGGCTTCCCGTCCATTGTAAAACGTCAGGATGCGTATTCAGCGCAGCTGGTTTCATTGGGAAAACTGTGGCAACTCGGATACCCGGTAACAACGACCCCACACTCACACTCAACAGGAAAACGTATAAATATGCCATCGTACCAATTTGACAGAGATTCGTATTGGAATCAGCCAGAAACAGCTGAGCCTGTAGCCCAAACGAGGCCAGCTACCCCACCAGCCGGCCAGGAAAGCTCGCTTATGCAGGCTGCTTTATCTTTATTCCAATCTCAGTCTGCCGTGCTACAAAGCCTTGCAGGTCAGCCTCAATCTACGGCGCATGCCATGACTGCCACGCAGGTACAAGCACAAGCAGCCTCTTCTCAGAATACTGCGATAACGCAGCCGGCTCCTGCTGCGCAAGTTAGTCGTGAGTCTAGCCATGCAACATTGGTGTCGTTGCTTGCCTCTATCGCGGGCTGTGCACCAAGCGACATTCATGATAACGATAAATTGCATAGCCAGCTGGGGCTCGATTCATTAATGGTGAAACAGCTCACTAAACAACTGAAACAAACGTGGCCCGAACTAAGTCAGTTCAAAGCGGAACAACTAGAACAGGACCCAAGTGTGGCTGAGCTAGTGGCAATTGTTGATGCGCAGCTAAATCCTCATCCAACTCAGGTAACAGCGTCACTACCGAATGCCGCGATGAGTTGGCAGGCTCAAGCGCCAGCCCAAGCAAAAGCGACCGAGGAGTCACATACCGTTGTCCCGGAAACTGACTTTGAACAATCGGAGGAGTATCAGACTCACATCGCACGTCTCAACATGATCAATGCAATTGGCGAAAACCCCTATGGACGGATCCATCAGGGACTTAACTCTGGCCGGGCAACCCTGAATGATGTGGACGTGCTGAACTTTGCCTCATTTAACTATTCTGGTTTATCTAACCACCCGGAAGTCATCGCAGCTACTCAGGCGGCCGTTGCACACTACGGTACATCTCCTTCTGCAACGCCTCTGTTATTTGGCGAAACCCCACTGCATCATGAATTGGAATCCGAAATTGCCGATTACCTGGGCTGTGAGGCCTCTGTGGTATTTGCCAGTGGTCACAGCACCAGTGTGGCTGTGATTGGACACATTATGGACAAACAGGACTTGGTGATCCATGACCAGTGGATCCATGACTGTGCGGTACGCGGCGCGATGCTATCTGGTGCGCAACGTCGTTCATTTGGCCATGATGACTGGGCCGAACTAGACAAGATCCTCAGCAAAATCCGCAAGTATTATCGCCGCGTCTTGATAGTCATTGAGGGAGTCTACAGTCAGGACGGTGATATTGGTAATCTGCCAGAGTTTATCCGTATTAAGAAGCAACACAACTGTATGCTGATGATAGACGAGGCTCACTCCATTGGCGTACTCGGCAAAACCGGCGCCGGCGCTGGTGAATACTACGATGTAGTGCGAAGTGACGTCGACATCTGGATGGGGACTTTAAGTAAAGGACTCGGCAGTTGCGGCGGCTACATTGCGGCGTCCAAAAACTTCATTCAATTTCTGAAATATACCACGCCATTGCTTATTTTTAGCACAGGTATCACCCCAGCGAATGCTGCCGCGGCCCTGGAAGCAATCCGGGTGCTAAGACGCGAGCCTGAGCGTCTGGAAAAACTTAAGAGCAACGCAGCCTGGTTCCTCGCCAGGGCACAGGAGCTTGGGTTTGACTGCGGCCCAACAACGCATTCTCCCATTATCCCAATCATTGTCGGGGAGTGGGAAGTTGCCATGCTCTTGTCTGCCCGGCTGCGCGAGAAACACATCAATGTTATGCCTATCGGCTACCCAGCAGTAGAAAAGCATCGTTGTCGACTGCGTTTCTTTATGAACGTTGAGCATACCCGTGAAGAACTGGAATTTGCGCTGCAATCCCTGCTGAGTGAAATAACCCAACTTAAAACAGAACAATTACCCGAAACAGAAAGTGTATGAGGCAATAATGGATTCAAATACAACATATGACGCCCTGGTTACCGGGGCAACAGGTTTTATCGGCAATCACATGGTGCATACTTTGCTAGAGGCGAACAAAAAAGTGCGCGTTCTTGTGCGCCAATCGCCAAAATGCAAAGTGCTTGAAGGCCTGCCGGTTGATATTGTCTATGGCACACTGGAAGATCGGGAAACCCTGATCGCAGCGGCGCAAAACGTCAAAGTGATTTATAACTGTGCCGGTCTCTCCTCTGACTGGGCTGCTGATGACGCATTTTTTGCTGCCAATATCCGTGGTGTAGAAAACGTTCTGGCTGCGCTGGAACATTCTGACGCCGAACGCCTGATCCACATCAGTACATCTGATGTATACGGTTACCCTAAGTCGCCAGTGTCGGAAGACTATGGTCCGCAAAATATTGGCCTGCCTTATAACCGCAGTAAAGCCGAAGGTGAAGAAGTGATCTGGCGCGCAGTTCAAGAGCGTGATGTGCCGGTGACGGTGTTTCGTCCCGCATCCGTATACGGTCCCAGATCCATGGAATGGGTAGTAGAAATAAGCCGCCTGATGCTAAATAAAGAAATGGTCTTGCTAGATGGGGGACATTCTCATGCAGGCTTAGTGTATGTGCGCAACCTTACCGAGGCAATGCTACGTGCGGCTGATATACCAGCCGCAGCAGGACAGGCATACAATATCCGGGATGAAGGTGAGCATTCTTGGAAAGACTTTGTAGAGGGGATGGGGCAATGCTTTAAACCTCAACACTGGAAGTGTATGAAAGTCCCCGCGAGCCTTGCCTTTGGCTTTGGCTACCTGATGGAGAAAGTCTATGCGTTGCTCAATATCAAGTCTCGCCCGCTGCTAACGCGCCATGCCGTGCACTTGCTCAGCAGAAATCAAGGCTTTCCAATTCATAAAGCTAAATCAGAACTGGGGTTCGAAAGCTGGGTCAGCTTTGAAGCAGGCATGGAGTTAACGCGTGAATGGATGCGCTCAGAAGAAGGTAAAACCTGTATTGCTCCTGAGACTCAGAAGCGGGAAGCCTATTTATGAACCAATTGCTGTTCGAACAGCCAACCCGCTTGCCAGCCCAGCCGAGGCCCTCACCGGCTGACCAATGGTTCGTCGGGTTGGGCCAAAATCCGGCGGCGACGCTGAGATTATATGCCTTTCCTTTTGCCGGCGGTGATGTGAGCGCTTTTTACCATTGGCGAAACAGGTTACCTGAACATATAGAATTGGTATGTGTGCAGTTACCTGGCCGAGGCAAACGGGCAACAGAGCAAATTGCGGATAGCTTCGATGCGTATCTGGCACCGCTCTCCCAGCTCATCGAACAGCAAAACATGCCTTTTGCATTTGTCGGTTACAGCATGGGCGCGTTGCTGGCCTATGCGGTTATTGGCCACTTGGCTGAAAACGGCATGGCCTTGCCACAGCACTTTTTTGCTTTGGCATGCTGTCCACCAACACGACACACTTTTCGCTGGCAGGAAATGTCGGACGGCGAATTGATGAACATCTTGCGCAGATCCGATCCCAAATGGATGGCTGATGTATCTGAACAGGAACTGCAGGGGCACTTGAGTGTGCTCAGACCTGATTTACATCAATGCCAGCACTTCGTGCAACATGGTGCACATCCGGAGATCAACATACCGATAACCACCATTGCAGGCACCGAAGACCAATTGGCAATGCCGCACGACATGGCTATGTGGCATCGACTCACCCGACAATCGTGTATCAACCACCGACTGAAAGGGGGACATTTTTTTATGTTTCACACTTCATCGCATGCTTTGCTGCACATTTTATCAAAAGCACTGGCATTACCGGCAAGCTCAACACGCGTCGTGCCATTCACACACTTTAATTCGAAGGAAACTTATTCATGAACGCAACTCAGAAACTTTCCAAGGCCCAGCTATACAGCGCCATTTACGATTACTTCGCAGCTGGTATGTTTGCCTTACCAATACTCACGGCCTGGTATCTTGCCGGCCCCTTACAGGAAGCACACACTCTGTTTGGTGCCACAGGAGATTACCCTCAGTTTTCAGGCTTTCATTTGCTATTTGCTAATTTATTTGGTGGCTTCGCCATCATGTGGTCGACGTTGAGGATCGTCAAACGGGAGCCCATTTTTGGCATGTGCGATGGCTACCTCAGACTGTATTACGGCAGCTTAATGTGCCTCTATGTATTTGCCTTCGATACCAGCCGTATTCTGTACTTATTCATCCTGATTGAGTTTTTCTGGAGTTCAGTACAGCTGACTTTATATTACAAAGCGAAAAAAGAGCAAACAAACGGATTTGCAGCTGCCGCGGCCGCATAAGTCCCGAACACTAACAAGGAAACGTCAATGAACATAGAAAAATTCTTGATGCTGGATGAGATAACCTCTGTTTCGGATGATCGCAGCAGCTTAACTGCGTACAGCGCGGTGCCAAGCACTGCGCCTTTATTTGAAGAACACTTTCCAGACGCCCCTATTTTTCCCGGCGTACTGTTGACCGAGGTAATGGCGCAAGCCGCAGGCCACCTCACTATGGTCAACAACAACTTTGAAGCCATGGCCATTCTGGCAAAGATAAATAAAGGTAAGTTCATAGGCATTGTTCAGCCTGGGGACAAATTGCGCTGTGAAGCGATACTCACAAAATGCGAGCGCGGCTTTTCTCTGTGCGATGTCCGTTTATTCAATAACGAGCAACTCTGTGCAAGTGCAGAGCTTAGAATGAAGGTACTGTCCTTCCCCACAGACAATGCCAAACAGCTGCTCATAGAGCGCCACAACAAACTACGCCAATGTTTAACTTCAAACCCGGATATTGAGTACACTGTATGATTGATTCAACGACAATGCCAGCAACCTCCTATCAACCCGATGCGTTGCCTACGTTCGTAGATATTTTAACTAAAAGAGCTAGCAAAAATGCAGATGATACCGCACTGGTCTTTTTACAAGACGGGGAGCAACAACAAACTCCGATGACATATCGTATGTTGCATGATCAGGCCCAGCAATTCGCATGCGGCTTACGTGCACAGGTCGCAAGAGATGACAGAGTCATACTGCTTTTTCAGTCTTCCTACGAGTTCGCGGTGGCATTTTTGGGCTGTATGTACGCCGGGGTGATTTCGATCCCCTTACCAATCCCCGGTCGACGTAAAAGTGAGTGGACGCGTATGCAAAGCATTGTTGAAAATGCAGACTGCAAGCTCATTGTGTCCATCGAAAAGCTACTCCCCAGGCTTCACAAGCATGAAGCGACGCACTTTGAGAGCACGCTCGGTAAATATGTGTCTTATGAGACACTCGCCTCCCACCCTGAGCGCTCTGACTTTATTCCGGTGGTCACACAAGGTAGCGACATCGCCTTTTTACAATATACGTCCGGCTCAACTGGTGCGCCAAAAGGGGTGGCGTTGACCCACGATAATCTGATAGAGAATCAACTCCTGCTCAAAAAAGGGTTCCGTAATTATGGTAACTCGGTGTACCTGTCCTGGTTGCCACTCTTCCATGATATGGGCCTGATCGGTAACTTCATGCAGGCCATTTATATTGCTCAGCCGTTTATTTTTATGGCTCCCAATGCATTTTTACAAAAACCTTATCGGTGGCTTAAAGCCATCTCAGATTATCGAGTTCGGGTATCTGGTGCCCCCAACTTTGCTTATCAACTGTGCGTCGATAAGATCACTGATAGCGAGCTGGAAACACTCGACTTATCGAGTTGGGAGGTCGCATTCAATGGTGCCGAACCTGTCAGAGCCAGCACGCTCAAACAATTTGCAGAGAGGTTTAAACGCTGTGGGTTCAAAGCCGATGCACTGTACCCATGCTATGGCACCGCAGAGTCAACATTGATCATCAGTGGTGCGATAGAAGCTTCGGAGCCAGTTCTGTTGCATGCAGACAGAAGTAGCTATGAACAGGGACGGATTGTGCCACTTCAAACGCAAAATGAAGAGAGTATCGTATTGGTCGCCAGCGGCACACCACTCATCGAAAACTCCATCGCCATTGTTTGTCCGGATACCCAGACAAAACATGATGAATTGCACATAGGAGAAATCTGGCTTACCAGTCCGTGTAATGCACCGGGATATTGGGCAAATCAAAACGCCTCGACCAGAGCTTTCAAAAATCGCCTGGCAAACTCCTCTGATGAGCGAGACTTCCTCAACACCGGTGATCTTGGCTTTTTATACCAGGGCAATATCTACATCACAGGCCGCTCAAAAGATCTGCTGATCTTCAATGGGCGGAATATTTACCCTCAGGATATAGAAGCGTGCAGTGAACTTGCCCATGCTGCATTAAAGCCTGGTCGCTGTGCCGCTACATCTCTCTATAAAGATGACAAAGAGCGACTGGTCTTAGTCCATGAGCTCAACCGTTTGCATGCCAGAGAAAGCGACTACAACGAAGTGTTTGAAGCAATTCGGATTGCCGTCTACAAAGAATTTGCGATCCCGGTCCATGCAATTGCGCTGGTATCTCCCTCATCCGTTCCAATGACTTCCAGTGGCAAAATACGCCGCCAAAGCTGTAAATCTCAGTTTATTGAGCAGCAATTGGACCTCGTTGCGAGCTGGACTGAATATTAATAGAAACAACCATATATCAAGTCATTGACTTAACTAAAGGACATACTATGACATTACAACAAATCCGTACACTGATCATCAGTTGGGGTAAAGAGAACGTCAAAAGTGACTTCTCTGAGCAGGATCTTGAAAACGATATCGCATTACTGGGCTTAGACTCCATTGACGTGGTTGAGTTTTGTGAATATCTGGAAGAGCAGTTAGACATAAGTGTTGAGCTGGACTGGGTGATGGAATTCGAAACCCTGGCAGCACTCGGTGAAGAACTGACAACAACCGAAAGCGCAGTGTAGTCTGCGCACACTGCCACTTAACAATATCGCATACCTAATGATGTAAAGTGGTATAGGGAAAGAATGGACGTCACTACATTCTTTCCCCCCCCTGCCAACAGCTCAGCTCTCAACACAGGAGCGCAATTTAACTGAGCATTGCTCAGCAGCTAAACAATGATTGCGACGAATTGTATAGAGTTTCCGCTATCTTTTCGGGCGATTCATCCCGAATAGTACAGAGTTGTTCAAACACCTCGACCACCCGTTTTGGCACATTGGGCTGTCCCTGATAACCCGCTAACGGCATCGATGGTGCATCTGTCTCCAACACCAATGCTTGCAACGGAACTTGCGCCAGGGTTGTACGGGTTTTCGCCGCTCGCGGATAACTGATGGTGCCACCCACACCGAGTTTAAACCCGAGCTTCAGATAACTCTGCGCATCTTGCAATGAGCCAGAGAAGGCATGAATAACACCTCCGTTTTGAGGGGGGCACTGTTTAAAAGCCTTGGCCAGCAGGTGATGACTTTTGCGATGATGGACAATCAGCGGCAGACGGAGGTCATTGGCCAGCACTATGTGCTCACGAAACAAGTGCTGCTGCGCAGTAACATCATCGACCATGGCATCAATACCACACTCACCAATCGCCACCAGCTGCGAACGATGCAAATGGGCAAGCGCCGCTAAGTCAAGCATATCCGTGGCGCTGTGTTGTGCCATAAAGTAAGGATGAAGGCCAAAGGCGATGTGCACGCCCGGGTGCAGCTGGGCGAAAGCAGGCAAAGTGCGGCACTGCTTCAACGTTACCCCAGGCACCACCCACTGCCCAACACCCAGTGCCTCCGCCTCTGTCAGATGGTGTGACAAACTGTCTCTGAATTCTTCAAAATCGAGATGGCAATGGGTATCAATGAAGCGCATGGGATATGGCACTAAGGGTTAAGGCGTTCAACCTGCCACTGCCCATTGGCATCTTTACGATACATAAAGCGGTCATGCAAACGATGCTCTCCCCCTTGCCAGAATTCAATCTGATGAGGTTTAACACAGTACCCGCCCCAGAAGTCCGGCAACGGAATATCGCCTTTCGCGAACTTGCTTTTCATGCTGTTGAAGGTCTGCATCAGGGCCTGACGAGAGGAGACCGGACGCGACTGGGCTGAAGCCCAGGCAGCAAGCTGGCTTTCTTTTGGACGGGAGAGGAAGTACTTAGCCACCGCAGCTGTCGGTAGCGGTTCGGCTTCACCATACACTATCACCTGACGCTCCAGATTGTGCCAGGGAAAATGCAATGAAATCTTGTTATTACCTTTGAGCTCTTGTGCCTTACGCGACCCGGTGTTGGTGAAAAAGACAAAACCGTTGTCGTCTACCTGTTTAAGCAACACAATCCGCTGTGACGGCTGACCCTGCTCATCCACCGTGGCCACCACCATGGCGGTCGGGTCGCTGAGGTTTGCATCCACGGCTTGTTGCAGCCAGTGTTCAAACTGCACTATGGGATTGTCATCGAGCTTCTCGCGGGAGAGGCCATCTTTAGTATATTCGCGACGAATATCATCAAGTTTCATGGTGGTCATTCCTTACATAACACAAAAGGCCGCATTAGTGCGGCCTCAGTCTAACATAACGTGATGCATGCATTACATGATCTCACGCAGGACTTACATCTGCTCCATCACCTCGATGCCCAGCAGTTCCAGACCTGTGTGAAGTGTTCTGGCAACCAGATTACACAACAACAGACGGCTTTCACGTACTTCAGCAGACACATCGTCTTTAAGGATTGGACAAGCTTCGTAGAAGGTCATGTACAGACTCGCCAGCTCGTACAGATATCCACATAGTACGTGAGGTGTAGCTTCGCCGATCATCAGATCCAATACTTCTTCAAGCTGCAGGAGTTTCAGCGCAAGCGCCTTTTCCTGTGGCTCTACAATGTTGATGCTGCCACTGAGCGCCGCGCTGTCTACTCCGGCTTTGCGGAAAATACTGCGCACACGGGTATACGCATACTGTAAGTAAGGTGCGGTTGCGCCTTCGAAGCTCAGCATGGTATCCCAGTTGAAGATGTAATCACTGGTACGGTGCTTCGACAGATCGGCATATTTCACCGCGCCAATACCCACTTTGCGGGCGATTTCAGCGCGTGCTTCTGCACTCAGCTCAGACGCACGGTCGGCTAGTTTTTCGCTGGCACGGCTAACCGCTTCATCCAACAGTTCAGCCAGCTTGACTGTACCGCCTGTACGGGTCTTGAACGGCTTACCGTCGCTGCCCATCATAGTCCCAAACGGACAGAACTCATAGCTGGTTTCGTCGCGCAGCAGGCCCGCTTTGCGTGCAGTCAGCTCAACCTGGTTAAAGTGCAGGCTCTGGCGGGCATCCACAAAGATCAGGATGCGCTCAGCGCCCAGCTCGTTGGAGCGATAATCACACGCTGCCAGATCGGTCGTGGCATACAAGAACCCACCACCTGATTTTTGCACGATAAACACCGACGGTTCACCATCTTTGTTTGCCAGCTCATCCAGGAACACCACCTGTGCGCCCTGATCTTCAACCGCAATGTTTTTCTCTTTTAACAGCGCGATGATCCCGGCCAGACGATCGTTGTAGGCACTTTCAGCCATAATGTCATCGCGCGTGAGCGTCACATTCAGCTTTTTATACACTTCTTCAGAGTGCTTCACGGACGTGTCGATAAACAACTGCCACAGTTTCTGGCAATGTGCATCACCACCTTGTAATTTAACCACGTAATCACGGGCCTTATCCGAGAACCCTTCTTCATCGTCGAAGCGCTTCTTAGCATCGCGGTAGAAAGTTTCCAAATCCGCCAGTGCCACGTTTTCCAGGTCAATGCCTTGCGCCAGCATATCTTCCAGGTGTGCGATTAGCATACCAAACTGCGTGCCCCAGTCGCCCACGTGGTTCTGACGCGTGACTTTGTCACCACGGAACTCAAGCGCACGTACCACCGCATCACCAATGATGGTAGAACGCAGATGACCCACGTGCATTTCTTTAGCCAGGTTAGGCGACGAGAAATCGACAACCACGTTTTGCGCCTGAGCATGCTCAGCCACGCCTAGCTTGGCATCCTGATTGGCCGCTTCCAGGCTCGCAGCCAGAAACTCCGGCTTAAGGTGAATATTGATAAAGCCCGGGCCGGCAATTTCAGTTTTTGCAGCCACATCGCTCACATCCAAATTATCAATGATCTTCTGAGCCAGCTCTCGCGGGTTAGTTTTTAGTGCTTTCGCAGCGCCCATTGCGCCATTAATTTGATAGTCACCAAACTGCGCACGGGTGCTTTGCGTTACCGCCGGATTGGTGCCTTCAGGGATCCCTGCCGCGGCCATCGCAGACAGAGCTTTTTCAATTAGAATACTTTTAATGTTCATTGTGTTTCCTTTGGGTCAGTGCCAGCCTGGGCACTGAGCAAACATCATCGGCGCCTTGGGGCGCCGGAATAAAACGCAGCTTTAAACAGTCAGCGAACAATCGGATCGAATACACTAGCTTATAGGACGCGCCAGAGCCAAATCAACCCGAAGCATGACTTTTGGGACCATCAGGCAAGCCGGATGGCCCGCGTTAACTTAGTGTTCGCGCGTCTGATGGAACTGAACGTCCGGATAACGTTCCATCGACAGGTTTAGATTCACCCGGCTTGGCGCGATATACGTCAGGTTATCGCCTCCATCGAGTGCCAGGTTCTGCTCACACTTACGGCGGAATTCGGCCAGTTTTTTCTCGTCTTCACAATTAACCCAACGCGCCGTCTGAACGTTAACGCTTTCGTAGATCGCATCCACGTTGTACTCAGACTTCAGTCGTGCCACTACCACGTCAAACTGCAGCACACCGACCGCGCCTACGATTAGATCGTTGTTGATCAGCGGGCGGAACACCTGTACGGCACCTTCTTCTGATAACTGTACCAGACCTTTGAGCAGCTGCTTTTGCTTGAGTGGATCTTTAAGGCGGATACGGCGGAACAGCTCAGGGGCAAAGTTCGGAATGCCACTGAACTTGAGTTTTTCACCCTGAGTGAAAGTATCACCAATCTGGATTGTACCGTGGTTGTGCAAACCGATGATGTCACCGGCAAAGGCTTCCTGTGCGCGTTCACGATCACCTGCCATAAAGGTCACGGCGTCAGAGATGCTCACTTGCTTACCCAAGCGAACATGATTCATCTTCATGCCCTGAGTGTATTTACCTGACACAATACGCATAAAGGCGATACGGTCACGGTGTTTCGGGTCCATGTTAGCCTGAATTTTAAATACGAATCCGGTGAATTTATCATCATCTGCACACACTTCGCGCTCATCTGTTTGACGCGGCAGCGGTGACGGCGCCCACTCAGTCAGGCCATCGAGCATGTGATCCACACCAAAGTTACCAAGGGCGGTACCAAAATACACCGGCGTCAGTTCGCCACTGAGGAATAGCTCTTTATCGAATTCATGTGAGGCACCAATGACCAGTTCCAGCTCTTCACGCAGCTGCTCTGCCAGGCTTTCACCGACGGCGGCATCCAAGTCGGCATTATCTAACCCCTTAATGGTGCGCACTTCCTGAATGGTATGGCCCTGACCCGTTTGATACAAAATGGTCTCATCACGGTGAATGTGGTACACCCCTTTGAACTCTTTACCACAGCCAATCGGCCAGGTAACTGGCGCGCACATGATGTTCAGTTCAGTCTCAACTTCGTCCAGCAGCTCCATCGGATCGCGGATATCACGGTCCAGCTTGTTCATGAAGGTCACGATAGGCGTATCGCGTAAACGGGTGACTTCCATTAGCTTACGGGTTCGATCCTCAACACCTTTGGCCGCGTCGATGACCATCAGACAGGAATCCACGGCAGTGAGCGTACGATAAGTATCTTCCGAGAAGTCCTCGTGTCCCGGGGTATCCAGCAGATTAACCAGGCTGTCGTTGAACGGGAACTGCATCACAGACGTGGTTACTGAGATACCACGCTCTTTTTCCATGTCCATCCAGTCTGATTTTGCGTGCTGGTTAGAACCACGGCCTTTTACTGTACCAGCCTGTTGCAGGGCCTTACCGAACAAGAGTACTTTTTCTGTGATGGTGGTCTTACCCGCATCCGGGTGCGAGATGATAGCGAAGGTACGTCGCTTGTTTATTTCATTGAGGAAAGTCTGATCTGCCATTAGTCAATTCTTTAGGTTATACGCGGATCCACACATGCTACGCAAAGTGTGCGCATGACACTTTGCAGGGTCATCCGGCGGGTTCATTTTTAATCATGCACTATTTTCGCCGATCTTGGCGCTTTTAACAATCAGTGAAGGTCAGTTACGTCATGATTTCGTTCAATATCGGGTCAAATTTCCCATGCTTCACTCGATGCCAAAAATGGGATATGAATATTTCTTGAATAAAATGACTTGCTTGGAGGTCGTCTGATAGGATAGTTCCTAATTTCAGATAAAAGATATAACAACATGAACAGCAAGCTTTTTGTAATACCGAAACCAAACCCCAATGCCAAACTCAGACTGTTTTGTTTTCCTTATGCTGGCGGCTCACCCGCCATATATATGCCATGGAACAGTGCGCTTCACCCCGATGTAGAACTGGTGCTATTGCAATTTCCGGGTCGTGGTGCACGCATGGCAGAGCCTGCTCATGTGACCATGCAACAAAAAGTGGATGAGCTATTGGCATATCAGGCCTTTTTGACCGAAAAGCCCTATGTACTCATGGGGCACAGTTTGGGTAGCCGAGTGATTTTTGAAGTCACGAAACATCTGGTTCAACAAAACGCGCCGTTACCACGCCACCTAATCGCATCGGGCAGCCGCGCCCCACACACCAGCACAGACAAGAAGCGCATTTACAACTTGCCCCATGATGAGTTTGTTGAAGAGCTTTATAAACTTAATGGCACACCCAAAGAGCTGCTGGAACACAAAGAGCTGATGGAGTTACTGCTCCCCTTATTGAGAGCTGATTTTCAAATTGCCGAGTGTTATCAGGCCCAACCTGTCAACCTGCCCTGCCCTATCACTGTGTTTCATGGCTATGATGACATCGAAATCAGTGCCGAGCAGCTGCACGGCTGGCAGGATTTGAGTGAACACAAAATTGACATTCATTACTTTAATGGTGGCCACTTCTTCATCAATCAATGCAGTGATGAAGTGATCAGTCAGGTCAATCAGGTACTACACAAAATACTGTAATTTGATTTGCCTAAGTGGGTAAGTTGGCCAAAGATAAACACATTCATGTGTATACAGGTAATAAAATGGAAGGCTTACTTCATGCGCTCATGCTGGACGGCCAGGGTGGCGCAACCCCGATATCAGATTTAACGCAGGCACTCAAAGACGAGGTGCCGCTTTGGCTGCACTTTGACTACACAAACGACGCAGTTCAACATTTCTTGAGCCAGCTGGATTTTCTGCAGGAATGGGAGTGGCAAGCTTTGCTTGCAGAGGAAACCCGACCTCGTGTGACCCGTGCAAGTCATGGGTTGCTGTTGTTTTTACGCGGCGTCAACCTTAACCCCAGGCAAAACCCGGAAGATATGGTCTCAGTGCGCTGCTTTATAAATAAAAACGTGCTGATCACTTGTCGTAAGCGCGTGTTGATTTCTATCGAAGAGCTACACAGCGCATTACTGGACGGTCAGGGGGCTCAGTCAATCAGCGACCTGATCTGCGCCCTGATTGATCGCCTGACACACCGTATGCAGGACACATTATGGCAGGTCGAAGAACAGCTGGATGAGTTTGAAGAGCAACTGGACAAAGAGGAATGCCAGCCTGACTACCATCAAATTACCTTGCTACGGCGTCAGGTTATCGCCTTAAAGCGCTATATCAAACCGCAGCGTCAAGCTATCTATGATTTGATTGATACTAAGGTGAACTTTCTGAGTCTTGAGCAGCGCCGCTTACTCGGCGAGGCAAATAACACCCTCAGCCGCTATATTGAAGAGCTCGAAGCCAGCATTGAACGGGCACAGGTCCTGCAACAAAGCATTACCAATCAGCTTAATGAGCAGCTGAATCAGCGCATGTACATAATGTCTGTGGTCGCAGCCCTGTTTTTACCGTTGGGCTTTTTAACCGGTCTATTGGGGGTCAACATAGGAGGCATTCCAGGCACAGAGAATCCCTGGGCATTCACAATTTTCATACTTGCATTGGTGATATTAACCATTGCTGTAGGCGTTTTGTTTAAACGTCGGAAATGGATATAAAATGCGGAATTTAGAAGCATAGATGTGACGTAAAATGGCGCTCTCGCTAGGGATCGAACCTAGAACTTGGCCTCCGGAGGGCCACGTGATATCCATTTCACCACGAGAGCAACATCTTAGTGGTGCCAATAATAATCATATCCAGCCGCAAATACTAGTCATTGTTGTCTATATGCTTAATTTATGGTCTAAAACTCGAAAAAAGACTTCACACAGAGCGAAATTCACGATATTTAACTATGCTTAGAACAATAACAATAATGACGACCTGTTAATACACGGAAAATTGGTCTCCTGTATTAACACGACATCATCCTGAGAGGACCGTATTATGACTCCAATGACCACTGAACAAGTTGCTGAATTTTTAGATGTTAAAGTGGAGCGCGTCAGGCGACTGGCACGCGAAAACCTGTTAGTTGCCAAACAACAGGATGAGCAGGGCGAACCCATTTTTGACAAAGATGACGTAGAAAAATACAAAGAACTGGCAAAACGACTAGGCGGCATTTAAGCGCAACAGAAGCGACGCCGCCTTCCCAATATTGCTTCGTGACCAGACTAATAAAACGCCCGACTGATGCTCGGGCAAAATGGTCTGTGCGAAGCGACTAACGACACCACGCCTTCAACAGGAGCAGTAAGGGGTCAACATACGAGACCAGCCCGCGTTGCTGATACCAGGCAAGACAGAGCAGCAGGTAAATTTCCACATAGCATTGTAGCTTATCCTCTGCATACTCTGGCAACGGGATCTCTGCCAGACTGAAATAGCGCTTCAGCATCTGATTACCTTCACGTACTGACAGCGAAAAAGAGACACATAAGGCCGCCAAATCAAAATATCGGTCGTTGTATTGCGCGTATTCAAAATCGATAAACACGGGTCCCTGTGCTGTTACCAGCAGATTGTCTTTGACCAAATCATTGTGGCAAAAGCAGATATCAGGCTCAAACTGCGCCCGCCTTCGACCTAAAGCAGACACATCAAACTTCCCTTCGAGCACCAGAGCGGCCTCACAGAGCGCCGCACTCAGGTCAAGTTGCCCGCTCTGGGGTCGCACAAAACCATGTAACGTGTGCAGGTTTGCTAACAAGCTATCGCTCAGGCAGAGCGGCTCATCTTGTTGTGGTAAAAATTCAAACAACGCCAGCCGGGTCTGAACATGGTAACCTGCCAAAGGCTGTGCCACGCCAAGGAGAGCCAGCTGTCCCTGCGCTTCCAGCGCCTGGACAGGCATTGTGCCTGAATAATGCTTAAGCAAATAACCTTGTTGCGCCTGCTCAAGATAGTAATTTTTATTACTTAACCCTTTGTTGAGTGGACGCAGTGCACTGATGCTAAGAGCGGGGAAAGCTTGCCTGATCAGTGCACTCAGCTCAGCATCAAAGCGCGGCAAGCGGTTTGCCCTCTTTTTGTTGATGTACTTCGTACCAACGCACATACCCCCAACAGACCACTATGGTGTAAAAACCAAACAGCACCAGGGTGGGGTAATAGCCTTTGAGATAGTAAAGATACATAGACGCCGCATCGATCACTACCCAATACAGCCAGTTTTCCAACACTTTACGGGCAACCAGGTAAGTGGTTACCACAGCAAAGCAAGTCGTCAGGCTATCCAGATAAGCCAGCTCAGCATGAGTATACTTATCCATCACATAACCAATGCCCAACGCCACAAGTAATGTGCCCAAAATAATAATGCTATGTCGAGACAAGGACCAGGAAACGATTTCCAGAGACTTATCCTGTCTGCCACTGCGCCACATCCACCAGCCTACTACCGCCATGAACATATAGTAAAAGTTCAGCAAGGACTCCATCAGCAACGCACCATTCCAGTACATCACGGTATAGATAAAAGTACTGACAAACGCCGCAGGCCAGCACCATGAGTTTTCCCTTATCGCCAGCAACAGGTAAGCGGCTGATAAGATCACGGCCAGATACTCCCACACTGACATGGCAGTGAACCCAGCCAAGGTTTCAGCTAGCCACTGCATCATGATTGGGGCGACAGGTCGCCACTGATGAATTTACAGACAAAAACGATTTTGCCAAACTGCTCAAACGAGCGCTTCATTTCTGCAGATAGAGTATCCATCAGCACATCATAGTCACCAAACACCTGAGTAGACATGGTATTAGTGAGTACTTTCAGCTCCGGGTGCTGATTCAGGCGCTCGATAAAGTCTTTGATAAAAGGGATATAGTCAGCATGCAATGGATATTTGCTGATCTCGACAGAGAGTTGCATCACAGTGTCCTCGTCAGAATTATAAAGGAGTTAGTTTGCAGGATAATTTAAATTGCTGCCACCGTCCGTTAACGAGCGAGGCCTGTAATTGATCCAATCCTGCTGATAGGCGATCTTATTGTCCGGGTTAAAGTGTAATACGGTCGTGAATCGCCAGGGGCCCATTTCCCGACCTTCATACTCAAAGCGCACATAGGTGCCACGAATAACGGCACGACGTTGCTGCTCGTCTAAGATCACCTCGCTGAGGGTATATGTCTGTTTCCCATCCAGAATTTTGACATTCCCGGCAGACCAATTAAAAAACTCGGCCAATGCCTGTTTATCCTTGACAGCAAAGCCATAAATCATGTCTTCCAGCTGAACATCGTCGGCATAAAAGGACAAAAATAAAGCAAAATCCTGACGTGCCTGATAGGTCGCTATGTAGTCATTGAGTACTTGTCTGAGCGCACTCGTTTCGCGCGCTGACGCTCGGGTATTATCTGTCAGGCCACAGCCAGCAATCAGGAAGGTTACCAGCAACACAAGACATAGAGTGAGCTGTGTGGTGAATGTGCCGCGCAAATCTACCTCCGGGTATGAATATCAGTCTAAAGTGGCCCTCGAGTAAGAGCCCAGTGATTATATCATACCCGAATAGGATGATCTGTGCCGGCACACAACTAAGCGCCAACTATGCCTAATGGCTTCGCACTTTGCCAGGCACCACGGGTAAAATCAGGAATGGTTACAGACTCACTGCGGTTTGCCACAGACAATGCTGACAAAGGCGAAATCACCGACCAGGCAGCACCATCATAGACATCCTGATCTAACGGTTCGCCATTTCTCAGACAGTAAATCATCCGCCAGAACATCAAAAAGTCCATGCCTCCATGACCCCCATTGCGCTCGGCTTCTGCACCCATTTTCAGCCACAGAGGGTGATCATATTTGGCATACCAGGTACTCATATCTTCATCCCAGTTATGAAAAGACCCTGTGCCGCCATGTTCTAGCGCAATGCGATTCGGGAACCCGGCAAACACCCCGTTGGTGCCCTGGATCAAATTATGTCGGGAGTAGGGGCGCGGCGTTGTGGTATCGTGCTGGATCATAATAGAACGCCCTTTGACCGTTTTTACCAAAGTCGTATTCATGTCACCGGCAACATATCGCCATTGATTACGCTGATGATCCGATGCAAATTCGCGCTGAGCATAGGCAGCCCGGCCCAGTGCCGGTGAACTCATGGAAGTCAGAAAATCAAATCGATCACCCCGGTTAATATTCATATACTGAGATACCGGCCCTAAGCCGTGAGTGGGATAGAGGTTGCCATTACGCTTAGTATGCCACTCTGTGCGCCAGGAGCCGGTTTTATGCTCCAGCTCTTTCATCTGCCAGCGCAGCTCATGAATATACGCAGCTTCACCGTGTAACAGTTCCCCAAACAGGCCCTGCCGTACCATGTTCAATACCATCAACTCATCACGACCGTAGTTGACGTTTTCCATCATCATACAGTTTTTCTGAGTCCGTTCTGCGGTATCAACCAATTGCCACATTTCTTCCACCGTCAGGGCCAGTGGCACTTCAACAAAGGCGTGTTTGCCGCTCTCCATGGTGTCGACTGCCATCGGCGCATGCCAACGCCAAGGTGTCGAAATAATAACGATGTCAATATCATCCCGGGCAAGCATTTCCCGATAAGCAAACTCTGACCCCTGATACAGGGCTGGGGCCTTCTCTCCCCGCTCTGTCAGATAATTCGCTGAACGCAGCAAAACTTCTTCATGCGTATCACATAAGGCAACGATTTCAGCGCCTTCAATATGGCTCATACGCTTCACATGGCCATAGCCACGTTGACCCACACCAATAAAACCAACACGAACAAGGTCCATCTTTGGTGCAATCAATCCAATGACTGATTTTCCCTGTCGCTCAGGCGTAGCCTGAACCGGATCGACTTTACTTTGTGCGCAGCCTGAAACGACTCCGGCAGCCGCGGCAACCCCCGCCGCCTTAAGAAAATCTCGGCGATTTAAATTTGTCATTATTATTGTCCTCGAAGATACTTCCTGTGCACGCTAACGGATTGTATCCTGGGTTGCAAAAGCGTTGCGATAAACAGAGATTTAATCGGTACAAATTTGTTCTCTGATACAAAAAAAGCGCCAAAAGGCGCTTTAACTTGTGAATCTAAAACGATTACAATTCTGCAATAATGGCATTCAGTTGAGCTTCTTTTGCAACAATGTCCTGATAGAGCGCAAACTGGTTTTGCGCTCGTTGCAAGTTATGCTCTGAATGCTTAATGGCAAAGTAATTGTCACCATCGAGATAATCGGTCAAAAATCGCAAACCTATCATAAATGGCATAACTTTCGCGCCAAGTATAAAGCTGTGCTTTTCGGTGCCTGTTAGACTGTCCGACAGCGGTCCCTTATATCCTTTCACCAACGCCGCAAAGATTTCTTCACGTACACGTACATTTGCCAGGTTAGTGGAATCTTCCGCCTCAGGAGAGCAGAACGTTCTGACCATGTCACCAAAGTCATACAACCAGTAGCCAGGCATACACGTATCCAGATCTATCACAGCACGTGCTTCATTTGACTCCGAGCAAAACAACATATTATTGATCTTGGTATCATTATGGCAGGCTCTCAACGGTAATTGTGCTTCAGCTTCTGCCACTTCCTGAGCAAGTGAAAATTGTGCCCGGCAAAATGCAATTTCTTCCTGGCACGAGGCTGCGCGACCCAGAGGATCCTGTTCGAGTGTTTCTTCAAACTTCTCAATACGCATAGCAAGGTTGTGGAAATTCGGGATCACATGGTGCAGCTGAGTCGCATCGAAATCATCCAGTGCCGCAGCAAACTGACCAAATGCATTGGCCGCAATTTTTGCTTTTGCTTCACTGTCGACCACGTCTTCACTATAACTGCCACCAATGAATTCCAATGCACGCCACACTTCATCTTCAACATGAACAAGATACTTTCCCTCTATGGTCGGTACATGGCGAATAATGGCGAGTTCATAGCCACCGTCATTGGCTTTGCTTGCTAAGTGCTGCTCGATTTTTCTGGCATTGGTGACTAATTGCTCAGGCTCTGGAAAAACACAGGTATTGAGTTTTTGCACAACCAAAGCACGCTGCTTATTTTTCAGCAACATCGTTGTATTAATATGTCCATTACCGATCGGACGTAACGTAACAGATTCTCCCTGCAAGCCAAATTGCTGCGATAAGACCTCTGCAATTGCACGATTTTTCATTGTTACCTCATTGCCGCTCTCAATACGATGGCAGGTGATAGGTTCATCCGTGACGTAATTCATATAATAATCCTGAGACACTCTTTAATTCTTCTTTGTAGGTGATACCAAACCAGCGATCAGATGCACTATGCACCCTGACCTGAAGCAGACCTTGTTGAATACAACTTTGAATACAATCAGGCAAATAATACTCGCTTTTGACATCGCTGTCATAATTTTCTAGAAACAGGGAAAAGCCAATCTCTAGTTGCGTTAAGAGCGTCTGTGTAATGCCCCAACACGTCATTGAGGCCAGCGCAGTTTCTGGTAAAGCAGCGCGCTTGCCATCTGGTGCTACCCCGGATAACACCTCATTATTATGTTGAATATCCAGATATTCAACGACTTCGAGCAACCTGCCTTTATGAGTTTGGCATATTCCGCGATTTACGCCACCTTGTTGTGACAAAGTATGCCCAAGCGGATAGCCAACAATAGCCATATCTTCTTGCGCCGGCTCAGCGAAATGACCTACAAGCTGCTTATAAGCATCTGGGCCGTAATAGTCATCCGCAGTAATCACAATCGCATCACCTGGTATCGCGGACTTTGCACACAATAACGCATGCCCGGTTCCCCACGGTTTTTCTCGCAATAACGCATTCCCGGCAAAACGCGGGGGCACGTTATCGACGGCTTGCTCAATTAAGTCGACTTGTAATCCGTCAGGTAACCGCGGCAAGATCTGTTGCTCTATCAAAGGGCGAACCTGATGGTTAATCACCAGCACAACATGACGCACACCGGCTGCATATGCGTCCTGAATGCTCAGCTCCATAATGGTACAGTTGAAGTCCGGCAGTATCGCTATCTGCTTGTTACCACCAAACCGGGTACCCAAGCCTGCTGCCAGGACAACCAAAGTCGGGCTTCTCCTTTGGTACATAGATAATGTCCAGCCACTCAAAAATTAAACGGCTAGTGTACATAGCTTCGACATAAATTAAAAGCCGTTGTAAAAAGTGAGATAACAGGTACTTGATGGCTGTGCTGATTTCAGCCAAAAGAGTGGACAATAAGAAATTGATATAAGTGAATAAATTTAATTTTTTTTGCGAATAAAGCTGAAGCTCTATTCGCATCATACTCACATCAGCATGGTAACAGTTCCATATAACGGAACAATTAATCTTAAAATTTCTGACACAGATATTTACTTTCCAGGAACTCCTGTAAGCCGTCTTTGGCTCCCTCTCTTCCCAACCCGGATTGCTTCACGCCTCCGAATGGCGCAACAGGGTTTGAAATCGCCCCTTCGTTGACCCCAACCATGCCATATTCAAGTGCCATAGACACCCGATGGATTTGCGACACATCCTGAGAATAAAAGTAAGCAGCCAGCCCTTCATTGACGCTATTTGCCTGACGCACCACGGTGTGCTCATCCGAGAACGCTATGATACTCACAACCGGTGCAAAAATTTCCTGATGATAAATATCCATCTCCTCAGTGATCCCCTGTAGCACAGTTGGAGCCATAAAATGACCAACACAAGGTGCCCCCTGATAGATCTGTTTAGCACCTCGAGCGAGCGCATCATCAACCAATTGCTGTGCTTTGTCTTTGGCCTTGCGATTGATCAATGGGCCAATATCGGTGTCCGGCGCTAAGCCGTCACCAACAACCAACTGAGCAACTTCATCAACCAAGGTTGCTGTAAACGCTTCTTGGACATCGCGATGGACGAAAACTCGATTAGCCGCTACGCAGGTTTGCCCGCCGTTTCTGAATTTAGCCACCATCAAGCCCGCAACGGCTTCTCGCACGTCAGCGCTGGAAAAAACAATGAAAGGCGCATTCCCGCCAAGCTCCATTGACGTGCGTTTAACCGTATCCGCACTGAGCGCCAGCAGCTTTTTACCTACCGCAGTCGACCCCGTAAAGGTCAGCTTTCGCACCTCTGGACTTGCCAACAAAGGAGCAACCAACGTCTCTGCATCGTCTGTCACCAGAACCTGAAATGCCGCGCTTTCAAATCCCGCCTCCAACGCCAGCTTTGCCAGAGCAATGGCACTCAACGGGGTTTCTTCAGAAGGTTTTAGAATAAATGGACAACCCGCAGCATAAGCCGGTGCCACCTTACGCGTGATCATAGCCAGGGGAAAGTTCCAGGGTGTGATCCCCAGTACGACACCGATCGGTTGTTTAATGGTTGTAAGTTGGTGATGAGGACTATGTGATGGGATCACCTCACCATAAGCGCGCCGAGCTTCCTCAGCAAACCACTGAACAAACCCTGCGGCATATCTGACTTCTGCGACGGCCTCTTTGAGCGGTTTACCCTGCTCTTTGCTCATCAGCTCTGCAAGCGCAGCTTCATTATCTAAAATAAGCTGATACCAGCGTTCCAGGACCGCTGCGCGCTGTTGTGACGTGCGCTGCTTAAGGGTGTCAAAACAGGCCTGCGCTGCATTCAGCGCTTGCTCGGCCGCTGACTGATCTGCTATTGAAACCGTAGCAATGGGCAATTCATTTGCGGGGTTAACAACCGTTAACTGCCGCGGTGATTGCCAGGGACTGCCATTAATCCAGCTATGCGCTTGTTCGGTGTTATGCGTCATACCTGCACTCCTTACATAACTGAACAGGGCCGCATAATGCGGCCCTGTGATAACAACGATTAGTGTTCTTCGTTGACAATATTAAGGTTGTACTTGGGTATTTCCACAACCAGATCTTCGTCGGCAATCACTGCCTGACAGCCCAGTCGGGACTCCGCTTCCAGACCCCAGGCCTTATCCAGCATGTCATCTTCCAGTTCATCACTCTCTTCAAGCGAATCAAACCCTTCACGAATAACCACGTGACAGGTCGTACAGGCACATGATTTCTCACAGGCATGAGGAATACTGATGCCATTTTTCAGCGCCACATCCAGTACCGTTTTGCCAGATTCAGCTTCAATGGCTGCGCCCTCCGGACAAAGCTCTTCGTGTGGTAAAAAGATAATCTGTGGCATATTACACCTCGTCTACCGACTGACCTTGCAGTGCGTGTTTAATTGATACATCCATACGGCGTGATGCAAACTCACCGCTTGCCTCATCCACCTGTTCGATTGCCGCTTTGATCGCTTGTGGATCGGTGGCAGTTAGTCGTGCTTTATCAAGCTCAGCCATCGCAGCGCGTAATGCGCTCAGCTCTTGCTCATTAAGTAGGTTACTGTCGGTCGCCAACGACGCTTCCAGTGCTTCGAGTACACGCAATGCTTCAACCTGCTGCTCTTTAAGCATACGCGCCTGCATGTCTTCTTTGGCATTACTCATTGAATCTTTCAACATTTGTGCAACCTGATCGTCGCTCAGGCCGAACGACGGCTTAACCTGGATCTCAGCCTGTACTTCTGTTGATTTTTCCATGGCTGAAACGCTCAGCAGGCCATCCGCATCCACTTTAAATGTGACACGAATATGCGCTGCACCCGCTGCCATAGGGGGAATGCCTTTGAGGCTAAATTTAGCCAAAGAGCGACAGTCATCAACCAGCTCACGCTCACCCTGCAACACATGCAAAGACATGGCTGTCTGACCATCCTTAAAAGTCGTAAACTCCTGCGCACGGGCAACCGGGATAGTGGTATTACGCGGAATGATCTTCTCAACCAGACCGCCCATGGTCTCAAGGCCTAACGACAATGGCAAAACATCCAGTAATAGCATATCTGAATCGGGCTTGTTGCCCACCAGAATATCCGCCTGGATTGCCGCACCTAAGGCCACTACCCGATCTGGGTCAATGGAAGTTAAAGGCGGCTTAGTAAAGAAGGTTTCAACGGCATCGCGGATCACCGGCATGCGAGTTGAACCACCAACCATCACCACTTCCAATACTTCTTCTTTTTCAACGCCGGCATCTTTCAAGGCACGACGACATGAACGCAGAGTTTTCTTAACCAGGGCATCTGCCAATTCGGCAAACTGATCACGAGTAATGGTTACGGTGAATTCCTGTTCGCGAACAGGGAGTTTCACATTCACCGTTTCATAGCTGGTCAACGCTTCTTTGCAGGCCTTCGCTTTATTGATAAACAAACGTAGTTCTTTAGCGGAAAGATCCGTTAACCCGGTTTGCTGTTGAAAAACAGCGACCAAAAGCGCATCAAAGTCATCACCACCCAGGCTTGAATCACCACCCGTTGCCAGTACTTCGAAGACCCCTTTGTTCAGACGCAGAATAGAAATATCAAAGGTACCACCACCCAAGTCATAAACCGCAATGATCCCTTCCTGACCTGAGTCCAGACCATACGCCACTGCCGCAGCAGTAGGCTCATTAAGCAAACGCAGTACTTTCAGACCTGCAATTTCAGCGGCATCTTTGGTGCTCTGGCGCTGCGCATCATCGAAGTAGGCAGGCACAGTGATCACTGCCCCCATCACGTCTTCTCCAGCGAAACTCTCAACGGCGCGCTGATGAAGTGATTTTAGTATCTCGGCCGATGCCTGCACCGGGCTGATTGGCCCTGCACTAGTTTGAACCGCCAGGCTGCCCTGATGCTCAACAAAGGTGTAAGGCAACTGACCATAACTACTGGTTATGTCTTGCGCCGTTTTACCCAAAAAGCGTTTCACTGAAATCAGGGTGTTTTCCGGGTCCAGTGCAGCTTCCTGCTGTGCCGTCTTGCCGACGCTGATCTGCTCACCATGATAACGAACGACCGATGGCAACATCGCATCGCCATTGAGGTCACTAAGGGTTCTGGCCTCGCCACTTTGAACCGTAGCAACCAAAGAGTTGGTGGTGCCCAGGTCGATCCCGATGGCCAGTTTATGTTCATGAGGTGCCGCGCTCTGCCCCGGCTCAGCAATTTGCAATAATGCCATAATGCTCTTTCACTTTGGTGAAGCTGGTTGTCGCTGTACTATGCAGCAACAACGCATGAATCAGTCGAATAGGCTGTCTTCTATCCGAGATAGCTCGTCTTTCAACTTATAAACAAACTTGAGTTTGCGAATGTGATCCGCCGCGCGCTGCAAAGCCGCTTCGTCTTGACTAACCAACAGCTCACCCAGACCAGCACTGTATTGCCGCTCCAATTGTCTGGCCTGCGCTTCAAAGGATTCGATTTCTGCTTCTGGATCGGTACTGTGTGCTATGTCTTCCAGTGCCTCGCGCAGCTCCATTTGCTGCATCAAAAATGCCGGATCTTGCAAGGTTTGTTGCTCAGCACGTATATCAACACCACGCTCGCTCAACATGTACTCAGCGCGCTTTACTGGGTGTTTCAATACCGCCAGGGCATCATTGATCTCAGCCGTTTTTTGCACCGCCAACAGTTTTTCTCGCTCACCCAGATGGGCAAACTTATCGGGGTGAACGGCGCGTTGCAGATCCAAATAACGCTGGTTCAAAGCTGCCAGGTCAACCTGATAGCTGACCGGTAAATCGAATAAGTCAAAATATCGCATACGCATCCAATACAGCAAAGCCCTACCAAGGCAGGGCTTTAGAGTTGTTAGTCACAAAAGAGATTATACGGTGAAACTTTCGCCGCAGCCACACTCGTCCTTTTGATTCGGGTTAATGAACTTAAACCCTTCGTTCAAACCTTCTTTCGTGTAGTCCAGCTCAGTGCCGTCGATATAAACCAGACTTTTAGCATCGACGATGATTTTGACGCCCCTTTCTTCAAAAACTTCATCGCCTTCGTCCAGTTCATCCACAAACTCAAGTACATAGGCAAGACCTGAACAGCCGGTCGTTTTAATGCCGACTCTCAGCCCGATGCCTTTACCTCGGTTGGCCAAAAAAGTCTGTACTCGGCCTGCTGCCGACTCTGTCAGTGTCACTGCCATAGTTATCTCTTACTTCGCCTGTTTACTCTTGTAGTCTGCAATTGCAGCCTGAATTGCATCTTCTGCCAGAATTGAGCAGTGGATCTTCACTGGCGGCAACTCTAACTCAGCACTGATGTCGGTGTTCTTGATTTCACCTGCTTCATCAAGTGTCTTGCCTTTCACCCACTCAGTAACCAGCGATGATGATGCGATAGCACTACCACAGCCGTAGGTTTTGAACTTTGCATCTTCGATGATGCCTTCACCTGATACTTTGATCTGTAGCTTCATCACGTCGCCACATGCCGGCGCGCCAACCATACCCGTTGCGACACTCGGATCGTTCTTGTCTAATGAACCAACGTTACGTGGGTTTTCCACGTGATCAATTACTTTGTTACTGTACGCCATAATTCTTTCCTCACTACCTGCCTATAGTATTAACTTGCTATACACGGATTTGCTTAATGGTGTGCCCATTCAACTGCATCTAAGTCAACGCCATCTTTGAACATTTCCCACAGCGGTGACATCTCACGCAAACGACCAATCGAGTCTTTGATGAGCTTAACGGTATAATCGATTTCTTCTTCAGTGGTAAAACGGCCGATGCTGAAGCGGATTGAACTGTGTGCCAGTTCATCATTGCGGCCCAGTGCGCGCAACACGTAAGACGGCTCGAGGCTCGCTGATGTACATGCAGAACCCGATGATACAGCAATGTCTTTAACCGCCATCAGCAATGACTCACCTTCAACAAAGTTGAAGCTCAGGTTGACAATACCTGGCACTGATTGGTCAATAGCACCATTGAAATACACTTCTTCCATATCCATCACGCCGTCCAGCAAACGCTTACGCAGCGTACTGATGTGGGCATGATCTTTTTCGAAATCTTCTTTGGCAACACGGAAAGCCGAGCCCATGCCCACGATTTGGTGGGTTGCCAGTGTACCTGAGCGCATACCACGCTCATGACCACCACCGTGCATTTGCGCTTCTAAACGTGCACGCGGTTTACGACGTACATACAGTGCGCCAATCCCTTTAGGGCCATACACTTTGTGGCCAGAGAAAGACATAAAGTCGACTTTCAGCTGTTGCAGGTCGATCTGTACTTTACCGGCACTTTGCGCGGCATCAACATGGAACATAATTTTGCGCTCGCGGCACATCTCACCGATGGTGGCGATATCCTGAATCACACCCAGCTCGTTGTTAACATGCATAATGCTGATCAGAATGGTGTCTTCGCGAATTGCGGCTTCCAGCTTTTTCAGATCCAGTAAACCATTTTCTTCGACTTCCATATACGTGACTTCGAAGCCCTGACGCTCTAATTCACGACAAGTGTCCAGCACTGCTTTGTGCTCGGTTTTCACGGTAATTACGTGCTTACCTTTCTTTTGATAGAAGTTAGCCGCACCTTTAATTGCCAGGTTGTTTGATTCGGTGGCCCCTGAAGTGAAAACAATTTCACGCGGATCAGCGTTGATTAAATCAGCGATATCGTTACGCGCCTGGTCAATCAGCTCTTCTGCCTGCCACCCAAAACGGTGCGAACGTGAGGCTGGATTACCAAAATTACCATCCATAGTCAGGCACTGCATCATCTCGTCTGCAACACGCTGATCAACCGGAGTGGTCGCTGCATAATCTAAATATATCGGTAATTTCATTTCTTTCTCCGCTAGACGCCAGTTTACAGCTGGCAACTCACTTGAATATTCTCTAATTGCTTCATTGCACTGTTAACCCCATTATCCTGACGCGTTGCAACAGACTGCACGTCGGAATTAGCGACTAACTCGGCGAGGGAAATACTGTTTAAAAACTCTTCAATACGCATACTTAAGTCTGACCACAATGTATGAGTAAGGCAGCGCATGCCGCTCTGGCAGCCGCCACCTTCTCCATGACATCGAGTCGCATCTACGGATTCATCGACCGCGGCGATCACATCGCCAACAGAAATAGTATGCGCGTCGCGGCCCAGCAAATAGCCGCCACCCGGTCCGCGAACAGAGCTCACTAAGCCATGTTTACGCAAACGGGCAAATAATTGTTCCAGGTATGACAGAGATATTTCCTGACGTTCGGAAATATCCGCCAGAGGCACGGGCCCAATATTTGCGTGTAGTGCGACGTCCAGCATCGCTGTCACTGCATATCTGCCTTTTGAAGTCAGTTTCATGCGTGCCCCCAGAAAAGTTATCAAGGCGCAAATTGTAATTACCTGACTAAGATAGTCAAGTATTAACCAACAACCAATCGCCCTGTGCTATGCGGATAACACGTAGGTAGGTACTTACCTAGTGTGTTCAATCTGCGCTTATCATAATACCTGACTAATTTCCTCAGGTATTATGGACATTGTAATTACCTGAGTATTTTAGTCAAGTATTTACGCATGAGATTATTGCAGCGCTTTGGTATATCTCATACCAAAACGCTAACCCCATCATTTTATTGATTTATTTATTGAGCTTAAAATACCGCGTAGGATGTTGAGCTCCTGATCTTCGGGACGAGCGCGGTTAAACAGGCGTTTTAGCTTGGTCATGACCATGCCTGGGTGCTGCTTAATGATAAAACCGGTGTCGTTCAGAGTAGACTCTAAATGCTCATAGAACAGTTCCATTTGCTGAGAAGTGGGATACTGTACGTCGTCCAGCTCAACAGGTTGCTCCTGGCGATCCAGATAAGTCATGCGGGTTTCATAAGCCAGTGTTTGCACCGCCATAGCCAGATTCAGTGAGCTGTACTCTGGATTTGCTGGAATACACACGTGGTAATTACACAGTTGCAACTCTTCGTTGGTAAGACCGCTGTTTTCACGACCAAACACCAATGCAACCGGGGTTTGCTCAGCACCATCTACCAGCTTTTGAGCACACTCACGCGGACCAACCATAGGCCAGGATAAAGTACGAGAACGCGCACTGGTGCCTATGGTTAAGGCACAGTCAGCAATGGCGTCTTCGAGTTTCTCTACCTGAACCGCATTGCCCAGCACATCAGTTGCACCGGCCGCCAGCGCGCTGGCATGGCTGTCTACCTCGCACGCAGGATCCACCAAATAGAGTTTCGATAACCCCATGGTTTTCATTGCGCGTGCAACCGAGCCGATATTGCCTGAATGGGAGGTATTTACCAATACAATGCGAATGTCTTCTAATGCCATGTCTTATGCCTCAGGAAAAAATAATGGCGGAGTTTAGCACAAACGCGAATTCGCCAGATAGTAAAATCCGGACCAGACGCACCTGAATAGTAAAGAGCCAGCTCAAGTGAAAACCTCGGCACACCACCTACCTCACATAAACTGGCTGAATTTAAATCACTTTCTCAATTTGGTTAAAAAAAGCACATCTTTTTTGACTAAGGGTTATTTACTTTGCAGCAAAAATCGCTAGAATACGCCGGCTCGAAATTTTTAGTTCTTTTACAATTCAAAGGTAATGCTATGCATCCAATGTTAAACATTGCGGTACGCGCTGCGCGTAACGCGGGTAAGGTGATTCTACGTGCTTGTGAAAACATGTCTCAGGTTGAGACTTCACAAAAAGGTTCAAACGACTTCGTAACAAACGTAGATAAAGAAGCGGAACTGGTTATCCGCGACACAATTTTGAAAGCCTACCCGGAGCATGCAATTGTCGGTGAAGAGCTTGGCCACACAGATGGCAAGCAAGCCGATTACCTTTGGGTTATTGACCCGCTTGATGGCACCACTAACTTCATCAAGGGCATTCCACACTTTGCTATTTCTATCGCGCTGAAAGTAAAAGGCCGCGTCGAACAAGCTGTTGTATACGATCCAATCCGTGATGAGCTGTTTACAGCGTCTCGCGGTCAGGGTGCACAATTGAACAGCAAACGTATTCGCGTTACTAAGAGTACTGAACTAGCAGGTTCTGTCCTGGCAACAGGCTTTCCGTTCAAACAAAAGCATCACCTGGACGCTTACACTGAAACCTTTAAAGCGCTGTTTATTCAAACCACTGATATCCGTCGCGCCGGTTCTGCGGCGTTGGACATGGCCTATGTTGCTGCGGGTCGTATCGACGGTTTCTACGAGATCGGTCTTAAGCCTTGGGATACAGCAGCGGGTGAACTACTGATTAAAGAAGCCGGTGGCATGCTGATGGACTTCGCTGGCGGTGCCAACTACAACAACAGTGGTAACATTGTGTGTGGTGCCCCTAAACTAATTTCACTTAATACCTGTTCAATTTGACGGAGCAAATATGACGCTAACTGTGTTAAAAATTTCTCATTTAGAACAACTAAATAGCAAAATTTTTGCCTAGTTATCGAACATATTTTCTCGCCTCAAAATAGAACACTTAATTAAGCAAATTGGTATTAAAAAACCCAAACAGTGTTTGGGTTTTTTTATATCTGACATTAAACCTGAGTTACTTAATTTCAACGCGGGCTGAGCGCATCACCACTTCATCATTCAGCTCAATGCCGATCCCTGGCGCTTCAGACACCTTAAACACGCCTTTTTCTGGCTGAGGATCCTGAAGACACAACTCACGGTTCCACTTCTTAATCGCATAAGTATGGTGCTCATGGATAAGGAAGTTAGGAATGGCCGTTTCCAGATGCAGTGAGGCAGCCGTTGCAACAGGTCCGCCACACACGTGCGCCTGAATGCGAATATCAAAAATATCGGCGTAATCACAGACCTTTTTGGTCTCGGTAAAGCCACCACATAAACCAATATCCGGCTGTAATACATCAATACTCTGATCTTCAAAATAAGGACGAACATCCCAGCGATTATACAAACGCTCACCACCGGCTATCGGCACCGCGGTTTTGTTGGCGACTTTAGCATGCAGTGAGTGGTTCAGATAATTGACCGGCTCTTCGTAATACATACAGTCAAATTCTTCTGCAATTTCTGCAATTTGAATTGCAGACGTGGCACCTGGCAAACTGTGGCATTCGAAAATGATATCCACTTCATCGCCCACGGCCTCGCGGATCGCCTGCATACGTGCCCGATACAGCTTCATTTCGCCGCGCGAGATCAATTTAGTGCGGTCGTAGTATGTATTGCCGTCTTTGTCGTACATGATAGGGTCGACTTTGACTGCATCATACCCTTCTGCCAGCGCTTTGTGTGCTGCCTCAGCATATTCGTGAGGCTGTACCAACGCTTTGAATTCACTGTCCCAGTCAAACTGCAATTGCGATGCGTAAGTACGCAGCTCATCATTCACTTTACCGCCCAGCAACTGATATACCGGTAGGTTCAATGCCTTACCTTTGATGTCCCACAAGGCAGTATCAATGGCACTCATGGCAGCATATACTACAGGTCCACCACCTAAGCCCCAGAAGCTCTCACGTAACATGCGAGCCCACAACATTTCGGTCTGAAATGGGTCATGGCCAATTAAAAACGCTTCTGCCATTTCTTTGATCATGGCTGCAGCGGCACTGTGTCCCAGGTCGTAGGCCAGGCCCGCTTCACCCACACCTGAAATACCTTCATCGGTGTGGATGCGAACAAAAACCGGGGTCCAGGCAGGTCTGTCCGGACAGTGAATATCAAACACTTCGACGCGATTAACTTTCATTTTGACTCCTATTCGGCAAAGCCAGGATCCAGGCGGTATGCCTTTCTCAACATGGCGGGCCAGGCTAATTGGCCACCGGTGCTACCACTGTGCACCACTTTTGCCTGATTATAAATATTGTCCTGAATGGGCTGCGGCACTTCAATCGCCGAACGACCGGTCGCCTGGATCGCAACCTGGATCTCACAGGCACGTTGCAGATCATAGAAACGCATAAAGGCATCGCCGACCGTCGGCCCCACCGTTAAACCCCCATGGTTAACCAAGAGCATGTGGTTGGTAGTACCCAGATCATTCTGTAAGCGCGCTTTTTCAGCCTCATTCACGGCCAGGCCTTCATATTCGTGATAAGACAACGAAGGCAGCGAAAACATGCTGTGCTGACTAAGCGGCAACAGGCCCCCTTCCAGGCTCGCAACGGCAATGGTTTCTTTGGTATGCAGATGGATCACACAATGGGCATCTTCTCGTACTTCATGAATGGCACTGTGAATGGTAAAACCGGCCGGGTTTATTTCAAAAGGCGTGTCGTCCAGAATGTTGCCTTGCAGGTCGACTTTCACCAAGTTAGAAGCGGTAACCTCATCAAAACTCAGTCCAAATGCATTCACCAGATAGTGATCTGTGCCTGGTAAACGGGCAGACATGTGTGTATAGATCAGGTCGCCCCAGCGAAAATGCTCAACAAGACGATAGCACGCCGCCAAATCAACACGCAGTCGCCACTCTTGCTCACTGACTTTGTCTTTAAGATTGAGTTTCGGCAATTCAAACATGGCTGTTCCTTTTGTTATAAAGCCCAATATAATTTGGATGTATAGAAGTCTAAAACACTCATCTCCGGGATGCAATGATTCAATCCGGGAGAAAGCATAATCGTCGATGTGGATCAAAAAACCACCGGCAAGCGGTGGTTTTTTTTAATGTTGCCAGCCTACTATAGTTTAGACAGGTAATCGGCAATGGCTTCCAGCTCTGCGTCAGACACGTTTGCAGTCATGGCTTTCATGGCTGCTGACATGCCATTGCTGCGCGCGCCAGATTTGATGTCTTTCATCTGAGCCAGCAAATATTCTTTATTCTGGCCAGCCAGTTTAGGATATAAAGGCATGATAGGTGCTTTACCTTCTGCGCCATGACACGTCTGACACATCTTCGCCGTGTATAAAGCCTTACCATCGGCAGCACTGGCTGTACCGGCAGAAAGGGCAGCAACGGCCAGACCACTGGCTAACATTAATTGTTTCATCTTGCTCATATCTTTTCTCTTCTAATATAACGGATCAATTCAAGTGTAGTCTATGCCGCACTGTTATCCATACGCCAATGACGGTGAGCATATGGGTGCAGCCAGGGTACCTACCAAATCAGATCATCAGGCACTTCGAAGTCTGCATAAGGATCGTCTTCGTCCTTATCACTCTGATCATCTTCCACGTGGAAGACAATGTACTTTTCATCGACTTCCGCAATCTTACGAGCAGGTTCATCCTGTAGCACGTAAAACTGGCCTTCAAGTACGCAAATCGCCAGTCGGCCTTTCGCCAAGGCTTGCTGCGTCTGAGCATTCACGTCCAGCTCTTTCACTTTGCTTTCGTAAGTAAAGTTGAAAGTCACATTGCCGCGAATCTCTTCCTGGTTATGGTGTTCCAAAATTTGCTTAACCCGGGCTACCTGTTCACGCTCTTTTAGCTCAGCCTGTTTAGCCTTATTCAGCTCTTCGGCTTTTTGCTGTTGTGCCTGTTTGGTTTGCTCAATGTGTTTTTGCAGATCACTGACGTCGCTGGTTGCACCTTTCTTTTTCTTTTTCTTCTGAGATTTGCGCTTTTCACTCTTCGCAATTTTCGCTTTGTGCTCGGTGGTCAGGCCCGCTTTCAAAAGTTGATCTTGTAGAGATCCCATAATGCCACTCCATAAATCTAGACTGACGCTATTTTAACGCAGTAGACGAATTTGACCACTGCTGCTGGCCGATACGGAAGAAAAATTTTATTAGCCAAAAATCTAGCAGAGTCTGAACTAAAAAATATGATTTACCGCAAGTTTTCTCTAATTGGCTTCGCAATTCCATTGTCTGACAGGCATAATTTGAGCGCTATTTGGTCATTGTGGATGCGATATGTCTCTGCCGCACTTATTGTTGTGCTCCATCGCCATTTTTTGCGTTTTATACGCACCCCAACCGTTGTTGTCGGTGTTTGCACACCAGTATCAGATAACACCAGCAAAATCTGGCATGCTCATGTCAGTAACTATGCTGCCACTGGCGATTGCCCCCATCTGCTACGGATTATTATTTACGAAACGTAATCCACTGAAGATCATTAAAGTGGTGATGCTACTGCTGGCACTGTGCTGCGTCGGGTTTGCGCTCAGCGGGCACTTTCAGTGGATGCTTGCAATACGCTTTGTTGAAGGGTTGCTACTCCCGGCAGCGCTGACCGCCATGACGGGATACCTGGGGCGCACCTATCAGCACACCCAACTCAAACGCACGATGAGCTGGTACATTGGCAGCACCATAGTTGGCGGCTATCTGGGTCGTACACTGGCTGCCAACTTTGCCGTATGGTTCAATTGGCAAAGTTTTTATCTGCTTAATGCTGTGACGCTTGTGTTGTTGGCATGGTGGATAAAACCGGCGCGTGCTCATGCGGTCAGTAGTCAGGCAAATCATCCACTGGCTTATCTCAAGCCCTTAAAGCAGGCAAATCTGTTGAGCCTCTATGGCGCGGTATTTTGCATGTTTTTTTGCTTTGCGGCGCTGCTCAACTACCTGCCTTTCATTCTCAGCAATGACTATCAGGTAAACGACCCTCGCCTGATTGGGTGGGTTTATACGGGATATCTGATCGGCGCGTGTTTGTCTCTGTCGACCCCACTACTGAGTAAGTTATCGACCTGTATGTGGCAGATCCTCAGTGGCCTGTTTGCTTTATACTGCCTGACCATTTTGGGCATGCTCTGGCATCACTTTTGGCTATTTCTAGTGCTGTTTACTGTGTTTTGCGCCTGCATGTTTATGATCCATGCCAGTGCAGCCCCCCTGGCCAATCAACTCAGTAAAGCCGAAGCCACTGTAACCAATGGCGCCTACGTGTCTTTTTACTATTGTGGCGGCGCGCTGGGCTCTTATCTGCCAGGCATCATTTATCAGCGCTGGGGGCTGGTTTATTTCCTGCTAACGCTGCTGTTTGTGTGTAGCGGTGGTTTGCTGCTGGTGTGGCGGAATTATAGCCGAACACAGCCGAATAAAGTGGGCCTGGCACACAAATCGTCGTAGCCAGGGTCACACTGTCACGACCCGTTCTGGTACGGTCAGCCACACAGGTTGATGACCAGTATGCTGCCAGAAGCGCGTTAGATCTACTAAAGACAGCACCCAGGTCTTGTCATTTTCGAAAGGGTGGCATTGCCACAGTACCGCGTCGCTCAGTGCCTCATCCAGCCATAACTGGACGTGTTGCTCTGGGTCATTGGCAACCGCCAGCGCAGAGACACAGCCTGGTTTTATCCCTAAATACTGCTGCAGCCGACTATCAGAAGCAAAGCCAAGCCGGGATAAATCTTGTTGTTTGGACAAAGCCTTGAGGTCAATTTGTTTATCTGCTGTGGTGATCAACAAAATATGTTGTCGGCCATAATTGTCGCGTAAAAAGAGGTTTTTAAGGCGTGTGCCGGTGCGTTCAAGTGCCAACTTGTCAGCATCCTGACAGGTTGCCAAAGGGGGATGCTGATAAGCCTGATAAATGATGTCCAACTTATGAAGCAACGCCGCCAATTGAGAGACTGTCAGCGTACTCATTGACAAATACCACGTAACTGCACGCTGCGGTCGCGCCAAAACACCTGCTCTATCTTGTAGCCGGACTCACAGTAATGGGCATCACTGAGTGCTTTTTTAAGCCTGACAACGGCTTCGTCTTCCAATTTGAGTTTCATCTCAGACGAGTCTTCGACCCTTTGCTGATCCGCAAAGCGTTTTAAGTCGCGCCGGGATACCGGCTTACTGGTATCCAAATTCATTTGTGGAGTGGCTTTAACCGTGACGACAAACGCAAACTCGTCCTGCCCTTTCGCATTAACGCGTTGATGTAGTTGTTGACTTTCGACTTCCAGAAGTGGCACCTCCGGTTTACTGCTACAAGCACTGAGCAGCAATACGGCACCAAGCAGTAGACTCGCACGTATCATAAATTTCTCTGTATTTTTTGCCCAGTGTATCAAAGCAACGCAGTTATTTGGCAAGTTTTTTATGACCAAGACTTGACGCTGAGTAGCGAAATGTTTTAAATTCTCACCGTCAAATCGACACCGGAAGTGGGGCTATAGCTCAGCTGGGAGAGCGCCTGCCTTGCACGCAGGAGGTCAGCAGTTCGATCCTGCTTAGCTCCACCACTTTCCGCCTTTCTTTTATATCTCTTTATCCTTAATCTGGTTGTTATCAGCGCATTAAACTATGTGGTGGATCATCCTTGCCCCCATAAAAATCAACTTCTGATCTGGCCGTCGCCATTCACCAGGTATTTTTCAGTCGTCAAAGATTCCAGCCCCATCGGACCGTAAGCATGCAACTTGGTTGTTGCGATACCAATTTCTGCGCCCAACCCAAGCTGACCACCATCACTGAACCGTGATGAAGCATTCACCATGACTACCGAAGCATCAACGCTGCGCTGAAACAAGTCCGCAGTCTGCATATCCTGCGTACAGATCACTTCGGTGTGATGACTGCCAAAACGATCAATGTGTGCCACAGCCGCCCTGAAATCAGCCACTTGTTTAATGGCAATCTCCAGGCTCAGGTACTCTTCACCAAACTCATCATCCGCTAACACTGTAGCATTGTCGAAGTAGCCGGCACTCGCCTGATCGGCATTGATCTTAACACCGCGCTGCTGCAAAGCCTCTGCGGCTTGTGGTAAAAACTGCTCAGCAATGTCCTGATGGACAATCAGCCCTTCAAGTGCGTTACATACGCCTGTGCGTTGGGTTTTACCGTTAAGTAGCAACTGCAGCGCCTTATCAAGATCCGCATCCTTATCGACATACAGATGACATACCCCTTTAAAATGCTGGATCACCGGCACGGTACTATTTTGGGTCACAAACTGGATCAGGCCTTCACCACCGCGTGGGATGATCAGATCAATGTAGTCTTTTTGCTGCATTAGCTCCATCATCAGGCTACGGTCCGGATCGGGGATCACGCTAATCAAAGCCTTAGGCAGATCATGGGCTTCCAGCACGGTATGTAGCACAGAAGCAATGGCAAGCGAGCTTTGCAGTGCCTCTTTACCGCCGCGCAGGATCACCCCATTGCCCGATTTAAAACACAAAGCACCGGCATCTGCTGTCACATTTGGGCGAGCTTCATAAATCATACAGACGACCCCCAGAGGCACCCGCATTTTTCGGATCTCAATGCCATTGGGTCGTGAGCCTAGATCACGCACTGTACCAACCGGATCGGGTAATTCGATAATGGTTTCAATTCCCTGTGCCATATCTTCAATGCGCTCTGGCGTGAGTGTCAGGCGATCAACCATCGCAGCGGGCAACTGATTATCACGTGCCGCCGCCAGATCCTGTTGGTTAGCATCAATGATTGCATCCATATTGGCTCTGAGCGCGCCTGCCATACCACGCAATACCGCGTCTTTTTGGGTGCTGGATAAAAGCGCCAGAGTTTTTGCCGCCTGTGCGGCATTATGTGCAATGTCTGTAATTAAGCTCATGAATTTCTTTCCTCAAATACGGCAATATCATTTTGTGAGATAACAGGCCCGATACTATTTTGAACCTGTTCGGTCACTATATCTTTATCCTGCTGGGCAATAAAATTAAGCAAACAGCTACTATAATTACAGTTTGCTTTTGCCAGTTTCTGTCCATCTTCGCTCCTGACCAGTACGGTTTCACCTGCTGAAAAATCACCATTGACGGCAACGATGTCATCACAGCTTAATGCGTCAAACTGGCCAGCTTCAACAATCAACTCCCCCTGCTCTGACGCGGTGTGTGTCATCCAGTGCAGCGCTTCATGCATAGGTGTGTCATAAGGCAGAAAACGTGTTCCTGGGTTAGCACCGTTAAGCAATTCAGTGAAGGTATCTTCGTTAAACCCGTTTACGATATAAGTCACAATACCATGAGAGGTGGCTTTTTCCGCCGCTTGTAACTTAGTTTTCATGCCTCCGGTGCCAACACTGCTGGTCGGGCCGCCCGTCATTGCATAAATCTCTGGGGTGAGTTCACCCACCGTATCTAACAGCCTGGCATCCGCGTTTTTATTCGGGTCTTTGTCATACAAGCCATTCACATCTGAACAGATGATCAGGCAATCTGCGTCCGCTGCTGCCGCAACCATCGCTGACAAGTTGTCGTTATCACCAACCTTTAGCTCATCCGTTGTCACCGCATCATTCTCGTTGATAATAGGCAGGATCCCTTGCTCCAGTAAAGTGAACAATGTTTCACGAATACTGTTATATCGATCGCGGTCTCGTAAATCACCATGGGTTAGCAATAACTGAGCTGAAGGAAAGTCAAAAAAACGCTCCCAGGTCGAGATCATTTCGGTCTGCCCTGCCGCTGCCATGGCCTTTTTTACCGCTACCGAACTTTTATCTTTGTTCTTAAACAAGTGCGACCCTGCCGCCACGGCGCCGGATGACACCAGTAGCACCTCTTTGCCTTTGGCACGGCACTGTACAATGAACTGAGCAATGTTCAGCAGGTAGCGAGAGCGACAGCCATCCTGCTCTGGCGCAATTAACGCACTGCCGATTTTTATCACGATGCGTTGAGATGTTTCGATTGACATGTTTTTTCCGTTTTACCTTTTATCCTCATGCGCGCAGCACCTTGGTTGATACTACAACACGCCTTAGTCAGCTTACGCGACCACAAAAGATAAGATAACAACGGCTTCGAAATACCCGCTCACACGAATACAACACGTATTTCGAAACGACATACAACCAGACCCCTAACAAGCATGTACTGAATAATTCAGAACTGGCAAGCAACTGTGGCTGCGAAAACTAAGAAAGATTGATTGTGACCAAAGAGCCTTGCTCTGCTGGTCGAGCCGTTTTTTGCAGGCTCACCATGGTTTGGTGTGGCAAAAAAGGCCTGATCGCAATGAATAATTGCGCACATGAGTAGATTGATGATGGGCGCGTAGCCCGCTCGAATAAACGCTTATTACCTTAACGCAGATGACAGGGGCATTGCAACCCTTGCAGATATAGGTGCTTTATGGTCGCCATAAGTGTAATTGATAGTCTATAAATATCACCATATTATGACCAAAAATCAGCGTCACTTATTGGATGGACACACTGTAAAAAAAGTCATGCTTGTTGCTATTTCGAGCAGAACTAACACTTTATTTGTTGTTTGACTGTGCTATAACCAAGCAAACACTATAATTACATTTACCCCAACTTGTGGGAGCAGCTATGTCAGCTATTTATATTGCCGGGATTGCATTATTTTCTGTTTTAGCCCAATGGCTTGCCTGGGTTTGCCGGGTACCGGCTATTTTGTTTTTACTGCTTACGGGTCTGTTGCTTGGCCCTATTTCTGGTCAACTACAACCGGATCAACTGCTTGGCGATCTGCTGTTTCCTGTCGTCTCCCTGTCTGTTGCCATTATCTTATTTGAGGGGGCGTTGACGTTACACTTTCATGAGCTTAAAGGGATAGGGAAAGTCGTCAGAAACTTATGCTCCATAGGTATGCTCACCACATTTACTATTCTCACCGCCAGCGCTATTTGGCTGTTAGAACTGGACTGGCGAGTGGCAGCGGTATTGGGCGCAGTACTGGTGGTTACAGGCCCCACTGTGATAGCCCCCATGCTCAATGCCATGCGGCCACAAAAAGACATTGATCGGATCCTGCGCTGGGAAGGGATTGTCATTGACCCCATAGGTGCACTCTTTGCCGTCCTGGTATTTGAAGCCGTCAATCAGGTGGGTGAGGCCGCCGTATTTAGTCATACCATGCTTGCATTGTTTTCAACGTTGGGTGTAGGCACCTCAGTGGGCATTGTCGCAGGCTGGCTCACGACGACTATCATTCGGCGCGAGTGGCTCCCCTATGAGCTGCATAAGTTTGGTATCCTGGCATTGGTGCTGTTCAGCTTTACTCTGGCGAACCATCTGAGCCACGAATCTGGCCTGCTGGCCGTAACCATTTTTGGCATCTGGCTTGCCAATCAGGACGACCTGGAAATTGATTCGGTACTTGAGTTCAAAGAAGATTTATCTATGATCCTGATCTCCAGTCTGTTCATTCTGCTCGCTGCACGACTGCAACTGGAAGACCTCATGCTACTGGATAGCGACGTGTTCATCTTTCTGGCCATTGTGTTGTTTGTGGCCCGGCCCCTGAGTATCGCAGTATCCACTTTTGGTAGTGATCTACCACTGCGCTCCCGGCTGATACTTGCCTGGATCGCGCCGCGCGGCATAGTGGCAGCGGCAGTCGGCTCCGTATTCGCATTGAGTATGATGCAATCAGGTTATCCCGACGCCAACAAAATGGTGCCGCTGATCTTTATGGTAATCATCGTCACCGTCATCTTACAAAGCCTGACAGCAACCCCCCTGGCACGCCTGCTCAAAGTTCGCCAGCCCGCGCCCAACACCTTATTACTCATAGGGGCGAACCATGTATCACGCGCCATCGCCAAAGGACTTACAGAACAAAATGTCGATGTTTATCTGTCTGATCCAGCGTGGGAAAACTGTAAAATGGCACGGATGGACGGACTGCCCTGTTACTATGGTAACCCGCAATCCGAGCACGCGGAGCGTTACCTGCCCCTGACCAGCCTGAAATCAGTCATGGCACTGTCTCCCAACCGTCATCATAATGCGCTTGGTGTGCAGTACTTTTCGCATCTGCTGGGCGAACAGAATGTCTTTTCTCTCAAATCCTCAACCAACCATGCCAAAGCAAATAAAGACAGTGCCACTTTCTTATCTCGTCAGTTGCTGTTTGGCGATGAAGGTAACTATGCCAAACTAAGCAGCATGATGGCCAAGGGTGGCAAAGTTAGCGCAACCAGGCTGTCAGAGGAATTCACCTGGTCGCAATATCAGGAAGTAAATAAAGAAGCCATTCCACTGTTTATCATTGGAGAAGCCGGTAAAAACGATGATGGTTTGCCCGTGCGCCCATTTACGCCGGATATGAAAAATGCGCCAAGCAGTGGGGAGCGCGTACTGGCACTGCAACCTCCCAAGCTGTCGGTACTCAGAGATCCGGCGCAAAAAGAAGCGCCTATAGGAGAAAAGCTCGGCGACTAAAGCGCTTTAGCTTTACATAGGTAGCCGGGCACGCTTTACGACGCTGTCCGGCATTTTCTGCGCCAGCAATGCGAGCGCGGTTTCGATGCGCTTATGCAACTTTTTATCAGCAACGGCCGCATGGAATAGCCAACGATAGGCATCCTCATAATCCCGGGGGCTGCCATAGCCTTTATTAAACAGGTCGACCAGACGTAATTGAGCTTTTAAATTACCCAACACGGAAGCCTCACGCAAATAAGTGATCGCCATACGCTTATCCATCTGCACCAGTTTACCCAGGTCATAATAGCGACCAAGTTGTTCCAGCGCCGGCGCTAACCCCTGCTCAGCAGCCTTACGCATATAATATAAGCCAAGTTCCACATTGCGCTCTACGCATACCGCGTAGGCCAGCATATCGCCATACAGAAACTGATAGGAGGGCAGCGCCATTATTTCGGCGCGGGCTTCAATATCCTGAACCAGCTGACATTCGTCGTCTTTCACGCGCTTCAGATGCGCATTACGGCTGATCAATTCCAGTAACTCTGCCTGACTGTATAAGGGGACAGCCTCTATCGCCTCTTCACTTTGAGAGCAAGGGCTAAAAAGTAAGCAAGTACTTACAATTAGCGCAGATATCATACTTAGATGCTTGTTCATATTCGATACGTACCAATGACACACTGAGATTAATTATACAATAAATGTGCCACAGCGCAGGCTTGGAAGATATGACGCGGTGTTGCAGACATAAAAAAAGCTGCCGTAGCAGCTTTTTTTATTTTCAATGCTTATTCGCCGAATGGGTTGCGAACAATCATAGTTTCAACGCGGTCCGGGCCGGTTGAAATGATGTCGATTGGCACACCAGTCAGTTCTTCAAGACGCTTGATGTAGTTAACAGCGGCTTCTGGCAGCGCTTCAACCGTCGTTGCACCAAAGGTGTTTTCTGACCAGCCAGGCATCTCTTCGTAGACTGGCGTGACTTTCTCGTAGCCTTCAGCAGCCAGAGGTGTCACGTTCGTTACCGTGCCATCTTCCAACTGGTAACCAGTACAGATCTTGATAGTCTCAAGACCATCCAGTACATCCAGTTTAGTCAGACAGAAACCTGAAATGCTGTTGATTTGGATTGCACGACGCATTGCCACGGCATCAAACCAACCAGTACGACGCAAACGACCTGTGGTAGCACCAAACTCATGGCCTTTCTCACCAAGGTGTTTACCAACTGGATCTTGCTTGTCCTGACCGTCGTAAAGCTCTGTCGGGAACGGGCCTGAACCAACACGCGTGGTGTAAGCTTTTACGATACCCAGTACATAGTCCAGGTGCAAAGGACCAAAACCAGCACCAGTCGCAACACCACCGGCTGTGGTATTAGACGAGGTGACATAAGGGTATGTACCATGGTCGATATCAAGCAGGGTGCCTTGAGCGCCTTCAAACAGGATGTTGTCGCCCTTCAGACGCGTTTGATCCAACAGCTCGGTTACGTCGACAACCATAGACTTCAGGATTTGAGCAATTTCCATTGCTTCATCATAGGTCTTCTGGAAGTCAACTGGATCTACTTTGTAGTAGTTAACCAGGCTGAAGTTATGGTACTCAAGCACTTCTTTGAGCTTAGCTGCAAACTGTTCAGGGTTGAACAAATCGCCAACACGCAGGCCACGACGCGCTACTTTGTCTTCATAAGCAGGGCCGATACCACGTCCAGTTGTACCGATTGCTTTGTTACCACGTGCCAATTCACGCGCCTGATCCAAAGCAACATGGTAAGGCAAGATCAACGGACAAGCTTCACTGATCAACAAACGTTCACGAACTGGTACGCCACGCTCTTCCAGCATGCGTACTTCTTTCATTAGCGCGTCTGGTGCCAATACCACACCGTTACCGATAATACATTTTACGTTATCACGCAAAATGCCTGACGGGATAAGGTGCAGAACGGTTTTTTCACCGTTGATCACCAGTGTGTGGCCCGCATTATGTCCGCCCTGATAGCGAACAACCAAAGAAGCCTTATCTGTCAGCAGGTCTACAACCTTACCTTTACCTTCGTCACCCCACTGGGTGCCCAATACAACGACGTTTTTACCCATTGCAAAATCACTTAGAAAAAATTAGGCGCAGATTTTATCAGAAAAGCCCGTTCAAAACACCCCATTACGGCTATTTTTTCCGCACTCGCCGGGATCCTGATGAATTTAGACGGTTTTCTTTATCTCATCTGATCAGAGTGATGTCACCAGCAACGGGAAATAGAAATCACTAAAATGTAAAAAACCCCGCTACTGCGAGGTTTTTTATACCAACTGACACCAGGTTAGTGATGTCAACCGAAGATGGGCTTATTCACCTTTTTTGTTCTTCATGTAATCAAAGAACTCACTGTCTGGTGACAATACCATGACATCACCTTTGCTGGTGAAGGTATTTTTATATGCTTCCAGCGAGCGAACAAAGCCGAAGAACTCCGGGTCTTTGTTGTAGGCGTCAGCATAAATTTTCGCAGCCTGCGCATCACCCTGACCACGTACGGCACGTGCATTACGTTCCGCATCTGCCAGCATAACCGTTACTCGGCGGTCAACTTCAGCACGAATGATTTCAGCCTTTTCCTGACCTTCTGAGCGGTGCTCTTTGGCAACAGCTGTACGTTCAGCACGCATCCGCTGGAAAATAGAGTTACTAACTTCATTCGGCAGGTTAATTTGCTTCACGCGCACGTCCAGTACTTCAATACCCAGTTCCTGGGCACTTTCAGATGCCTGTACCAGTGCTTCTTCCATCAGCTCACTACGCTCACCCGAAACGATTTCCTTAATGGTACGCGAACCGAAGTTGGTTCTCAGACCATTGTTCACTTTCTGCTTCAACAGAGTTTCAGCGTACTGTTTATCACCTCTGGCACGCAGATAGTAAGCGGAGAAATCGTTCACACGCCACTTCACGAATGAATCAACGATCAGGTCTTTTTTCTCGCTGGTCACGAACCGGTCTGGTGCACCATCGAGCGTCTGAATACGTGCATCAATACGACGTACCTGACTGAAGAATGGCACCTTCAGGTGCAGACCCGGCTCATAAACCACAGCGTTATCCTGGCTGTCTTTTTGTACTTTACTGAACAGTAAAACAATGGCGCGCTGCCCTTCTGTGACAACAAACACCGATGAGAAAGCCAAAAATGCGGCAATGATCAATCCTACGACAGTCATGTTTTTCATATCAGTTACCTCCCACCATTGTTAAAACGGTCACGTGAAAAACGATCATCACTGCTGTTAACTGTGCTGTTGCGTGACTGACCTAGTGACTGACGTAGCTGATTGATGTCATTCTGGCTCGGTAAGGTGACCTGAGAGCCCGGCTTACCTTGCTGCATAATTTTATCTAACGGCAGATACATCATGTTATTACCGCCTTTTACATCAACCAGTACTTTAGAGCTGTTACCCAGCACTTGTTCCATGGTTTCGATGTACAGACGCTCACGCGTAACCTGCTTGGCAGCCTGATACTCCGGCAGCAGTTTTTCAAAGCGCTCAACCTCACCCTGTGCTTCCAGTGTGATACGCTCTTTGTAACCTTCAGCCTCCTGAGTCATACGCGTTACCTGACCACGAGCACGAGGCTCAATTTCTCTTGCATAGGCTTCTGCTTCACGAATGAAACGTTCTTCATCTTCCTGTGCTGCGATGGCGTCATCGAACGCATCTTTAACTTCTGCAGGTGGACGTGAGTCTTTAAAGTTCACATCGGTAACGATAATGCCCAGATTATAAGGTTCGATGATTTTGGTTAGCTCATCCCAGGTGCGCTGACGCACTAACTCACGACCTGTGGTTAAGACCTGGTCCATGCGAGAGTGACCGACAACATAACGCAATGCACTATCAAGTGCTTGCTGCAAGCTGTGATCAGCATCGGTTACGCTGAAGCGATACAAAGTCGGATCAACCACTCGATACTGTACTTCAAACTCGACACTTACCACGTTTTCGTCTTCGGTCAGCATAAAGCCGGATGCTGACAGTGAGCGAACCGCTTCAATATCAATGGGGATAACACGCTCAACGAAAGTCATTTTCCAGCGCAGGCCCGGCTCGGCGATACGGTTAAATTCACCGAATTGCAGCACGATGCCACGTTCGGCTTCTTTCACTGTGTAAATACCGCTCAGTGCCCAAACAACAAAAGCAATCAGCAGCACAAATACCGTACCGGCACCGCCGATACCACCGCCTTTGCCTGGCTTACCGCCAAACATACCGCCAAACTTGTTGTTGAATTTGCGGAATACCTCGTCTAAGTCAGGTGGCCCCTGATCACGACCGCCGCGGTTCTTCCACGGGTCGTTATCATTGCCATTATTACCCGGTTCGTTCCAGGCCATAGCTATACTCCATTGTTATAAAATGAATTAATCTAAATCTAACAAAAAACACAGAGATCTAATAGAGAAATGCGTGCGATATGCGGCTTTTTCAATCCCCAACCACAAATTGCTCTATTTCTTGCCCCTGCTCTTTCTTTAATCTTTCCCAGTCAGCCTGCGGCAGTCTGATATCCAACAGCCAATTTCCGGCCTCATCATAAGACTCGCCATTGACCGCATTGAGGTTGAACAAAGCGCCACGTAACTTGCCAAATGCCGGCGGTACAATGAGCTTATGAGCAAAAATCTTCTTCGCCAACAACTCTGAAATTGCCTGTTCAAGCAACTCACTGCCTTCACCAGTGTGAGCCGATAACCAAACGCGCACCGGAACACCTTGCTCATCTCTGTCTATTTTAGGGTTGATCTCGTCAACCAGATCAATTTTGTTGTAAACCAACAGCTGAGGAATTTCATCGGCGTCAATTTCTTTGAGGACCGATTGTACCTCTTCTATATTTTCTTTTCTTCTCTGATCTGCCACATCCACGACATGCAGCTGCAAATCTGCTTCTCGTGTTTCTGTCAGAGTAGCTTTAAATGCGGCAACCAGGTCGTGAGGTAAATGACGTATAAATCCAACTGTATCGGCAAAGATCACCGGCCCAACATCCGCTATCTCTAGCTTTCTTAGTGTTGGATCCAAAGTCGCAAAGAGCTGATCAGCCGCATACACATCTGCATGTGTCACATGGTTAAATAAGGTCGACTTTCCCGCGTTGGTATAGCCAACCAGCGACACCGTCGGAATTTCATTACGACTGCGGGCACGGCGCCCTTGCTCGCGCACTGTTGCTACCTTTTCGAGTCGTTTACGGATACTTTTAATCCGCTCTCTGAGTAACCGTCGGTCAGTTTCCAGCTGAGTTTCACCCGGCCCACGCAAGCCTATCCCGCCTTTTTGTCTTTCAAGGTGAGTCCAGCCGCGGATCAGGCGAGTTGAAATATGCCGTAGCTGCGCCAATTCAACCTGCAATTTACCTTCGTGGGTACGTGCACGTTGAGCAAAAATATCTAAAATTAAGGTCGTTCTATCTAATACACGACAACGGCAGACACGCTCTAAGTTGCGCTCTTGAGAGGGACTGAGTTGATGATTAAAGATGATGACATCTGCATTGTGAGTTCTGACAATCTCAGCGATTTCTTCTGCTTTCCCCGTCCCGACAAATAATTTCGGGTGAGGCGCCTGACGGCTGCCTTGCACAACCGTCAAACAACTAACACCAGCAGAAGACACTAGCATTTCCAACTCGCGAAGATCTTCTCGATCTCCTTCATTCGGAAACTCTATATGTACTAAGACTGCCTGTTCGCCGGCTTCATAACGGTCAAACAAGCATTACGCTCCTACTATCGACTAAAAACGATTAAAAGTTACCATCTTCGCCATGATCTGCACTGTCATTACCTTGAGTGTTCTGGAAATTTACAGCACGAGCAGGCACCACAGTGGAAATGGCATGTTTGTAAACCATTTGATTTACAGTGTTTTCAAGCAAGATGACGAACTGATCAAAGGACTGGATCTTGCCTTGTAATTTGATACCGTTAACTAAAAAGATGGAAACGGGAATGCGCTCACGACGTAAGACATTCAAAAATGGGTCTTGTAACGATTGGCCTTTTGCCATGTTCTTATCCTTCGTTCTAGGTGTTATTATGTTGAGATAGTTGAAGTAATCTGAATAAAAAGATTGCCCCAACCTCTATTAGCTTAGCGAACTTAATACACGTTGCAAGTTTTCTTGCCCGTCGGTTTCAAGCCAGGTGACATCTGGCCAACTACGTAACCAAGTTAATTGGCGCTTCGCTAACTGCCTGGTTGCTGCGATCCCTTTGAAGAGCATTTCTTCATAATCGCACTCACCAGCCAAATGCTCCCACATCTGCCGATACCCCACACAACGAATGGAAGGCAAATCTGGATGCAAATCATCTCGCTGATATAAGGCCAAAACTTCGTTTTTAAAGCCCTGATCCAGCATTATTTTAAATCTTTTTTCTATCCTTTCGTGCAGTATCTTACGATCCTTCGGAGCAATTGCAAACTGGTGAAACTGATAAGGCAAAGGCGCTTGTTTGGCTTTTTGCAATTCCGTCATCGTTTTGCCTGTCAGACGATAGACTTCCAGCGCTCTATTAATCCGCTGTGAGTCGTTTTCACTGATTTTGCTCGCCGCTTGTGGGTCTATCTCCGTCAGCTGCGCATGTAAAGCAGGCCAGCCCTGTGCGTTTGCCTCTTGTTCCAGTGTTTCGCGCACTTTTGGACAGGCTTCCGGTAAGGGTGACAACCCCTCGATCAGCCCTTTAAAGTACATCATAGTACCACCAACCAACACAGGCACTTTACCTTGCTGGTGCAGACGATCGATACAGGCAATGGCATCACGTCGAAAATCTGCAACAGAATAACTCTCAGCCGGATCCAGTATATCGATCAGGTGATGCGGCGCCATGGCCTGCTCAGCAGCATCAGGCTTCGCAGTACCTATGTCCATACCTTTATAGACCAGTGCAGAGTCCACACTGATAATCTCACTGTTTAATTGTTGACAGAGCTCAATGGCCAACGCGGTTTTACCGGCGGCGGTTGGCCCCATCAAGGTAATAACGGGTTTTGCTTGCACGCTGTTTCTCTACTGCTGTTGGTGCTGCAACCGTTCAGCGGTTGCAGACAGGACAAGAACTCACTGTTCTTGTTGGGACAAGCTTGATAACTTGCTTTGATCTATTGTAACCGCTTTTGCCTCAATTTGAGCACAGCTTCTGCCATTTTTTATGATTTTTTCTGCCACTGCCGCAAAGTGTTGCGAATAAAAATATCCTGCGGGGGTGGTTACTTGTAGCCAGTTTAACCAGGCATCCAGTGTCTGCTCCTTCATTGCGCAAACACTCAGTACCTTTTCAAGGCACTGTGGCACGTCCAGGCTGTATAAACTTAGCGGCAGCTTTTTAATCATCACATAACGCTCATGTGCCTGAATAGCAAAGCCCAATAATGTCAGCCAGGATTCCTGCGCTACCACGCTCGCAATTTCCTCCGCACTGAGGTTAACGCGCACCGGCAACAACAAGGCTTTGCCCTGTAAGGTACCATCTTGCTCAATTTGCGCCTGCCAGGCCTCAATCAGACCATCTCGACAGTGCCCCAGCCTGAGCTCACCTTCCTGAGTAAAAAGCACGGCTCCTTCAGCCAAGACAAGAAAACGGGTTACTTCTGTGCGCTGTGGTTTTATCTGCTCGTCTACCACAGGTGCCAGCTGCGGCATATCAGCAACCGTAGCCATCCCCTGATATAGCTCGTTTACATTAACTTGCCGGGACTTAGCAGAGCCTGAACTGTTGCTGCTTTTCGCACCACTACGATAACCAGGGTTGGCCGTAAACGTTGCGGAGCCAGCTCCTGAAACAGGAGCCAGAGCGCTATCTTGCACCGATCCATAGTCACTCTGTAACGGCGAGCGATATGCCTGGTGTTGACGTGTATCCTGTAAAGTAAACTGTTCAGACACCGGCGGGCTGAGGGGTTCTTGAGCGTCATTTATAACGTTGGTCGCCAGCTGAGGCTCGGCCACCGGTAAAGGTAATTCCGGGGACTCACTGAGCACCACCTGTTTCACAGCCTGTACGATAAAGTCATGGATCAGCCGGGCCTGATGAAAGCGCACTTCATGCTTAGCCGGATGTACATTGACATCAACCTGAGTGGGATCCAACTCCAGATAAATCACAAACCCGGGTGTATCAACGGCCCCAGCGGTTTCTTCAAACGCTTGTCGAATAGCATGCAAAATGAGCTTATCTCGCATCATGCGGCCATTCACGTAAGTGTACTGAGTTTGATTACTGCTGCCCACTGGCAGGACCCAGCCATACAACTTCAGGCCATCATGGCCAGACTCAACAAAACTTGCTTGTTGTGCAAAGATTTTACCGGCAACCTGAGCAACTCGCTCTACGCTGTATGGATCAGGCCGGGCACGAAACTGTCTGATCACTTTCTGGTTATGAGTGAGCGTCAAAGCCAGGTCAAAGCGACTCAATGCAATGCGTTTGATCAGCTCATCAATATGGCTGAATTCAGTTTTTTCAGTACGCAAAAACTTACGCCTCGCCGGCGTATTAAAGAACAGATCCTTCACTTCAATAGTGGTGCCATTGGGGTGTGCTGTTGGTTGGATCTGAACCGTCATATCACGACCCTCGGCAAATGCCTGCCAAGCCGTTTCCTGCTCTGCTGGCTTGGAGCTCAGAGTTAGCCGCGATACCGAGCTGATTGAAGCCAGGGCTTCACCACGAAACCCCAGTGAAGCAATACACTCCAGGTCGTCCAGAGTTTTCAGCTTACTGGTTGCGTGACGGGACAACGCCAAAGTCAATTCATCTTTGACGATTCCAGCACCATTATCCCGGATCCGGATCAGTTTATGGCCGCCACGCTCTATGTCTATCTGAATGCGTGTCGCACCGGCATCAATGCTGTTTTCAACCAGCTCTTTGACCACTGACGCGGGACGCTCAACCACCTCACCTGCAGCTATCTGGTTGGCCAGCCTGGCTGGTAAAATTTCAATGCTCACAGTTTACGCCTTCGGAATGGTCAGTACCTGACCTATATACAAGGTATTCTTAGTCAAGCGATTTGCCTTTTTAAGCGCTGACACCGTTGTGCCATAACGCGCGGCCAGCACACTCAGTGATTCTCCCCGTTGTACCTTATGGCGCAGCGGCTTATTGTTTTTCAGGCTCGCAAACAAGGTGTTGTCCGGCGGATTTTGCTGATAGTAACGCTTAATTGACTTAAATATCGCGTTTGCAAGGCGTTGCTGGTGATAGCTGGTTTTGAGCTGCTTTTCTTCCTGTGGGTTGGAAATAAATCCGGTTTCGACCAAAATTGAGGGTATATCCGGTGACTTCAGCACCCCAAAATTTGCCGCCTGAGGGCGTTTTTTATGTAACTTAGTAACCTTCTTCAGCTCACCAACGACCTCCTCGGCCACCTTAAAACCGGTTTTCATCGAATGATCCATCGACATATCTAGCAGTGCTTTCGCCAGGTACTTTTCGTTGGCAGTGTCTTTAATCACATCCGCCGCTCCCCCTAACAACTGAGAGTGCTTTTCTTTGTCTTCCAGCCATTTACCCACTTCAGAATTGGCGCGGCGTAACGATAGGATCCATACCGACGCACCTCTCGGCTCTGGACGTGAAAACGCATCGGCGTGAATAGACACAAAAAAGTCTGCCTGACGCTCTCTGGCCCGTGCAGTACGTGTGTTCAGCTTAATATAATAATCACCCGTGCGGGTCAGACGCGCCTGCATGCCCGGCTCCTTATCGATCAGGCGAGCAAGTCGTTTGGCGATTGGCAATGTAACGTTTTTTTCATAGGTGCCAGCAGGCCCAATGGAACCGGGGTCTTCCCCACCATGCCCGGCATCAATGGCTATAATGATATCTCTGTCTTTCGCCAGCTCACGCTTCTTACTTTGCGTGGATTTACTGGCATAAAGGCTCTTTTGCTGACCATACAGGTCCACCACCAGACGATCTTTATACGGTCCGGTAGGCGCAAGCGCAAAAATGACGGGTTTGGCAGCCCGGCTTAACTCCATCACCACTCGGGTACTGTTGCGACTCTTTGCCTGACTGTAGCGAAGTTTTTGAACAATCTTGTGTTCTTTAGGCAAGGTAGGCAGTTGCTTGAGCTTACTGGTATTTTCCAGATCGATCACCAGTCGTAGCGGGTTTTTCAGCATAAAGTAGCTGTATTCTGGTTTTTCAGACAAATCAAACACAACGCGCGTGCTTTCGGGTGAAGGCCAGACACGCACACCGTTGATTTTGTTTTTTGCCTGCGCAGCACTGGCGAGTAATAACACGCTCAGCGCAAACAGGGTAAAGCTAATTCTTATTATCGCACTACGCATATCGACTTATAGCTTCAGCAAGCTGCTTTCCTCGTTCTGTATGTGGCCTTAATACCGCACGGCGCCCTGCACCATGATAGGCCAAATCAATGTCCATATCTGCTGTTGGGATCACGCCTGCGCCTTTTTCAGGCCACTCGACAATGCACACAGCGTGCGGTGCAAAATAATCCCGGATCCCCATAAACTCAAGCTCTTCAGGGTCCCCCAAACGATACAAGTCAAAGTGATAAATACTGATCTCACCCAACTCATACGGTTCAACTAAGGTATAGGTCGGGCTTTTTACATTTCCCTGATGGCCCAACCCCTGCACAATACCACGTGTCAGTGTTGTTTTGCCGGCGCCCAAATCACCATGCAAATAGAATACCGCCCCCGAATCAATCAATGTGGCCAGCTGGCTTCCCAGGGCAATGGTTGCGGCTTCATCAGCCAGATCAATTTCTAATGTCATATCGACACTCATCCGATAATACCTCTAATATGGACAAATAAATCGCTTGCCAGCAACCCATGCGCGCCGTCATGTGCCGCTTTTTCAGCCGCAAGACCATGAATATACACCGCTAACATAGCCGCATCAAATTTACTCAGGCCCTGCGCTAACAAAGCCGCAATTATACCAGATAATACATCGCCCATCCCAGCACTGGCCATGGCTGCACATCCCGAGCGATTGATATTTATTCGCTTTGCCTGCTGAACCAAAGTCCCAGGCCCTTTGAGTACCACACAGGCAAGATAATGCTGAGCAAGTGCATTACTCATATCGAAGCGACCAAGGGTTTTAGCGTCTGTTGTAACGGCAGAGCTGAGTCTCATCGCCTCTCCCCAATGCGGGGTCAAAATCGCATTTTGCCACTGCATAGGCTGGCTCGCCAGTAAATTCAGCCCATCAGCGTCGACAACAACATGTTGCTCACACGAGCGTACAGCCTCGAATAGCGCCTGTGCCCATTCTGACTGGCCTAACCCTGGGCCAATCACCAGCGTATCGGCCTTGTCCAGTAAAGGCGTCAACTCTTGGGCGTTTGCAACACCATGCACCATAAGTTCATAACGGCCTTGCAGGACCATGGCCTGATTGTCCGGGTGTGTTGCCACACTCACCAGGCCTGCGCCAGCGCGTAAACAGGCTTCGGCAGCCAAACGTATCGCGCCAGCCATCCCCGGACCGCCGCCAATCAATAAAACGTGACCACAGCGGTTTTTATACGTATCAATGGGCCGCACAGGGCGCTTTGCCAGTAACGTTTCTGCACTAAAGTAATGGCTTGAGGGACATACCAATTGAGCAAACTCTTGACCGACCCCTAACGGTGCCAGATACACACTGCCGGTATGGCGCTTGGCTGAACCACTTAATAGCCCTTGCTTTAGCGCAATGAAAGTCATCGTGGCATCAGCAATAAAGGCATCACAGGCAACTTCGCTGGTTGAGCCATTGACACCGCTGGGGATATCAACGGCAAGCCGGTGTACCGAGCTCTGAGCAAAGCGTCGAAATACCGCAGCAACGTTCTCGGGCAACTGGCCACGAAAGCCACTGCCAAAGACAGCATCGACGATTAAACCCGGCGCACTGTCTGGTTGCATGCTATCCAGCACGACACCGCCACTGCTCAGATAATCCCGGTACGCCTCATGCGCATCCCCCTGAAGTTGCTGCGGATCGAACAAGGCCAGTACTTCAACCCTCATACCGGCCTGATGACACAAACGCGCAAGAACATAACCATCGCCCCCGTTATTGCCCTTGCCCGTGAGAACTAATATTGGGCCACTCGGTGCCAGGCTACTGACGTAATCAAATAAGGCAGCCCCCGCGCGCTGCATCAAGGCACTTAATGTGGTGCCCGCAAGACGCGCGGCTTCGGCTTCATTCATTTGTACCGCTTGGGCCGTATAGGCAACTTGTGGTAAATTAGTCAGGTATTTTGCTTGTGATATAGACATTCCGTGACAACCACTACTCATTCTTCTGTTGATATTAACTATACTGAACTTGCGCAAAAAATTAAGCTTTGGGGCAAAGAACTTGGCTTTGCTGAAGTCGGCATTACCGACATAGACCTCAGCGAGCATGAAGCGCAGCTACAGCGTTGGCTTGATAATGGCTATCATGGCGAGATGGAATACATGGCAGCACATGGTATGAAGCGTGCCCGCCCTGCAGAGCTTGTGCCAGGCACTCAAAGAGTGATCTCGGTGAAAATGAACTACCTGCCACCCGATGCCAGTTTCGCCCGCGCGCTCAACAATAAACAAACCGCCTACATCAGTCGTTATGCACTGGGCCGGGACTATCACAAAGTGATCCGCAACCGATTAAAGAAACTCGGCCAGCGCATTGAACAGGACGTCGGTCAGTTTGGCTTTCGTCCCTTTGTCGATTCAGCGCCAGTGCTGGAGCGACAGTTGGCAGAAAAAGCCGGACTCGGCTGGCGTGGCAAAAACAGCTTGCTGATCCACAAACAAGCCGGCTCGTGGTTTTTTCTTGGTGAGCTGTTTGTGGATTTGCCCCTGCCAGTTGATAACAATCCTCAGGAAGAAGGCTGTGGCAAGTGCAACGCCTGTATCACACTTTGCCCGACCGGAGCCATTGTAGAACCTTATGTAGTAGATGCCCGCAAATGTATTTCTTACCTGACAATAGAATTACTGGGTCCGATCCCCGAACAATACCGCCCACTGTTGGGCAACCGGGTATACGGCTGTGACGACTGTCAGCTGGTGTGTCCGTGGAACCGCTACGGCCAGCTTACCGATGAGCAGGATTTTCATCCCCGTCAGCAACTCAAAGATCAGGAGCTGCTGACACTTTTTCAGTGGGACGAAGCAACTTTTCTAAAAAACACTGAAGGCAGCCCCATTCGCCGTATTGGCCATGAACGCTGGCTACGGAACTTAGCCGTTGGATTAGGCAATGCAGAGCCTGACGAACAGATAATCCAGGTACTTGAAGCACGCCTGGAGTCGGCCTCAGATCTTGTCAAAGAGCATATAACTTGGGCCCTGGCACAACAGCGCACCAAACGCACCGAGCAACAGCGTAAAAACGCCCGGCTGATCCGGATCATCGAAAAAGGCCTGCCTCGGGACGCTTAATCATGTGAATCAACATTGGCCTCCTGCTGTGTTTTTAACCGCGATTACACCTCAAAGATTGCGGTGACAACACGTATTCAGCTATTCAGCTATTCAGCTATTCAGCTATTCAGCTATTCAGCATGCTTTCCTGCAGAGCTGAGTAATGACAAATCGCTTTCAATTTCAGTAAACGCTTCGCGCACCTGCATAATCGCTTCTTCCCTGGCAATTGAACCCTGAATGGCTTCGTCGACATGCTGATAAATGAATACTTCCTGATCCTCATCCAACCCCATGGTTGGGATCCGCTGCTCAAACACCTCCTGAAGACGGCGAAAGATGGATTCATTCTGAGAGCGGTTGTTGTTGAGCAAAGCCAACAATCCGGTGAACTTACTGTGGATCATAGAAATAGCATCATTGAGCTCAGCTTGCTGAGACAGCAACTGTTTACGGGTCAGAATCGCCAGCAACTGCTGCTCAGTCACACTGGCGATAAAACAAATATGATCTCTGAGCCGACCGTGTTTGTCCGCGTCTTCTGAGGGCATGTTCAGGATCAGCACACTCACCAGATTGTAGTTCACCAGGATCCGGCTGGTAAACTCATGCAAACGGCCCTTCGAACGCAATATTTCAAACAACTCCAGCACAATTGGGGAACACAGTCCCGCAGTGGCAAAATGATGACGCTGCTCATCGACCCGAAACTCAATATTGCAGCTTAACCCTAAATTACTGAGACACTGGATCAGAGCCTTTGCTAACGCCTGAATGTCATCAATGACACCGATCTGTTCAATGTAACTGACGATAAATCCCATTTCACTGCTGGTCGCCATGGCATTGAACGCCGTGGAAGTTGCGTCTTCGACCTGCTGCTCCAGGATATCACGCTCCAGCAACATCTGCCCTAAATTAAGCAACTTGGCTTTTAATTCACTGTGGCCAAACGGCTTAACGATGTAATCCTCCGCACCAACTGCGTAGCCTTCCATGCGCTCTTCAACCGATCCTCGTGCCGACACAAACATCACAATGATGTTCTGCGTTTCCAGATTGGCTTTGATCTTCTTACATACCTCATACCCATTCATCTGCGGCATGCTGACATCCAGCAATACAACCTGAGGCGCAAAATCCTCAATAACATCCAGGCATTCCTGCCCACTGGTTACAGTCAGTAATTCAAAGTCGAGGTCTTCAAGTATTTCTTCGATGATTTCGAGGTTGAAAGGTTCGTCATCCACCGCCAGGATTCGTTGCAATGCCATTTCTCAGTTCCTTTTCCGTTGCCAAAGCACCATCATCTGCAAACACACCTTCAAACGTGAGAAATGTCCCCGCAATGACAGCTTTAATTTAGTTATAGACAGGGATCACCCATGGCGCTAGTGATCCCGCTAAATTGGCAGCTCAATATGAATACAAGCGCCCTGTTCCGGGTTGTTTTCGGCATAAATACAGCCTTTATGCAGCAATACAAATTCTTTGCAAATGGCCAACCCCAACCCGGTTCCGCCAGCCCCACTGTTAGTTTTACTGCTTTGGGCAAACTTATCGAATATATGCTCCAGTTCATCTTCAGGTATGCCAACGCCCTTGTCCCGCACCAAAATATGGACATATCCCGCGTTAAGCGTAACCGTGACGGTCACTTCGCTATGCTCAGGACTGAACTTCAACGCGTTACCCAACAAGTTTCTCATCACCTGGGTCAGCTGCTCAGCATCACAACACAGCACAATGTTATCTTCTTGTACTTGAAGCTCGATGTGAATATGCCGCGCCATCGCCAGACCCGACACATCTTCTTTTGCGGTGTGTATTAAAGTGAGCAGATTGTGCGGTGCAGGGTTAAAGGGAAAACGACCAGCATCCAATTTAGACAAGTCGAGCAGATTGTTCAGCAGTAACAACAGGCGTTCGCCACTGGTCTCGATCCGTGACAGGTATTTCTCCAACTTGTTCACCGGTACCTCACCACATGCCAACTTATCAATCCCAAAGCGCGCGAAACTCAAAATGGAGTGCATGGGGGTTCGGAGTTCGTGAGACATATTAGCAAGAAACTCAGATTTGCTGATATTCGCCGCTTCCGCGGCTTCTTTAGCCGCCTGGAGTTGTGCCGTGCGCGCCTGAACCTCTACCTCCAGTACTTCTTTGGCCTCCTCAAGTAGTTGCTGTTTGCGTTTCAATTGGGCAACGTTCTTAAAAATCGCGGCCAAGGCAATTTCACCGTGATGGTCAATCTCAATAAATGTCCCCATCAAGGGAATACTTGGCCCATCTTTTTGCGGTAACACCAGCTCACAATTAAAATGCCGCAATACACCACCATTATTGATGGCTTCTTTTAATGCGGTGACAGAGGCAGGTTCAAACAGGTCAAAAATGGAATGTTGTTGAAGCTGATCTCCCGGTAGTCGCAGTAAAGAAGTGCAACCATCATTGGCCTCAATCACAAAACCATCGAGATTAAACAACATGATGGGATCGGGTGTGTGCTTATAAATCACCCGTAATAAACTATCTCGCTCAATGAGGGCGTCGACCGTATCCTGCAACCGTTCAACCAACTCTTGGTTATGGCGACGTAACAACTCGCTTTGCCAGAGTTTGTGCAGCGACTGCAACAACGCCCCCTCATCAATGGGTTTAGTTAATACATCTTCAACGCCCTGACGGATGGCTTCCATCATATCCACCTGATTTTGCCGCGAGGTCATCAACAAGCAGCGTGCATCACGGTGGATCTGTCGTACCTTCTTGAAGACATCCAGACCACTCCCCTGCGCCAGGTTGAAATCACAAATCAATAAGTCAATATCATGGGTGGTTGCCTGTTGCATTGCCTCAGTAATGCAGTGTGCAGTTACGACTGTCAGTTGCGCGCCACGCAGGCTGGCCGTCAAACGCCTCAGACGGTCTTCTCGATGATCCACCAGTAGGATTTTCGGCAGTTCAAGTCGGTCATGATCACCCGTTTCAAGCACCCGTTCAAGCAAACCCGTGATTTCTTTATTGCCAAAAAATGGGTAGATCACGATGGCATTGCACAGCATTCGATTTAAGCGGCTGAATGCATCAACATGCTCAGAGTTTTCTGGCTTGGGCGCGAGCAAGATTAGACGGTCGTGATCTTTTAACGCAGACAAAGCATCAAAGGTGCTATCCGGCAGTCCATGGGCAATGGCGACAACATGATACGCAAAGAAATCCTGAACTTTGTGCAGCATCTGAAAATGTAAATGCACCACCTCACAGCCCAATAATTCAAATAATACCTTCAGTCTCATAGCCAGCACACTGCTGCTATCGATAATTAATACCTTGTTGTTTTCCATAACTAAATCCTGCTGTGGTAAACCAATTTACGGCGTTACTTGTTGTAACCGCTAGCATTCAGTTTAGTCAAAAATCGCTAATCCGAAATGCACGCAGGTTGAATCGCAACGCGCAGCGGTTACACTGTGAACTGACCACGTTCGTGCCACGTATACTCAGGCATTGAGTTTAAAACCGTTTCAGGGAGCCCCCGATGATAAAACCACTACTGATATCCATGGCACTGCTTGCCAGCAACGGCGCGTATGCCAGCGAGACACCAGATTTCACCAAAAGTAAGGCCTGTGATGATTTTACCGGCTATGAATTCAGAAAACTCAGATCAAAAGACACCGTCGACTTATGCGCTTTTGCGGGGAAACCATTATTAGTCGTCAATACCGCCAGTAACTGTGGGTTTACAGGTCAGTTCGATGGCCTGGAAAAACTGCACAAAGCTTATGCCGACAAAGGTCTGGTGGTACTTGGGTTTCCGTCTGACGACTTCTTTCAGGAAGAAAACGACGAAAAAGATACGGCTGAGGTTTGCTTTATCAACTACGGCGTCACCTTTACTATGATGGCAACAGGTGCCGTGCGCGGCGACGATGCCAACCCGGTGTTTCAACACTTAGGCGAACAAAGCGGTGCGCCCATGTGGAATTTCTACAAATATCTAATCTCGGCTGATCGCAAAACAATCCAGCAGTTCAATAGCCGCACCAAACCGATGTCAGAGCCTATGATAGCGGCCATCGAAAAAGAACTTGATCTTAAATAATGCGCTTTAAATCTAAGTATATTAGAATAATGTATGAGCAATAATTAACCCATCCATGGAGAGATAATGACACTAGCCAGCGCAAGACACATATTAGTCGATAACGAAGCTCAATGCCTTGAACTTAAGCAACGTATTGCAGCAGGTGAAGACTTTGCCGAGATCGCAAAACAATATTCCAGTTGCCCGTCTGGACAGGATGGGGGTGAGCTGGGTGAGTTCGGACCTGGCATGATGGTACCTGAGTTCGACAAAGTGGTATTTTCGGCACCACTCAATGAGGTGCAGGGACCGGTTCAGACGCAGTTTGGTTATCACCTGCTTGAAGTCACCAGCCGGGTCGATTAAACCACGTTTGCTACTGGCAGTATGTCTCTGTCGGTAGCTTTGCCTATGCCCTCTCGGATCTATCCAGCCCCGTTCCTACCTATTTTTAATACCAATCCACATCATTCTTGAGACGAGTAAATCTCGGCGATAACGAGGTAAAAATTTCGCTATTTAATTGTTCTAAATGAGGAATATTTAACACTGTTATCAGCAGATTTAATACCAATTTGCTTAATTAAGTGATCTATTTTGAGGCGAGAAAATAGGGTCGATAACACCGCTCTCGCGTCCTGCTATCGCTGAGGCACCTACATCCATGTAGGCGAGGCAAAAATTTGTGAACCTATGTCTTAGGTATAAGGTTCTAAATGAGAAATTTTTAACGCTGTTAGCGTCCTATTTGCTCCTTCAAATAGACCAGGTATTAAGTGAAATTGGTATAATCTCTCCAAGTGGTTATGTATTAATGTGGATTGCTTTAAGTAATGCTATAGTCATTGCGCATCTAACCACAACATAAGGATTGAGTGATGATCTTATATGGCTCGGATACATCTCCGTATGTCAGGCGCATCCGCATTTATTGTCTTCGCCACGACATTACCCTGGACTATCGCAAACTGGACATCTTTAGTGAGGAAGGTAGGGCTATCCTTCACCAGCACAATCCGGCACGTAAACTGCCGTTTCTGCTTGCTGATGATCAGGCGGTCCTGGATTCCAACGTCATTGCCCGTTACCTGCAACAAAAGTTTTCTTTGCCTCATCTCAATTGGGCACAGGAAAACCTGCTCACTATCATCAATGCCTGTAACGATTCACTGGTAGAGCTATTGCTTTGCCAGCGTTCAGAATTTGATATTCAGGATGACAAGCTGTTTTTTAACCTGCAGCGCGGGCGAATAGCTGAAACCTTGCGCGTACTGGATCAAAGCTGTCATGAAACTGTATTTTTAAACTGCGAGTATCTTCAGATCAGTTTATACTGCCTGCTGGATTGGATCCGCTTCAGAAACTTGTTCGACTTAACGCCGTACACCGCTCTGGAGCAGTTTTATGACCAATGGCAGCCTCAAGATGAGGCACGTCTTACAGATCCCAGAGCATAATACCAATTTGCTTAATTAAGGGTTCTATTTTGAAGCGAGAAAATAGGGTCGATAACAAGGCAAAAATTTGCGAACTCGTACCTTAGGTCAAGGTTCTAATGAGAAATTTTTAACGCCGTTAGCGTCGTATTTGCTCCTTTAAATTGAACAGATATTAAGTGAAATTGGTATAAGCTCGATAACTATGGAAATACACCATGAGTGACATCGAATTAGAATCGGAAGTAGTCAATTTTGTCGTGACAGCGAAAGAGCAAGAGCAAGTTTGGGCACTAGGCTCAGATGACGGCGGCCTGGTTGTGGTTGACTCAAATCAGTTTGAAGAGTCGGACGTATTGCTACTATGGGATAATGAAGAGAACGCTCAGGCACAGTGCCGTGACGAGTGGGCAGACTTTAAACCCATTGCCATCGCGCTGGATGAGTTGCTTGACGAATGGATTGAAGATTTACGCGACGATAACGCCCTGCTGGGTCTTAACTGGAATGATGACAACGTGTGTACAGAGATCGAGCCGGTTGGTCTGGCCCGTGCTCTGTCAGAATAAGCACTTTATGCTACGCTGATCAGCGCCACTAAGGTGCCTTCAATTGAGCGCACATACGCCTGTGTGTGCTCCCCCTTTAAAGTCGGCGGCGACAACGGCTCTGCGCCCGCTGCCACGGCTTTGTCATAGCTCTTTGCAACATTCTCACACCCCAAAGTTAACTCAAAGCCCAGCGCAGGCTGCTTAGGTTGGCTACGAATGTAGCTTTGTTTAAATTGCGCCTGTGCAACCGGGTGCGTAGCAAAAGCAAGTAACACCTGTCCGGTGTCCAGTTCTCCATAGTCTCCGTCCTCGCTGAGACCACAGGCACTGAGCCCAAAGGCCTGATAGTAAAAGTCCAGTACCTCTTCAACACTGTCGACGTAGATCACGGTTTTCAGAAACTGCATGGCTAAATTTCAAGCTAAATAAATATAAATAAAGCATATTTTTCGTTCAGCGTAAACCGATTTAGGATCCGGGCAGAGTTGAGACGAGCAATAAAAAAGGCGCCGTAGGCGCCCTCTTATCAAGCAATTACTGCTTATTCTTTTGTTCTTTCGTAAATGCCCTGAGTTTTCGCTTCTGCGACAGGGTCATTTTGTTGGTGCGGCCAGAGTACGGGTTATCCCCTTCACGGAACTCGATTTTAATCGGCGTTCCCATGATATTTAGCGCCTTACGATAGTAATTCATCAGATAGCGCTTATAACTGTCAGGTAAGTCATGCACCTGGTTACCATGGATCACAATACGCGGCGGGTTATAACCACCGGCATGGGCATATTTCAGCTTAACCCGGCGACCGCGTACCAAAGGAGGCTGGTGATCGGCCTGCGCCATATCCATGATACGTCTCAGCATAGCTGTACTAACACGCTTGGTTGCCGATTCATAGGCTTCTTCAACAGATTCAAACAGGTGGCCAACCCCGGTGCCATGCAGCGCCGAAATGAAGTGCAGACGGGCAAAATCAATAAAGCCAAGGCGACGATCCAGTTCAGACTTAATACGCTCTTTCACGTAGTCATCCAGACCATCCCATTTATTCACTGCGATCACCAAAGAACGACCCGCATTCAGGGCAAAGCCCAGCAGACTGAGGTCCTGATCTGAGATACCATCTCGTGCGTCGATCACTAACAGAATGACATTGGCATCTTCAATGGCTTTTAGCGTTTTAATCACTGAAAACTTTTCGACCACATCGCTCACTTTCTTGCGCTTACGGACACCTGCGGTATCTATCAGCACATAGTCACGCTCATTGCGGGTCATCGGGATATAGATTGAGTCACGCGTCGTGCCCGGCATATCGTACACAATTACACGCTCCTCACCGAGGATACGATTAGTTAGTGTTGACTTACCCACATTGGGGCGGCCGATGATCGCCAGTTTTATGGGTTTGTCTTCAAAACCCGTTTTACCCTCTTCCGGCGCTTCTTCCCCTTCCAGGTAAAGCTCAGTCAGCAGCTCATCGTCCTGCTCAATTTCATCTTCCTCTGAGGCCAGCTCTGCAATCACCGGACCCAAAGTCGCTTCGAGTAGCTGTGTAACACCACGGCCGTGTGCAGCAGCAATGTGATACACCTCACCCAGCGCTAACTGGTAAAACTCAGCACAGTTAGAGTCTGCGTCGATGCCGTCTGTTTTATTGGCCACGACAAAGCTTTTCTTCTGTTGCTTACGCAAATGTTGTGCGATGGCCTGGTCCGCAGCAGTCATACCTGCACGGGCGTCGACCAGAAACAGCACCACATCAGCCTCTTCAATAGCCAGCAAAGACTGCTCTGCCATTTCCGTTTCGATGCCTTCTTCACTGCCATCAATACCGCCGGTATCGACCACGATAAACTCATAGCCATCATAATTTGCCTGGCCATATTTACGGTCACGTGTCAGGCCCGGAAAGTCCGCCACTAACGCATCACGCGTGCGGGTCAGACGGTTAAATAAAGTGGATTTCCCCACATTGGGTCGCCCGACGAGAGCGATCACAGGAAGCATAGACTACCTCTTTTAAAAACAACAAAAGGCTTCGCACCGCGAAGCCTTACTTCTATTCATTCAGCATATGGTGGTTACGGAATTTTTACCGCACTGACTTCACCATCGCGGGTGTACAAGATCAAGGTATCATCTACCACAATAGGCTCGACAAAAAAACCTGAACTATCAAACTCTTCACGAGAAACCAGTTGACCTGTTTGTTTATCCAGCCAATGCAGATTACCTTCCTGATCACCCACCACCAGATAATTACCAGCCACTGCTGGCGTCGTCAGATACCAACCACGTAACGCTGACTGGCTCCAACGCTCAATGCCCGACTCTCTATCTAGAGCATAGAGTACGCCTTCGCTATCTACCAAATAAATGGTATTCAGCTCAATACTGAGGTCACGGTAACTGCTGTACTCACGATCCCAAAGCACATTGCCGTTACGCACGTCCAATGCGGCCAGTTTACCATTGTAGGCGATGGTATACACGGTACTACCAACGACCACAGGCTTAGTGTCCACGTCAACCAGGCGCTCAAACTCAGAAGCACCTTTTGCCAGAGCAATGTCCGTACTCCAGGCCATGAAGCCATTCTCAGCAATCAGCACCGATAACTTGCCGCTTTCTTCACCAACCAACACGCCACCATTTGCTGACGTAGGTGAACTCAGACCACGTAATGTCAGAGCCGGCACTTCTTGTTCAAACTGCCAGCGCTCCTCACCAGTGTCCGGGTGTAACGCCAGAAGTTTTCCTGAGCCAAGGTTAACGTAAACCAAACCATCTCCGGCAGCTGGGGTAGAAAGCGCCTCTCCCGGCACCGCCTTACGCCAAACGACTTCACCGGTTTCACGGTCCAAAGCAATCACTTCACCATGCTCAGAGCCAATATACAGCTTACCGTAGGCCTGCAAAATACCACCTGAAAGCTTAGCTGTGTCATCGTCTTCCCACGGCCAAAAAGCCGGGTTTTCACGCGTATCAACTTCCCACAGCGTATCGCCGCTGCTGCTATCTAGCGCTGCAACCAGACCATTTCGTTCTGCTACGTAAACCGTACTTTGATAAAAGGTGGGTGTCAGACGCGAGAAATAATGCTCAACGCCATCGCCAATAGATTCCTGCCAGACAACGTCGGTTTCAAACTGGTTTACAATTTCAGGTAACACCAGTTCCTCTTCATCATCACTTGAGGAGCATCCCAGCAATGACGCCATACATAGCGCCAATGAGGCCATAGTCAACTTCTTCATGGCGACTCCTTACAGTGCTGCTGTGCTAGCCAGATCGTCCAGTTTGATTTGTAGCAGTGGGTTATTATCACTGCCACCGGCAGTCACTGCTTTTTGATACTCATCACGCGCAGCCTCTTTCTTACCTTGCGCTAGCAGTACATCACCTTTCACCTCGGCTACCTGAGCAGCAAAGCTCTCTGGCATCGGGTTGCCAAGCGTTGCCAGCGCCGCACTATAATCTTCACGAGCAGCCTGTACTCGAGCCAGACGCAGATAAGCGGTCGCTTTTAATTCTGGTGATTTAACTGTGTTTGCAGCGAAGCTCAGCTTCTCTTGTGCAACCTCCAGTTTGCCTTGTTCAACGGCTTCTTTTGCCGCCACAAACGCAGCCAGTACCGCATAGCTCGACTCACCATTCGTTGCTAAAAAGTCATCGCTTTTGGTCAGAACGTCACCACTATCAACCAACTGGTTATAGGCTTCAGAACCTGCTTCTGCGGTGTCAATTTGATGCTGGTTATATGCTTTCCAACCATACAGACCACCCAGGCCCAGCACTGCGCCAATGATCAAAGATGTTCCATTTTCACGGAAAAATCGTTTTATTGCTTCGGCTTGTTGTTCTTCTGTTGAATAAATTTCCATTCTGACCTCTTTATTAATAGCGTAAAGCCAGCCCCTTTTCAGATAACTGGCCTGACTTTACTGCGCTAGGGCGCTTAATCCACTAACGCCGACAACAGGCTTTTTGCCTCTGCCAGTGTCAGGGTAACTTGTTCTTTGTGTTCACGGAGATACTTAACTGTCACCTTACCTTCGGCCAATTCATCTTCGCCAAAAATCAGGGCAACTTGTGCATCGCTCTTATCCGCACGTTTCAGTTGTTTTTTGAAGTTGCCGCCACCGGCATTGACCAGTACGCGCAAGCCCGGGATTTCACTGCGTAGTTGTTGCGCAATGACCGGCGCCTGAATGCCAGCTTGTTCGCCCATCGCTGCAACAAACACATCGGCATTACGGCGTAATGTGCCAATACGCTCGAGCTCTTGTAACATCAGTACAAGACGCTCCATGCCCATAGCAAAGCCTACAGCCGGCGTCGCTTTACCACCAACCTGCTCTACCAACCCATCATAACGCCCACCGGCACACACAGTACCTTGAGCGCCTAAGCTGTCCGTTACCCATTCGAATACGGTGCGGTTATAATAATCCAGGCCGCGTACCAGTTTTTCATTAACCTGGTATTCGACGCCAGCAGCGTCTAAACGTTCACATAAATTTGCAAAATGTTCACGCGACTCTTCGTCCAGATATTCAGACAGTTTTGGCGCGTTAACCAAAATGGCCTGCACGTCTGGGTTTTTGCTGTCCAACACACGTAACGGATTGCTATGCATGCGGCGCTTTGAATCTTCATCCAGATCCGCTTCGTGCTGTTCAAGAAACGCAATCAAGGCATCACGATAGGTTGCGCGTGCTTCATTTGAGCCCAGAGAGTTGAGTTCCAGGCGAACAAATTCACTGATACCAAACTGCTGCCACAGGCGCGCAGTCATCAGGATCACTTCGGCGTCCATGTCGGCACTTGCCACACCAAAGGTTTCTACCCCAAACTGATGGAACTGGCGGTAACGGCCCTTTTGCGGACGCTCGTGACGAAACATAGGTCCCATGTACCACAAACGCTGCTCCTGGTTATACAGTAAGCCATTCTGGTTACCGGCCCGCACACAAACCGCGGTGCCTTCAGGACGCAAGGTCAGGAGATCGCCATTACGATCTTCGAAGGTATACATTTCTTTTTCAACGATGTCGGTGACTTCACCAATTGAGCGCTTGAATAACTCGGTGGATTCCACGATAGGAAAGCGGATCTCCTGGTATCCAAAAGATGCCACTGTGTCACGTAAGATAGATTCTACCTTCTGCCAGACTTGCGTATCACCCGGCAGACAATCGTTCATACCTCGAATTGCCTGAATTTGTTTTGCCACTGAAAATCCTAGTAATCTAATTTTTTACACGAAACGGCTGGCCAAGCCCAATGACTTAGCCAGATCTGATAAACCCGCTATTATACCCAGCTCGGCTAAAACGTAAACGCTTAGTTTACCGGGTCTGCCACGCTTACTCGACTATCTTGACGTCGATTTTGGGTTCACTTTGTTGTTTTTCAACATAGCTGCGTACCTGCTCTTCCAGCTGTTCAACGATGTGATCGTTGTCGATACGCAATTTTTGACGCTCACCATTGATGTATAAGCCCGAACGGCGGTTTGCCCCAGCCAGACCCAGATCGCTCACCAAAGCTTCACCTGGACCATTTACCACACAACCAATCACAGAAACCGAAATTGGGGTTGTGATGTCTTCCAGGCGCTCTTCCAGTTGATTCATTGTGTTGACCACATCAAATTCCTGACGAGAGCAGCTTGGACAGGCGATAAAGTTAATCCCGCGCGAACGAATACGCAGCGACTTAAGAATATCAAAGCCCACTTTGACTTCCTGAACAGGATCGGCAGCCAGGGATACCCGCAGCGTATCACCAATGCCCTCTGCCAGTAGCATACCCAAGCCAACGGCTGATTTAACCGAACCGGCACGCATCCCTCCGGCTTCGGTGATCCCCAGGTGCAGTGGTTGATCAATTTCTTTGGCTAACAGGCGATATGCCCCAACCGCTAAGAAAACGTCCGACGCTTTCACCGAGACTTTAAACTGATCAAAATCGAGTCTCTGTAAGATCTCAACATGACGCATCGCTGACTCAAGCAGGGCTTCTGGCGTAGGTTCGCCATATTTCTCCTGCAGATCACGCTCCAGCGAGCCCCCATTCACTCCGATACGGATCGGGATGTTCTTTTCACGTGCAGCATCGACTACCGCACGAATACGCTCTTCATTGCCGATGTTGCCTGGGTTGATACGCAAGCAATCTACACCATATTCAGCCACTTTCAGGGCGATACGATAATCAAAATGAATGTCGGCTACCAGCGGTATCTCGGACTGTTCTTTGATGCTCTTAAACGCTTCTGCGGCTTCCATGGTTGGAACAGACACCCGCACGATGTCCGCGCCGGCATCAGCAATCGCCCGGATCTGAGCCACAGTGGCATCCACGTCCAGGGTATTGGTGTTGGTCATCGACTGTACGGCGATAGGTGCGCCGTCCCCGATGGGCACATTTCCCACATTAATACGCGTAGATTTTCTACGTTTGATCGGTGATTCTGAAAACATGACGATTACTCTGCTAACGGTAAATTAAATTTGGCTAAACGATTACGCGGCAGGCCGGAAATATCCACCGCAGCGCCATCAAGCGTGATGCTCACGGCCTGGTGTTTGCCCAGAACGACGGAAAACGGGGCCTGTCCACTGACGGTCATGGTATACCCGGCTTTCTTAACACCAAAGGCAACTCGCTCCTGACTGGCATCGAAGATCTCTACCCAGCTGTCTTCTTTAAACACCATCACAATGGTGTTCTGAGCAAGCTCTGGCTGAGGATTGGTTGCGGGCGCAGCTTGCACCTCAGCAACTTCATTGTTTTGTGCAATTGGGCTCGCTTCTGACTCTGATTGCGTAGCCATCTCAGGTGACTCTGACGCAGGTTCAGAGGTCATATCCTGGGTCGGTTTTTCGGCCTCAATGGTTATTTCGAGCTGGTTATCAGGGCCCACTGTGTCAGGCTCATCTGCCACGGTTTGCCCTGCACTTTGCTCGTTATTTTGCCCATCACCTGAAACAACATTGGCCTGAGGTATGTCACGCGCATCGCCCGGTGTGATTTCGCTCTGTGAACTGCTGTTTTGCCAGAACCAAATCGCTGAGCTGCCCACGACCAGAATTAAGACCGCATAACTGAACCACATCAGACGGTTGTCATGCGCTTCTTTCTCCGTGCGGCGAGAGAAGCTCTTCATTTTGCCTTTTTGCTCAGGTACAACGGGAGACTGGTACAACTTCAGTGTTTCCTGCGCATCCAGGCCCAGTAAATGACAGTAACTTTTGATGTAGCCCCGTACAAAAGTTTCCGGGCCCAAATTCTGATAGTCATCCTGCTCTAATTTGTTGATCTGAGTTTCACTGAGCTTCAGCCGTGTGGTGATCTCTTCATAGCTGACACCCCTGTCATGTCTGGCTTTGGCCAACGTTTGTCCAAGCGACAGTAAATCGCTGCTATTTTCTGTATCTAATTCTGCTTCGTTCATAAGGTATAGTTGTCTGGATCCACGATTAAGAGATGCCGTCCTGGTTGTAAGACAATATCCGGGGTCAATTTATTCCACCGCATCAGGTCGTCAATCTGGAGATTATATTCTATTGCAATGTCGAACAATGACTGCCCCTGGCCTATGGTGTGTACGATCTTCGGATCGTTCAAATACACCACCTGACCAATCGACAGCTGGTCCGACTCACGTAAATTATTCCACGCCATCAGCTTTTCTAACTTCAGGTTATACTTCACTGAGACACTAAAGAGATTCTCCCCCAATCTGATGATGTGCTGAGGAATGCTAGGGAGCATCAGATCAGTATTCAGCAGACCACCAACAGCACGGCCTTGTAGATTCTCTGTCACAGGCTCTGCGGGAAGTTGCGCAAGCCAGCTATCTGCGGGCTTATCGTTTAATACGGCCGAGTCCCTGGAGCGTGCAGAAGGCGCTGAAAAGGCAATATCAGTCGGATCAGGCTCATAAAATACCACCTGCCCTCTTGTATCTGATGCCACTAAATTAACTGTGTCTGCAGCCTTATCAGGTACCCTCTGAGCCGTTACTGTATCCCGCGCGGGTGAATTCTGAGTGAACTGCTGTGTACGCAACGAACGGGCTGGTGTCGGAGCCAGTTGCTGAGTCGGTTCAGGGACAACTGACGCAAGCGCAAGTTGCTGAGGCCGAGGGCTGGCCGGTTCTACTTTACGACGCACCTTGATTTTGGATTCAGCCACCAAATGCGTTGGCGACTTATGGGTAATTTTTGTCAACTGAGCCTGACGATATTGCTCTTTCAGGCGCTCAAACTCGCTGTCTTTAAGGCGTTGCTGGAGCACCAGTGCTGCCTGAGGAGAATCCGGATAAGTTTGTAACAGCAAGGTGGCGGTTTCTTCTGCTTGTTGCAAATGGCCTTTGCGAACTTCCAGTAAGTGAGACAGCAATAACCCACGCGCAGAGACAAACCCACGATCGCCATACACTTTCAGTATTTCCTCTGCGCGATGCAGCTCACTTTTCGCATAGTGTAAGCCGGCCATCAATAGCAAAGTCGACGGACGCTGCCCATTGTGTTTTTCAGCACTGCTCAGATACTCCAGTGCCAGCTCGAAATTATCCTGACGCAATGCACACATCGCGAGGTTTTCGTAACTTTGCGCAACACGGATATAGCTCGGTATGTCAATGGCTTTGAGCAGCTGCTCAGTCGCTGCATCATATTTGCCGATACGACACAGGAAAGTACCGTAATTATTGAGCGTGTTTGGGTCTTTGGGGGCAAGTATCAGGGCTTTCTGATAGGCTTGCTCGGCGCGCGCATTCTCCCCTACCTGCTCGTAATAATAGGCCAGTGAGTAGTGTGCTTCGGGCAATTGCGGTGCCAATGTCAGCGCCCGTTCGAGATTAAACTTAGCCTGGGTATTATTGCCATTCGCCAGATATTGTAGCGCCAGTGAGATACGCGTTTTAGCAGCATCTTCACGGCTCGCCTTACTCTGCACAACCGGCTTATCGCTGTTGGCATAACGCGTTTCGGTCACACAACCACTGAGTGTCATGCCCAGTATCAACAGCAACCCGGTACGGGCAATCTGAGCACGCTTTGAGACCTCAAAGGAGAAGCTTTTTACCAATGAAAACATAGCTGAACTAAACACTTTAGTTAAAAGCGCGCATTGACAAGTCACAATTGGCGCAAGGCCGCAGGCATAGCTCACCAGAGCGCTGTTGATCTATGCCCATATATTACCCGAATGCGTTCGAGTTTCACCCTTTTTTTAGCCAACCTTCACAGCTATGGCGTTGTCTTCCAGCTGCTTTTTCTTCGCAAGACGCTTGGTTCTGTCGACCACATCACCAACCAGCTGACCACAAGCGGCATCGATATCATCACCACGGGTGCGGCGGACAATACAGGTTAAGCCGGCTGCCTGAAGTACCTTAGAGAAACGGTCGATTCGGCTGTTACTAGAACGCCCATACTCATTGCCCGGGAACGGATTGAATGGGATCAGGTTAATTTTAGATGGAGTGCCTTTTAACACCTGAACTAATTCATGGGCATGATCTGTGCTGTCGTTCACGCCCTGCAACATAACGTACTCAATGGTAACGTCTTTATTGGCTTTCGAACCATCAATGTAACGACGACAGGCCGCCAGAAACTCTTCAATTGGGTACTTTTTATTGATCGGCACCAACTCATCGCGCAGCGGGTTATTTGGCGCATGCAGAGAAATCGCCAACGCCACATCAATTTTTTCTTTCAGAATATCCAGCGCTGGTACCACACCCGATGTACTCAAAGTGACACGACGCTTAGACAAACCAAATGCCCAGTCATCCATCATCAGTTCCATGGCAGGCACTACGTTGTTGATGTTGAGCAACGGTTCACCCATGCCCATCATCACTACATTGGTGATCGGACGCTTAGTACTGTCGCCATCGTGCAAACCGATGTCTTTGGCCACCCGCCACACCTGACCAATGATCTCACTGACCTTGAGGTTACGGTTAAAACCCTGCTGTGCCGTTGAGCAGAAGGTACACTCTAATGCACAGCCAACCTGAGACGACACACACAAAGTGGCACGGTCTTTTTCCGGGATCCACACAGTCTCCACTTCCTGTCCGCCATCCAGTACAAGCGCGTACTTAATGGTGCCATCGCTGGCTTGCTGGCGTACCGAGATCTCAGGTGCACGGATCTCACATTCTGCCTGCAATTTGGCGCGCAGCTTTTTGTTAATGTTGCTCATGTCATCGAAGTTATCGATGCCGAAGTGGTAAATCCATTTCATGACCTGATCGGCGCGAAACGGTTTTTCACCGTATGATGCAAACAATTCGCGCATCCCCTCGCGATTTAAATCAAGTAAGTTAATTTTTTTCTCAGTCGTAGTCATGAAACAACCCCAGATCAGATGACGGCCAGTGCAAATTTAATAAAGCGCCAAATTGTACAAAATTCAACCAACGCTTTCAAATCTGAATACTTTGCTAAGCCCGCTGCATGTTGCATTCAGGCTTAGTAAAATACATCAGGGACGAAAAAAGGGCGCTAAGGCCCTTCTTTCATGTCACAGTGCCCGAATTAACGAGTACGTGCGCACAGCTCTTCTTCAGTGAAGAAGTAAGCGATTTCACGTGCAGCAGACTCTGGAGCGTCTGAACCGTGTACCGCATTTTCGTCGATGCTGTCAGCGTAATCAGCACGTAGCGTACCCGCTAGCGCTTCAGCTGGGTTAGTAGCACCCATGATTTCGCGGTTTTTACGGATTGCATCTTCACCTTCAAGTACCTGAACCATTACAGGACCAGATGTCATGAACTCAACCAAAGCACCGAAGAAAGGACGCTCTTTGTGCTCAGCGTAGAAACCTTCCGCTTTCTCTTGAGAAAGGTGGATCATTTTAGCTGCAACGATCTTCAGACCAGCAGACTCGAAACGGTTGTAGATTGCACCGATGTGGTTTTTAGCTACCGCATCAGGCTTAACGATTGAAAAAGTACGCTCTAAAGCCATCTTTTTTGCTCCAAAATGAAATTAATGAATTTATACGGGCGCGAATTATACGCGTTTTAGATGTAAAAACCTACTATTTCCGTCCCGCTTTGATTTTGTGTGAAACGCAACCTGCCATTACAGCATCTGATTCAGCTATCCCGCAGATCCGGGAAAACCTGATCCAGGTCAAATCATTCTGACAAACCTTGCCCTATACTGCGCCGCTTTTTGATTTAACCCAATTGTCCAAGTACTTGTACTACTTGAAGTACAGGCAAAACTGGCGATTGATTTACCCCAACAGCTGACCCGTAATCAGTTCAATGTATGAGGTTTGAGATGTTTGTACCTGAGCTCCTTTCACCCGCAGGTAGTTTAAAGAATATGCGTTACGCTTTTGCGTATGGTGCCGATGCCGTTTATGCCGGCCAGCCACGCTATAGCCTGCGCGTGCGTAACAATGAATTCGATCTGGCTAATCTCGAAATTGGCATCAACGAAGCTCACCAGCAAAATAAAAAGCTGTATGTGGTGTCTAACATTGCCCCGCATAACGGCAAGGTGAAAACCTACCTGCGTGATATTGAGCCCGTCATTGCCATGCAACCGGATGCACTGATCATGTCAGATCCGGGACTCATTATGCTGGTACGTGAAAAATGGCCTGACATGCCCATCCATTTGTCCGTTCAGGCCAACGCTGTTAACTATGCCGCCGTACAATTCTGGGCAAAACAAGGGATCGAGCGCGTGATCCTGTCACGGGAACTGTCACTGGAAGAAATTGCCGAAATCCGCACTTTGTGCCCGAATACCGAATTAGAAGTGTTCGTACATGGTGCACTGTGCATGGCTTACTCCGGGCGCTGTCTGCTGTCAGGCTACATCAATAAACGCGACCCAAACCAGGGCACCTGTACCAATGCCTGTCGCTGGAGTTACGATGTTAAGCCTGGACAAGAAACGGCAACGGGCGATGTAGTGCATAAAATTGACCCTCATCAGGTGATCCCAACCCTGGGAGACGGACAGCCCACTGATCAGGTGTTTATGCTCGAAGAGCAAGGTCGTCCGGGAGAATATATGCCAGCATTTGAAGATGAGCATGGCACTTATATCATGAACTCCAAGGATCTACGTGCCGTACAATATGTTGACCAGCTGACCAAGATGGGGGTGCACAGTCTGAAAATAGAGGGCCGTACTAAATCTTTTTACTATGTTGCCAGAACCGCGCAGGTGTATCGTCGTGCCATTGACGATGCCGTCGCTGGCAAACCTTTCGATCCTTCACTAATGCGTACGCTGGAAAATCTGGCACACCGGGGTTATACCGAAGGCTTCCTGAAACGCCATGCGCACCAGGAATACCAAAACTACGACTATGGCCACTCCGTGTCGGATCAACAGCAGTTTGTTGGTGAGATTTTGGGCCGTCACGACAACGGTCTGGTGGAAATTGACGTCAAAAACAAGTTCTGTACCGGTCACAGCCTGGAGCTGATGACACCCCAGGGCAATATCAGCTTTACTCTGGAGCACATGGAAAACAAAAAAGGTGAGCTGATCAGCGATGCCAAAGGTTCTGGCCACATAGTTAAAATTCCGCTGCCTGAAGACATTGACCTTAATCATGCCATTTTGATGCGTAACCTGGGTGCTCAGGAAGACACCCGTAACCCGTTTAAAAAAGCCTAAGCTAGCCAAAACGGAGTGTGAACAATGGCGTTACTGATCAACAGTAAATGTATTAACTGCGATATGTGTGACCCGGAATGTCCTAACCAGGCCATTTATATGGGTGAAAAAATCTACCAGATAGACCCGGAAAAATGTACCGAATGTGTCGGACACTACGACCAGCCAACCTGTGTGAGTGTCTGCCCGATAGATTGTATTAAGCCCGACCCTGCACATCGCGAAAACCTCGACACCCTGGCCGAAAAGTACCTCAAACTGACCGGCCAGAGTTGATCCCAGAAAAGCGCCTGACGGCGCTTTTTCTTTTACCAATCCCCAGTTATTAGTCGCAGAAAGTAAACTCATACAGCAATGTCCACCGTATTACAGTGTGATTAATCGAGTACAGTTTGATTGCAAAACCAAAGGGCTGTGCCAGACTTGCTTAGATATCTGACTCTTAAACAGGGAGCTTTTATGGCTGGCTGCAAAACATGTCGTTGCCATACCGATTATCGCATGGACATTACCATGGCGATGCAACCAATTGTGGACCTGCGCAACCGACAAGTTTATGCCTATGAAGCTCTGGTCAGAGGGACACAGGGGCAATCAGCCGGGCAAGTGTTGTCCCAGGTAACAGAGGATAGCAAATATTATTTCGATCAATTGTGTCGCACAACCGCCATTGAAATGATGGCCAAACTCAGCGACACCGCTAAACTGTCTATCAACTTTTTACCCAACGCCATTTACGACCCCCAAACCTGCTTGCGTAAAACGCTTGAAGCCGCCGACCAATTCAATCTGGCAAAAGAACGCATTATTTTCGAAGTCTCGGAGCAGGAGCATCTTACCGATCCTGACAAACTCATCGACATTGCCAACACCTACAACAAAAACGGCTTTAAAGTTGCGCTGGACGATTTTGGTGCCGGTTACGCCGGCATTGAAGTACTGCATCGTTTTCAACCCGATATCATCAAACTCGATATTGCGCTGATCAATGGGATAGCACAGGACCCGGTTAAGCAGGCCATTGTAGACGGTGTGTGCCTGATGGCGCGCCGGTTGAATATCGATTTAGTGGTAGAAGGCGTTGAAACCGAAGACGATTATAGGTGCCTGTGCGATTTAGGCGTTTACCTGATGCAAGGTTATTTATTTGCCAAGCCAGTGATTGCCACTTTGCCCCAACCGAGCTTTCCCACATCGCCGTAATACGCTCCAGGTAAGGATTACTCACATGGAAACCAACAGCTTTGAATCTTTTTTTCATGATGCCTACATGCCACACGGGCATTGCTACTTATGGCAACCTCATTTGTTATGGGGTAATGTCATCTCAGATTTACTGATTGCCACCGCTTACTTCTCTATCCCCATCGCAATCATGATTTTTGCCAAAAAGCGGCCGGATGTTGGCGGGCACTGGCTGTTTGTGTTGTTTTCAAGCTTTATCCTGCTGTGTGGACTGACCCACCTGATAGGCATTTATACCGTCTGGCAAGGCGCATATGGCATGCATGCCCTCGCCAAAATGGCCACTGCGCTGGTCTCTATCACCACCGCAGTGTACATGTTTCGACTGATCCCCAGTGCAATAGCCATTCCGACCCCGAATCAATTTCAGGGCGTGTCCCGTAAGCTCGATAAGGTCACTCAGGAAAAATATCAGCTGGACTCCAAGCTGGCTGAGCACGAGTTGACCCACTTTATTCTCAATACCCTGCCCGCAAGTATCGTGGTACTCGATGACACATTTAGGATCACTCAGTGTAATCCTCACTTTCTCAAGACCTTAGGCCTCAAAGACAATCAGCCAAACGGGCAGTCTCTGAGTGAGTTAATCGAGTTCAGCGACCCTTTTACCACCATAGATACACTGACCCATAAATTAAACAATGCTGACACGGCTGAGCTGGCGACTTTATGCCACATCAAAGTGGAAAACAAACCCGCTATTCCGATGGAAATGAAACTCGTGAAAGCACAGTTTGAAAAACAAAGTGTGGTGCTGGCGCTGTTTAATAACCTGAGTACCCTGAAAAATACCGAACGGGCACTAAAAGAATCGGACAAAAAAATGCGCCGGGCCGTCAATGCCACCGCCGATGGTATCTGGGAATGGAATGTGGTGACTGGCGAGGTCAGTTATTCGCCCCGACTGATGGCGATGATAGGCAAAGCAGATATCGAACACCCAAGCTATGAAGACTGGTTTGAGCATATTCACCCGGAGTACCGTGTGCGTGTGGAGCAGGCCATTGAACAGCATTTCCAAAGCAAAGAACAATATCAGGTGGAATATCAGGGCCGCAACGAACATGGTGAATATAGCTGGTTTTTGGCCGTGGGCAACAGCCAGTTTGATGAGCAAGGCAAACCCCTGTTGATGTCTGGTGCACTACGCAACATCGAGTCCAGCAAAATACTGGAACGCCAGATCAGTGAAAAAACCAACATTTTAAACGCCATTTATAATGGTGCCAGCCAGGCCATTTGGCTGTTACAGGTCGAATCGGATGGCGACTTTACCTTTTTAGAGTTTAACCCGACCGCCTGTCAGCGAGCTTCCATTTTGCTTGAAGACATTCAGTTCAAGCGTCTGTCAGAACTGCGCGGTAAAATGTTTGACGATCAGATCCTTGATCACATTCAGGATAACTATCAGACCTGTTGCGAGCTCAAAAAGCCATTGGAATATATTGAGATGTTACCTACCCATGACCAGGAACTCTGGTATCAGACAACACTTTACCCGCTGCTCAACAGCGAGGGAAAAGTAACTAAGCTGGTTGGCACCGCCATTGACATCACAGCACGCAAATACGCCGAAACCGAGCTGCAGGAAAGCCAGCAATTTTTGCAGCGCATCATAGACTCCGCCGTATGCGGTTTATACTTGTATGATTTGAAGCAGCAGGCCAATGTGAAAATTAATCGCAGATACACACATCTGCTTGGCTATACCTTGCAGGAGCTGGAAAATTGTCACTTCATGAACCTGTTTCATCCGCAAGAACATGCGCTGCTAGATGCGCACATGAAAGAAGTCAGCGCCAGCCAGAATGGAGACTTAATCCCGCTCACCTATCGCTTTAAGCACAAACAAGGTCACTGGGTTTGGTGCTATTCACTAGACACCATAGTCACCCGCGATGAACAGGGTGAACCTGAGCTCATGCTGGGTACTTTTGTAGATATCACGGAGCAAACCAATTTACAGAGTGAATTACAAGAGTCTCAAGCTGACCTGGCATATTTTGCATCTATTGTTTCGCGCGATGTGCACGAACCACTGAGTAAAATTGCTGTGCTTTGTGACAGTTTATCCCAGCATTTGGCACAGACTCTGAAAACAAACGACAAGGCCGCTTTAGAAGTAGGCCAGATCCTAGATACAACCGAGCGCATGCGTACCGTGATACCGGAATTACTCACACTATCCCGACTGCATGAACATCAGTTAACACTTACTCGGGTTTCCCTCAACAGCCTGATCGCAAAAGCCTGCGACCAGCTGAGTAATAATATTGCGGCAAGTCACGCACAAATCATGTGTGACACACCGGATTGCGAGCTGCAAGTCGATGACACTTTGTTTATTCAGGTCTGGCAAAATTTAATTGCCAACAGCATTCAGTTTTGTGATGACAATCACACCCCCAGCGTGCGGATCAGTGCTGAGCACGAAGGTGAATCTATCATCCTACACTATCAGGACAATGGCATCGGCATACCGCAGCAGCTCAGTCAACAAACCTTTACTTCCAACCACAGCCTCAACGGCAACAGTCATAATGGCGACAGCCTTAATGGCAGCGGGGTTAGTCTGTCTCTGTGTAAAAAGATAATCAATCTGCACAACGGGCAAATTACGTGTATCGACAACGCACAGGGCGGTACACATTTATTGATAACACTTAAACAGCCAGAGGAATAATGGAGATCGTTTTAGCACAAGGTGATCAAACTGACATACACTTCTGTTGGCCACACAGCCTCAGGAGACCTATGTCACGGTATTAAACAAGGGTGCTGAGTTTATTAAATTGGGCGGATAAAACCATTTATCACGCCAAGCCTCGGTTGCTATTTTTTACTTGCTCAACACTTGCCTGCCTGAACTCTGCTACAAAGCTAATAACCACTCATGTAGTGGGTCAACATCTGGTGTTCTATTACCACAACGACAATGATACTTATCAGCAACCAGTCCACCTCCCTATAAATGAAATAAAAATGTAAACAATAAGAAACAAAAGCGAATTACAGAGCAAAAACTCAAATTGTACATTTATTAAACAAAAGGATATACCTGACTGTGCACTCACCTTAATAAGGATACAACATGAAAACACTACAATACGCGGTACTAGCGGTCGGACTGGCCCACATATCTGTGCATGCGCAAGGTCAGCATCATGACGAAACAGCCTTTCAGATCAGCGGAAACCCACTGATGAAACATGCGCTCACGCCCCTGCTCAACATAGACACGCAGCAATTCCTGTTCAGCAATACACTCCAGCAAACAGACTGGGAAAGCACGCTGGCAACCCATGCACCACATTTACAGGACCAACTGGAAACCCTGTTGCACTGGGCGGGTCATGCCAGTATCAACCCCAAGCTATTGCTCGCGTTGATGGAACAGCACAGTCAGCTGCTCTCCGCACCGACACCTGAAGCATTTGAAAGACCCTTCGGTATGTTGGTGACGCAATCCGGATTTTCAGCACAACTGGAAGCACTCACCCATACACTGTCACAGCACTTCTATGCTTACGAACAGTGGCAAGGTCAGCAACGCAATCGAGTGCAGCATACAGTGTCTGACCAAGTCCACAGTCAGGCGCTCACAGTCACACCCGCCACCTTTGCATTGAGTGCGGTGCTGGATGATGCTAAAGCCCTTGCTCAGGTGGCCGGACGGTACCAATCCTACTTTGGCGATGCGTTACTCAATCCCGCAGCTCGCTTAGCAACGCCGGATGTTGCATCCGCCACCATCAGTAATAATTTTTACCTTAATTTCCCCTGGCCATCAGGCTATGCCTGGTACAGTGGCGGTGCTCATTCCAATACCGGCTCGGGCTACCCCTACTCATCGCTGGATTTCAACAATGACTCTGGTGGCTGGGGGTCAAATACTCCCTGGGTTCAGGCAGCGCATGGGGGTACTGTGACACGTTATTCACGCTGTAACATCCGGATTACGCACCCCAGTGGCTATGCCACACAGTATTACCACATGGATGCGCTTCAGTATCAAACCGGTGATGTGATCAATGCCGGAGCCTGGCTAGGTCGATATGCCAATGACTACAACACAGCACTGTGTCAGGGCGGTCAGTCCAGCGGACCCCATTTACACTTTTCCCTGTTATATAACGGGCGCTTCATTTCTTTGCATAACGCCTATATCAGTGGTTATCGGGTCGATGTTGGCAACTACAATTACGACGACAATTGCAACCGTTTTTACTTTGAGCGTAATGGCTATCGTACCTGTGCCTGGCGTGCACTCTACCGATAAACCTGCGCCTCGAAAGGTGGTCAGGATAGTCGCCTGATCACCTGCCCATCATGCCATCCCGACCAAATACACACTCAATATGGCTTCTTTCATCTTTAGATAAGAGTCGCTCACACACTCGTTGCTGTGACTGTGACAAATGGAATGTTCCAATACGACATACAGATCCGGTCAGTTCCAAAAATTGAAAATAAGTACTAAACATCTTGTAAAAAATATGTATATTTAGGTTAACGGAACAACAAAAGGACAATCGATATAATGATGTATTCAGACAATCAAACGCGTGGTGCTCTGTTCGTCCTGACAGACCAAAAGACCAACACGCTAAGTCAGGATTTCCTCATGTTTGTCAAAATGCTTGAGGCTTGCGGTAACAATATCAAGGTCGATACCCGCCTGCCAATCACTGAGCACAGAGCGCACTACCAGCTGTTTCTGGTCGATGTCAGCAATCGCGAATGCCGCGATTTACTCAGCGCGCAGCTCAGGGCTTTAGCACAACATCACAGCGTCTTATTATTTAATGCCTGCCCGGATACCCTGGATGAACAAACCGCACTGCTTGCCAATGTCAAAGGTGTGCTCTATCAGGGCGCTTCGCCGGAAAGCCAGTTCAAAGGCATTCAGCGTGTACTGGGCGGCGAGTTATGGTTTGGCAGAGGGGCCATTTCGCTGGCCTTCAGCGCGCTGATGCAACGCCTGCCGCAGGCACTGCCGGGGCTATCAGACGAGCAAAGAGACATCACGCTGGCCTCACTCACTAAACGCGAAAAGTCGGTGATCAGATTACTCGCTGATGGGGCCAAAAACGACGATATTGCTGATTCTCTGAATATCAGTAGTCATACCGTCAAAACCCATATTTACAGCGCGTTTAAAAAGACCAACTCGCGCAATAGGATTGAGCTGGCCAACTGGGCACAGCAGCACATCCCCTTCGGTGGACTGGCCAATTAACCCGCCTGCTGCTCAGGTTTAGCAGCCCACACACCTTTTTCGAGGCCCTGATGCACTAACAACGTCAGGGCTTTTTCAATCGCCTGAGTCACACAAATATGCATGGGCTCATTTTCACTGTATCCAGCTTCCGCTTCGGCCAGACGTTTATAGCTGACATAACGAAAGAATCCTGCTCGCATTTCCTTTGACAGCACTTTTTTGCTGGTCGCAACCGACAACAAAACCTGGCCCGTACGCACATCCACCGCGCGCAGGTAAATGCTAATGGTGTCTTCGCGATATAGCTCAGATGCGCCAATCCCAAAGTACTCCATCCCCATGCCGCCGGTTTTGATATTGGCATCATAACTAATAATCCCCCCCTCAAAGATCAGCTTGGCATGCGTCAGTGGTGGCAGGCTGTTTGCATTTTCCTGGTCCTGCATTGCCGCCCGGGTGATCTTACGCTCGGTCAGCAGGTTTTGCAGTCCCTCACGTTCAATGGGAATGAACCAATCCGTTTCGTGCAGCGCCTGCATCAGAATTGAGTTGGCCCCCTGGGTCACTGCTGTCGAAAATGAGCTGACGTTTTCCTGGGGTTTATATTGTCCGGTCTGGTCTCTAAATGAATACACAGAAACCGGGATTGGGCCGCGTGGCGTTGGCAATGCTTTTAACTCGCTGAAGACCTCGGTGGCAGCCAGCGGCTGTGCTTTCGCCATAGGCGGTGGCAATACAGGGATACTGCTACAGGCACTCAGCAGTAGCACAAAACAGGTAATACTCAGGTACTTCATCAACCAAACCTCGGCACTTCCAGTGTTGTAATGTCACCCGTCAGTGTGTTGGTGATCTGTACTGTGATGGAATCCGGTGTACTGGTGATCACCTGAATTTCATAATCCCCACTCATAAACGTTGAGTCTTTATCGAAAATACTGTCTTCAACTTCATCACCAAAAGCCGTGGAAGTAATTTCCCTGACCATGCGATTCAGGTAAGTTCGCTCCAGCGACTCCTGAAACCGGTCGCCGTAAGACTTTTCAATCACTGGCGCACGGTGTTTATTTTGTGCCTGTGCCTTATTTAATAGCATGTTGGCATTGAGAGGGTTGCCGCCAAACGACGGATTAATGGGCTTATAAACCAATTCAGTCGCATGCAGCGACAAACTGCATAGTGCCCCCAAGCAACCTAGTATTGTTGTTTTCATTGTTACCACCCGCTTGTTGCTAAATCTGGAGAGTGTTGTTGGTGCTGTGCGCTGGCCATGGCATCCATAATGGCAAATAACGCTGCCTCGACGCGCTCTTTTAACGGCCCGCCGCGACGTCCCATCGCTGTGGCATAGACCAGCTGGTTGTTCATAAATACCTGTAACCGCGTACCTGCGCGCGGCAATACGGTTTCTTTAATGGTGATATTTACACCTGCTGTTGCGGGTACGTCACGCCACAACTGCGAAAAATCAAAATAAAACTGATAGCCAAAACGGCTGATACTCTGGTCAATAACCAGTCCTCCCAGCTCGACCTCCTCATCGGCGCCTTGACTATGTGGTATCACGCTCAAAAGCAAAATACCGAAAATAAATAGTGTATGTTTCATAACGACAACGTTGGCCACAAAACCACCTGGCTTTGCGGCCACTTTGATTACTGCTGAGTCACAGTCGCGACGTTATAGTCACCGACCTGAGTAATATTCACAGTCTGGCCATTACCACTCACACCGCCCTCAACCAGGTTGCCAAAGCCGTCCTGATTAATCTGGATGTTGTTGTCACTGCCATTAACCACGAACGCCCCTGAGCCAACACCAGCAACGAAGTTCGCACCACCGGTTTGTTCAATGGCGATGTCATTGCCACTGCCTTCAAGCATCAGGTCGATGGCATTCAGCTCACCACTTTGTACCAAATCGAGCTGATTCAGCCCACTTTCCGCCACAGAGGCCAGTGTCACGGATACACCGTTACTGTCGCCTGTTTGCGCAACATTCAGCATGTTATTGTTACTACTCAGAGTGTTATCTGGATGCGATGACTGCAGCACAACCTCGTTATTATCACCATTTTGGATAACGCCGACTTCACTCCCATTGCTGTTAAATTTCGCAATGTGTAGTTCATTATTATCACCCAGCTGCAAAGTGCTGTACTCATTGTCATCACCCACGGCACCCAAATAAGCCTGGTTGTCGTTACCACGCTGCTGCGCATCGAAGTCGTTGTCATTGCCAACTACGTCGAACGTAGTCTGATTGTTATCTCCCAGCTGTGCCACAGTGACATAGTTGCTGTCACCGCTGAACAGAGTGGACGTCATGCGGTTATCATTGCCTTCCTGCTCCAGGTCAACCCGATTGCTTTCACCCTGCAGTTCAGCCATATCAACCCGATTACTATTGCCCGCGCTTTGCTCAACTCGCAGCTCGTTATCGTTGCCTGTCAGCACATCAATAGTAAACTTGTTGTAGTTCCCTTCCTGAGAGAGTGCCAGGTCATTGTCATTACCCTGAAGCAGAGTCAGATTCAGCTCGTTATAGACACCATTTTGATCGACCTCAATGCTATTCTGATCGCCCTGTACGCGGTCAATATTCACTTCACCCCAGGAGCCCAGCTGAGAAGCAACAACCTGGTTATTGTTACCCTCCATGTCAGTATTGTAGAACCAATGACCACCACTGCTTTGCTCAACATGAATGTGGTTGCCATCACCATTAATGGTATTCGTCACTTCATTGTTGATACCAAGGTAACCTAAACCGCGCTGAGTGATGTTTAAGTTATTGTCATTACCGTTGAGCTCCGTCAGTGCGCCATTGCTCTCGCCATCCTGACTATATTCCTGCGTATTGCCATCGCCCACGACGGTTGCTTTGGTCAGATTACCTGTGCCCGCCTGTGCAACTGTGGTGGTATTGCTATCTCCGGCAACTGACAAGTCACTGACATTGGACTCGCCTTGCTGTGAACTGGTTAGTACATTACCCGCGCCGCTATTAGAGCGCTGAGTTACCGTAAGTGTGTTTCCCGTGTTGTCAATTTGGACTAACTGTGACAACTCAGACGTTGAAGCCGCTTTTGCTTCTGCGTCAGCTGCCTGTGCCACGCTGGCACCAGATAAAGCCAGTGCAATTGCACAGCAGGTCAGTGATTTTGAAAATTTCACCTGGTTCTCCTTAGAGTTATTAATCGTTTTCGCAATGATTTCCTTCAACTCGCACCGCGTGATTGTCTTTATATATGCGTATCGCCTTAGTGGAGGTTGCCAACTCCTGACCTATACGCAGACGCGGTACTGTGTTTAAACCGGGTTATCTTCCGCTTCCCTTGTTATAACCAAAGCCCAATGGGGCCGCTGTCATCAATCAGGGTCACGTTCATACTCGCTTAGCCATCAAAGCCTGAGTCCGCAGTCCTGCTTCTGTCTGGACAGTTTTGCACGTTATTTTTTCGGACTCGTGTAGTCACTCTAGAGTCTCGTATCGATCAGGGAAATTAGAAATAATTTGGAATCTTATAACTTTATAAAATTCATAAAGTTAAAGACAAAAACATTGATTTACCGATATTAATACTCGGTAATCTCACAAAATAGTATGAGTTACAGAATCGTTAACCACAGGCCAAGAATATCACAAAAAAGTATGGTTAATTCTGAGCAAAACCCATCCTACCTATAAAAAAGTTGGATTTTAACGACGTAAACTCATTTTAAAATTGCATCCCTAATTCAGGCTGTTTTAGCGTGACCTGAGTTGCCAAACCGAGTTATCGACCGCCAGCCTGAAGGCTTGGCGGATCACACATCATGCCACTTAGTCGAGCACACACCATGGCCTCATGGTCAATAACTCAACTAAATATCTAGGACAAATGATGAAATTAAAACTTTCTGCCTTAACAATGGCATTACTGCCAGTTTTCAGTGGCGCAGCACAAGCTGCAGTACAAATCACAGCAACAGAAAAAACCAATGACAACAGCGTGATGGTGGTCTTCAAACAGGATGCGTCCAGCGCATTAAGAGCACAAGCCCGTAACCTGGTAAAAGCCCGTATCTCAGACAACAACGCCGATGAAGTCGATGATCGTTACAAGCACGTTTTGGCGGGCCGCCTGGCGAACTTCAAACTGGATGGGATCAGTAGCAAAGAAGCCATTGCTAAGCTGGCGAAGCACCCAGCAGTAGAATACGTTGAGCCTGATTATCAGGTGAAAGCACTGGGCATTCCGGATGATGCACGCTTTGACGAGCTTTGGGGCCTGCATAACACAGGTCAAACTGGCGGTGTTGAAGATGCCGACATCGATGCCCCTGAAGCCTGGGATATCAGCATTGGTTCACGTGACGTGATCGTTGGGGTTATCGACACAGGCGTTGACTATACGCACCCGGATCTGGTGGCGAACATGTGGCAAAACCCGGGAGAAATTCCGGGAGACGGCATCGATAACGACAACAATGGCTATATTGATGACATTTACGGTGTGAATGCCATTACAGGTTCTGGCGATCCAATGGATGATCAGGGCCATGGTACACACGTGTCAGGTACCATAGGCGCAACAGGTAACGATGCCACCGGCGTCGTCGGGGTAAACCAGGAAGTCTCAATCGTTGGCTGTAAGTTCCTCAACTCTTCGGGCAGTGGGTCAACCTCAGATGCGATCGAATGTATTGATTACATGGTATCACTGAAGCAAGCAGGTCATAACGTCCGCGTTCTGAATAACAGCTGGGGTGGTGGCGGTTTCAGTCAGACATTAGCAGATGCCATTACCGCCAGTGAAAATGCCGATATCCTGTTTGTCGCAGCAGCTGGTAACGGTGCAGTTGACAACGACAGCAATCCACACTACCCATCAAGCTATGAGCATGACAGTGTTTTCTCAATTGCTTCAACCACGGACAACGACACAATGTCATCGTTCTCACAGTGGGGCCTGGCTTCTGTAGACATGGGTGCACCTGGTAGCGCTATTCTGTCAACTGTACCAGGCGGCGGCTACAGCAGCTTCTCTGGTACGTCAATGGCGACCCCCCATGTTGCCGGCGTTGCCGCGTTAGTTCTATCGATTGACCCGACACTGGATGCAATTTCTCTGAAAAACCTGCTGATGCAAAGCGGTGATGCCAATGCAGCACTGGATGGCAAAACAGTAGCCGGTACGCGTCTGAACGCACATCAGGCCCTGATCGATGCAGATCCGGCACCCGGCTTCAGAATGGGCGTCACGCCAGGTGCCCAGGAGATCACCGCAGGTGAAACTGCCAGCTATGAATTCAGCTTCACTTCAGTGGCCGACTGGCAGGGCGACATTGCATTGACCCTGGATAGCCCGCTACCTGGCGCCGTGTTATCACAAAGCACTGTCACTCCGGGTAACACAGTGACACTAACAGTGCCTACCACTGCAGATACTCAATGGGGCAACTACAGCTTCACCGTTAACGCTACCTCTGGCGATTTGTCAGACAGCAAATCTGTTAACCTGTCTGTATTGCCGCAAGGCCTGAGCGACTTCAGCTATGACAATACAACCGCAGTTGATATTCCTGACAACGACGCCACAGGCATCAGCTCAGTCATCACGGTTGCTGACGACATCACCATTTTCGACAGCAACACCCTGGTGGATATCACTCACACTTATATCGGCGATCTGCTGGTGACCCTGACTTCTCCAGCGGGTACTTCAGTGACATTACACAACCGTGCCGGTGGTAGCGCTGATAACCTGGTTGAGACCTTCAATTCTGCGGCCTTCAACGGTGAAGCTGCACGTGGTGACTGGACACTGAATGTATCGGATAACGCCGGTGTAGATACCGGCACACTGAACAGCTGGACGCTGACACTGACCGGTCTGGGTGAGGTGTCTGCACAGCCACCTGTGGCAGGTTTCAGCTTTGAGAAAAATGGCCTGAGCGTCGCCTTTACTGACAGCAGCACCGATGCCAACAATGACATCGTCAGCTGGCAGTGGGACTTCGGTGATGGCAATAGCAGCGCAGATGCAAACCCAACTCATATCTACACAGCATCAGGCACTTACTCAGCGACCCTCACAGTCACTGACAGTGAAGGTAACAGCAACAGTACCACGCAGGAAGTCACCGTCAGCTCAGATGATATTGCGCTGGAAGTCGTGCGTACTAATAAGTCACGCCTGGGCTTCTATCGGGTATCACTCTCCTGGTCTGGCAGTAGCGCTGAGCAGGTTGATGTCTACCGCGATGGTGCTCTATTACGCACAGTAAATAACTCAGGTCAGTTCCGAGATTTCGGTCGTGATCCGGCGGTCAGCGGCTTCACTTACAAAATCTGTCAGTCAAGTGATATCTGCTCAAACGAAGTGAGTGTGAGTTTCCAGTAATCTGGTTTGCTTAATCAAATCCAGATTTGGTAACGACAAGGGCCGCAGTAAACTGCGGCCTTTTTATGTCTGTTACTGCCGGCAAGTTTGTTTAATGATGTCAGTTTGTCTGGCAATTTCAGGACCGTTTTTTTCGCCTTTGGCCACCGCCAGATCGACCTTAGCGTTATTACACTTATCTCTGAGCTCTTTATCCATCAGATAAACCTGATCCCGCTGTGCCTGAGCCACCCCCTCAGCCCCATTGTATTCCTGCCGCTCCTCGGGCGCTTTGTCTTGCTCATAGGGCGCAGGCTGGGATACCTGGCAACCAGCCAATGTGACTAAACATAACCCAATGAATAACCTTTGCTTTTTCATATTATTACTTCCTGATATGACGAGACTCAGATGGTATCACATGGATTAATAAAAGGAACAAATCAGAACAAGGACATATCACTCAAGGGTATCTGCGGCGTCCGACACCTCATACAACTCCAATGGTAACCCATCCGGGTCAGCAAAAAAGCAAAAGCGTTGTTGGGTATACGGGTCAAGGCGAATGGGCTCACAATTCACCCCTTGCTCGACGAGAGCATGACGCGCAGATTCTATGTTAGTGACGGACAAAGCAAGATGGCGCAACCCTTGTGCTTCAGGGTAACTCGGCCGTGCTGGTGCAGAGGCAAAGTGAAACAGCTCAATCTGGGTGCCATCAGGCAGTGCCAAATCCAGCTTATAGCTCTCACGCCCGGGTTGATAATTCTCTGCAATGACCCGACACCCTATCACATCAGTATAAAACGCTTTTGATACGGCATAATCTGAGCAAATAATCGCGACATGGTGAACACGCTGAATGTAATTAGCAAGCATACGTTTTTATTACGAAAAAAGTAAAGCTGTACTGTGCCGTATCCAGTCAGGCATGTCCACCTGTGTGCCTCTCTAACTCTGCCTGAGTGCCTCAGCGGGGGGCGCCTGGAGCTGCCGGGAAACTGGCAGCAAAGTTGCCAGTAACACCAGCATCACAATAAACGCGGGTATCCCGAGCAGCGCCCAAACATAACTGTTCGGGTCGATGTTCATGGCCCCGGCAAGCTGCGCGCTTAGCCACAATGCCGCGCCTATCCCCAGTGTTAAGCCCACTGCCAACTGCCACAGTGCCTGCCTGACAAACAAAAGCACGACTTGCCCTTCCGGTACGCCGAGCGCACGGCGCGTGGCAATCTCCTGACTGCGTAAAGCAATACTATTGGCTGCCATCGCATAAATACCACTAGCCGCTAAAAACAACGCCACCAGCCCGCCAACCAAAAATATCTGATTGAGTGCTGCCATCAGCAATAGCGGCTGCTTAATAAGGCTTTGATAACTTTGAATATCATGTACCGTTGCATCGGCATCTAAATCAATAATGGCCTGACGCAATGCGGCAATAGCCTGTGATTGCTCGCCACGGTAGTGCATCACCAGGTTCATTCGCCAGGGCCTTAGTTCCATCAGCCCATAGCCGGTATGCCGGGCACTGGTTGCATCCGTTGTCGGACCGTGAACACTGTCAGACACCACCCCCACAATGGTGCGCCATTCGGTGTGCCAGCCTTCACCATTGAGTGTTCTCACACGCTGACCCAGTGCATTCCCCTCAGGAAACAACTCGCGTGCCATGGCAGCGTTAATGATCACCACAGAGCCCTGTTCACGCAGCTCGCGGCTATCTACAGCCAGGTCGCTCAGATTAAAATCTCGACCTTCAAGCAACTGCATACCCACGGTACGCCAGGCATCCCGACTAACCAACTCAAAATTCCACATTGGATTGTCACTGAACACAGGTTCCGCCCGTCCCTGAATTTCAAAGTGAGAGGTCCCGCCTCCGGTACCCGGCAGACTGCTAAAATACGCCACGCTGTTGATCTGAGGATGTTGCTCTAACTTTGCTTTGAGCCCATAGTAAAAATCATTGCGCTTTTTCCTTGCCTCAGGTGCACCACCGTTCCAGCGATAGCTGCCCCAGGCCAGGCGCACCGATGCCGTTAAACGCTGCTCAGTTTGCACACCATAATCGGCCTGCTGTGCCGCCAGACTGCTGCCCAATAACATGGCTGCAATGGCCAACACCAGACAAGATAAAGCAATCTCAGCGACAACCAGTGCCTGATTGACCCGCCCGGCTCGTTTACTCACCGCACCCCGCGTACCATCACGTAAAATACCATTAATATCGCCTTGCAAAGCACGCCACGCCGGGATCAACCCGGTGATCACTATCATCATCACCACAGCGAGTATCAGCATCCAGACCTCGTCGGATGAGATACTAAGCGTCCACCAGAAAGGCCGTGCGCCACTCATGGCAAATATCTCTTCAAAGGCTAGATTGGTCAGGGCAATTCCCCAGTGTGCCAGCCCCAACGCCAGCAACCCACCCAGACAGCAAATCAGAGTACTTTCCCACATCATTTGTAACACCAGGCGATGCTGTGGCACGCCAAGCGCAACCCGAATTGCCACATCCCGGATCTGTTCATTCACCCGGGCCAGTAACAGGTTACCCACATTGATACAGGTCAGCATTAAGATCAGCAGTACCACCAGGATCATCGCCACTAAAATCGCGTAATGTTGATACAACACATCAACGCTTAGTTTGAACGGGATCGCCTGCAGATATCCCCCTGCCACATCCGCACGCCAGGCAAATTCCTGCGGTAAAGCCTGTAGTTGACGCTGTAACAGCGTGGCCAGTTCGTGCTGGAACTGCGTCAAAGTCACACCGGGTTTCAACCGAGCAACCGCCTGCAAAGCACCCCGATTTGATGGATTAGCTGGCTCAAGGCGAGTCTGCGTCATGATTTGCCACACCTGTGCCCGAGCTGGAAAGGCAAACCCGGGTGGCATCACCCCGATCACCTGTTTGGGGATTGCTTCTACCTGGATCATCCGGCCTATGATAGTTTCATCACCGTCAAACACCCGCTGCCAGATATCATGACTCAGCACCACCACAGATTGCGCGCCATCTTGCTGATCTGAAGGGCTAAAGCTACGACCGAGCAGAGGCTGCACGCCAGCGACTTCAAACAGATCCCATTGCGCATAAGTGAGGTGTACTTTATGGGAGATGGCTTCGTTGCCCTGCCTGCCCACAGTGCGCACAGCCGACTCATACAGACTCATATTCTGTAACAACATGCTGTCGGCCTGGACCTGATTAAGATGATAGGGATCAACCCGCTGACGCGTCCCATGAGCGGCTTTAAACTCACCGGCAATGGCAATCAGGGGCATATCCTGGTCTAGTGTCAGTGGCTTAAAGACCAATTGCTGCATCAGGGTAAAGGTATATAAAGTTAGGGCCAGGCCCACGGTCACAATCGCCGTGGTGGTCAGGGTGAATAAAGGCTTTTTAAGCAGCAGCCGGGCTGCATATCGAATATCTATCCAGGCAGACATAAGGCATTCCTCTCAACAAGTGCAATTCAAACCGCAATGGCTGTGGACGCTTTAGCCGGACTGTCAGACACGATGGTACCATCCTTCATTTCAATGATCCGCCCGGTACGCAAAGCCGACGACATATCATGCGTCACCATGCAAATGGTTGCGCCATTGTGATTGAGCGTGTCAAGCAGCGTCATCACTATCCGGGCATTGCTAGAGTCCAGGTTACCTGTGGGTTCATCAGCCAGAATAATGGCTGGTTGGCCGGCAATAGCGCGGGCAATGGCGACACGCTGCTGTTGTCCCCCAGACAGCTGAGCAGGGTAATGGCTGGCTCGATGGCTCATTTCAACCTGCTCCAGCGCCGCAGCGACCCGTTCATGCTGCTCTGCGCGACTGAGATCCGCTCGATAACTCAGCGGCAGGGCGACATTGTCAGCCACACTCAGCTCACTGATTAAATTAAACGCCTGAAAAATAAAGCCGATTTCCTTATTACGGATCCGAGCTCGCTCATATTTATCGATTTGGGCGGTATTGTGCCCGGCCAGCCAGTATGTGCCATTGCTCGGCGTATCCAACAGGCCCAGCTGGGCGAGTAAGGTCGATTTACCACAACCAGATGGACCAGTAATAGCCAGGTATTCCCCTTTTGAGATAGTAAGATTAATGTTGTTCAGTGCCCAGGTTTCGACATCATCACTGACAAATACTTTGTTTAACTGACTCAGCTCCACCAGACGGTCGCTGCTGTGTTGTTGATGTGACATACTGTGTACTCCGTTAAAAGTGTGATTACTGCAAAGAAGCAAATGACTGCTTGAAACGTACTTCGGCGTGTTGCCAGTGTGAGGTATCAGAGAGGATCACCCGCTCGCCCTCAGCGGCGCCATGTTCAATTTCAATGTACTGACTGGACATGTGACCAAATGTCAGTGGTCGACGAAGGGCCTGTTCACCAGAGCTCTCCAACAAGTAGAGGCTGGCCTGACTAAAGCCACTGGCCATAACCGGCCGCTTCACAAACAGGGTGTCCTCAATCGTGGCGATCTCAATCACCCCGTCGACACTCAGCGCCGGGCGTACCTCTTTCGGCAGCTCCCCGCTGAGCGATACCTCCACCAACACCGCACTGTCACTGACCACAGGATCAATACGCTGCACCGTGCCTGTGATCTGACTGGCACGGGTATCCAGAGTCACCGTCTGGCCGAGCTGCACGTCTTTGATCTGGCTTTCAGGAATGCGTAACTCGGCAAAGAACTGATCATTTCTGGCCAACATAGCCAGATTACTGCCCGCCCCAATCTGCTGCCCCGGCTCCAGCGGCATGGCCTGCACTATGCTGTCCATTGTCGCAACCACAGTCAGGCCAGTGACCTGCTGCTCAATCCGCGCGACCCGTTTGCGCAGGCTATTGAGCCTCGCATCACCGGCGCGCAGTTGTGCCGCCAGATTTACACGTCGTTTTTGCAGCCTTTGCTGTTCCAGCGCAAAACGCTGGCGGTACTGAGCAACATTGATCTTGACCTCTTCAAAATCAATCTTAGAGACCGCCACTATCCCCTGTGCCAGCAGCTTTTCTTGAGCCGCTAAAGTCAGCTGAGCGCGCTCCAGACTGAGTTTTTCGTCTACAACGGCAATTTCCTGGTCCAGTAAAGTCGACTCCAGTGCAACCTGTTCGGCATGAGTTTGTGCTTCTAATGCCTGCAGCTCCCAGCGTGCCTGTGCCAGCGCTTCTTCCAGTTCCGGATTGCTCAGCTGCAGTAACACATCGCCCTGTTTTACTTCAGCGCCGGCTTTTTTAAACACTTGCTCGACTCGACCATCGACCGGCGTCGTGATCCAACGGATCTGCGCCGGCACCAGTACGCCACTGCCACGCACCGTCACTTTTAACTCGCCCCGGCGCACCGTATCGATCAGCAAGGGGGCTTTATCTACCAGATTGGACGCGCTAGTATGGTGGTTAAAAAACAGGGTAAGACTGCTCACGACAATCAATCCCATCACGCTCATAACTTTGGCTTTGCGACTCCACAGGGGGCTTTTATTGGTTCTCACTATGTCCATGATGCTTCCTCAAACAGGGCTATGAGCTCTACTTTAGAGTGCGGGAGGGCGTCCAAACAGGCTGACTATGTAAAAGAAAACAGCGCAGGTTTTACAAAAGTTTACGTGCACTTTCGCGGCGGGCCCGCTAGCTTTACGCTAAACTGGCCAGCACAAAACAGGGAAATAATAACAAGATGAAACCTACCCTACTGATCGTAGAAGATGAGCCGGCCATCTTACGTGGCCTGACCGACCTGTTTGTTTTTCATGGCTATGAAGTTGACAGTGAAATAGACGGGGCGCAAGGCCTTAAGCGTGCCCAACAGGGCGATTATGCCTGCATTTTATTAGACGTCATGCTGCCATCAATGAACGGCTTTGCAGTCTGTGAAGCACTCAGAAAAACCGCACCGACTCAGCCCATCATAATGCTCACCGCAAAAAGCACCGAGCAGGACATTATCAATGGTCTGAGCCTGGGGGCCGATGATTATGTAGCCAAACCCTTTTCAACCTCGGAACTGGTATTGCGTGTAAACGCACTGGTACGTCGCTCGGGCTGGAACCAGCATGACGGAGAGCTGGTTCTGAGCAAAGACGTCAGCATCAACCCACAATCCCTGACCGGCACATCATACCAACAGGACGTTAAATACACGCGTCGTGAGGTCAGCTTACTGAGTTATCTGCTGCGCCAGAATAAGCCTGTCAGCCGTGATGAGCTATTACACCAGGTCTGGGGCTACAAAACCGTGGGGGACATAGATACGCGTACTGTGGATATTCACATCGCCAAACTGCGAAAAAAAATAGAGCAAGACCCGAAATCTCCGCGCCACCTGGTCACCCATCGCGGTGAAGGTTATCAACTGTATATCCAATAACGGCATCACCATGTGGTTTAAAGACAAACACCTTATGACCTATGCACAACGCAAGCAGCAGCTGCGTTGGCAGGCCTGTGCCTTCTTATTGTGCCTGTTAATACCGCTTAGTATTTTGCTCTACTTCGGCTTTGCACAACTTAAACAGAATCAGTTGAGCGAGTATCAGGAACAGGCCCGTAGCCTGATAACCCAAATTGACCGCCAGATGTTTAAACGCCGCTTACTGTCCAGTTCACTGCCTGTCGAGGCATTTGATTATTATCAGCCAGTCTATAACCCACTCACCGAAGAAACGCTGCAAATACCTTCTGTTTTGTCACATCTGGGTCCGGCCAGACCAACGGCGACCCGCCCTATTCAGGGACTGGTCGGTTATTTTCAGTTTAATGCGCAAGGCCAGTTCAATAGCCCAATCTGGCCGGAGCCGCTGTCAGGCGAAGACCTCTCGAATCCCACATCAGAACAACAGCAAAGCTCTGTCGAGCTACAACAACGCTACGACCGGGCAAAGTTCATTTACCAGACGCTGGCCAAATCAACAGCGCTACAAACTAAGCTGGCGACAGGGCTGAGCAAGGAAAATGGCTTGTATCAGATCTGGTTTGATGTGCCCGGCTACTTTATCTTCTATCGACTGCCTAAAGTCGGTACAGAGCGTAAGTTACAAGGTTACCTGGTCAGGCGTGACCCCTATTTACTCAGTCTTGTTGGCGAATATCTGAGCCAAAGTCAGTTTGATACCCCAATCCTACTCACGCTGGTTGCAGATAGGTCAAACAGCTCCAACAAATTGTATAACGCTATGACCGCGCAGCCAGAGCAGCTGCACTTCTTACTGCCTCATGACCAGTCAAATGTACGCAGGCTGGCAGAGGCCGACATTCCCGCAGAGCTGCGAGCACAGCCCTTATATAGCAGTGCCCTGCGCTGGCCATTTAACAACTATACACTGCACTTTACCACCCATGCCTTACCCATGAGTCCGACCCTGTTTTACAGCGCACTATTCTCTCTGTTACTCATACTTATCATTTTGAGCGCCTGTTACGGATTTTACCGGCTGAGTGTCAGACAGCTTGCGCTGGCAGAACAAAGAATGAACTTTGTGTCTTCGGTCAGTCATGAGCTCAAAACACCGCTCACCGCCATCCGCATGTATGCCGAAATGCTGCGTACTGGAGCTGTGGTTTCCACAGATGCTCAGCAGGATTATTATGGCTTTATTCACGGTGAGAGCGAGCGCCTGAGCCGCCTGATTGACAACATACTGTTGCTTACACGGCTGAATCAGGAAGATCACCATGGCCTGCCTCAGGTTAAACCGGACTATGCCCCGGTTGCCATGCTGGCCGATATTATTCGCTCCAAAACCTCTACCCTCCTGGAAAAACAGGACTTCCATCTAAATATGGTGATTGAAGCGCCGCTATCAGAGGAAGTTGACGTTTTAGTGGATCAGGATGCCTTTGCCCAGGTGGTGATAAACATTGTTGAAAACACCGTCAAGTTTTTTACCGCCGAAGGCATCTGTGATCCCGCGCGCAGACAACTCGATATTACCTTTCGACACGCAGAGCAAAGTCACGACAAGCTGCTCCTGGAGATCCGTGATTACGGCCCGGGCGTGTCGCAACAGCAATGCGATAAACTGTTTGAGCTGTTTTATCGCGGTGGAGATGAGCTGACCCGCACAACACAGGGAACAGGGATTGGTCTGGCCCTGGTCGCTCAGTTAGTCAAAGCACAACAAGGTCAGATAACAGCCCACCAAATGACGCCGGGGCTCGCGTTAAGATTGACCTTACAGACCCGACATTTTAACAAGGTGATGCCTGAATAGGTGGCCCAGGCATAGAGTTTGTCTGGCAGCGATACACTCAGGCTGAAGATGCAAGTATCAGCACGCTGTGTGCATTAAAATCCAGAATGATAATGTAGAGGGCTGGACGTGTGTCCCTAAATTCTATATAACCTGCGCTACACTTTGATACATTTTGGTGGTGACTGTTACGGCTTAGCCCTCAGCCACTCGTTAAGCTGTTGGTATCAAATGTGACCTCAGGAATAATAACAATGAACAAGGTAATGATACGTACCCTGACAAGCTGCTTGCTACTTGTCGGGCTGAACAGTCAAACGCTACTGGCAGCTGAATCCCCCAAGGAACAACACCCGGACAGCAAAGGCTTTCTCGCACTTGGTGTTGGTGCTTTTGCCGGACAAAGTCCATTTGGCGATGCCAGTGCGGGCCTGGGATATTTTGTGAATGGCGCCTATGAATGGGATAACGGGCTGTTTGTAGAAGTCCCGGGCGGCCCCAATAATATTCTCGGCAACACCAGCGTAGGCTACAACTTATATCGCAACACGCATTGGGATGTGGATTTTCTGGCTTCATCTGCACGCTCAGATGCCGATACCAAGTACATTCAACAAGACGGCTCCGAGCTGCGCTTTACAAAAAACCAGACCAATTATCTGGGTGTTCGCTTTCGTGGGATCTGGTCAGGGCTGCGATTTCAGTTAATTGTCGCCCCTGAGCTGAGTGACGACCGGGGCGCTTATGTGAGTTCACAGATAAGCAAACACTGGACGATAAAAAACTGGCACCTGTTCAGTGCTTATCGGGTGAATTATCTGCCGGGTGATATGCTGAACTACTATTATGGCGTCAACAACACAGAGAATAACAATAATAACCGGGTCGAAGGATTACCTGAGTACATAGCCAGTAGCGGCTTATCCCACAGCTTGCACCTCGGCGCCACCTACCCACTCACCGAAAACTGGCTTTTTGATGCCTCTTTACGTTACTACCACACTCCCAGTGCCATTGCCGATAGCCCCCTCATACAGAGCAATCTCGCACGGGGTGACAATCGCAGCCGCAATGCGCTGGGATTGGGCCTGTCTGTCAGCTATGTGTTTTAAGGGGCCGAGCATGCGTAAATTTATCTCTACCTTAGCCCTTACCGGCATAACACTTTTCCACAACCAGGCTGTTGCCAACGCTCTCGTAACACTGACACTCAGTCCGCAACAATGTGTCGCTTTGCACCAGGGTGAATACTGTCATAGCGAGCTGACCATCCACTGGCAGGCTAACTCGCCGGGCAACTACTGTGTGACACATTCCAACCGTGAACAGCCACTAAAATGTTGGCAGACCACTGCGAAAGGCACAATGACGATGGACCTTCAATTCAATCAAAATGTGCATTTCTTCCTGCAAGATACGCAGCAAAAAACACTGGCCAGTGCTCAGTTAACCTATGCCTGGGTTTATAACAAAAGTAAAAATACACGCGTAAGATGGCGAATGTTCTGATGACGACAATACCAAATACACACCTGTTACTCATTGAAGATGACCATGAACTGGCACACTGGATCTGTGACTACCTGGCGGAAAAATCCTTTTCCGTCAGCCTGTGCCATCGCGGCGATGAGGCCCCGCAGCAGATCCTGAGTTTGAACCCAGATCTGGTGATCCTCGATGGCATGCTGCCCGGGCTGGATGGGCTGGACGTCTGTAAACAAGTCAGACCCCAGTACCCCGGGCCTATCCTGATGCTGACCGCACGGGATGAGGATATGGACGAAGTACTGGGACTGGAAATGGGCGCAGATGACTACCTCACCAAACCGGTGCGAGCACGGGTATTGCTCGCGCGGATCCGTGCATTACTGCGCCGCCATAGTCCAACCAATGTTGCACAAGATCCCGCTGGCAATACAGAGCGTATCGAGATTCAAGGCCTGTTAGTGGACAGAAGCGCACGCACCGTCACCTTACAGGGCGAGGCCATTGATGTGTCGTCCAAAGAGTTTGATTTACTCTGGCTGCTGGCAAAATCAGCCGGCGAGCTGGTTACCCGGGATTTCCTTACCCAGTCTCTGCGTGGTTTTGAATACGATGGATTTGATCGCTCCATCGATCTGCGCATCTCGCGGTTGCGCAAAAAACTCGGTGATAACCCGGTTGCGCCCTTTCGCATCAAAACGGTCTGGGGACAGGGCTATCAGTTGGTTCGGGAAGCCTGGTGATGCGTCATTTTGCCCTCTCACTCCTGCTGGCCGTTGTGGCTATTTCCATCGCCACTAGCTGGCTGTTTGACCATCTCTATCAGACGTTCACACCTGCTCAGCAGCAACACACGCCTCAGACGCAACTGGCGCAGCTGGCCCGGGACATACATGCGTTGGTTGCTGCCACAGATTCACCTCATGCCTTGCTATCAAACTGGCCTGCTCAGTCGCTCCTGCAACCTCAAATTGTCCCGACATCAGCGTTCCCGCTTCCGGCTGCGCTGCAAACCAAATTACAAGCCAATGAACAGATCCAGCTGGAAACCGATCAACAAAGACTGTTTCTGCAACGTTTGCCAAACTCAACAGACTTGTTGGTCATCCGCAGCGATCAAGTCACGTCGCGCAGTGATCTGGCCTGGTGGCTGACAGGGCTGTTTTATACCGCGATGATGACGCTGATCCTGATCTGGCTGCTGCCCTTTCTACTGCGGCTGCTCAAACTACGCCGGGCGGCCCAGCGTTTCGGTGCCGGCGACCTGTCACAACGCTTACAGGTTGGATCTGTGATGTATTTGCGTGATCTGGAACGGGACTTTAACCACATGGCTGAACGCATAGAATACCTGGTACAGGACGTCAAACTACTCAGCGGTGCCATGTCACACGAACTACGTACACCGCTGGCGCGGATCCGCCTCGGCATGGATACCCTGGAGGAAAGCACCGACCCTGACAAACGGCGTCACTATGAAGCCAGGATCAACCGCGATCTGGATACCATGTCCGCGCTGATCGATCAGCTCTTAAGCTACGCAAGGATGGATCAAAGCATCGCAGAGCTACAGCGTCGTCCGCTGGATCTTGGCCAACTGGTCAAACAGGTATCACGCACCTGGCACGACATGGATATAACGCTCAAGCTGGCTTTACCTGAACACGCCATACAGGTTATCGGTGATCCATTTTACCTGACTACCTTGTTGAGTAACCTGCTGGAAAACGCCAGCAAATACGGAAACGGCCAGATTGTGGTCACACTTAATCACAGCCCAGGGTTCTGCACATTGGCAGTGCATGATGATGGCTCGGGCGTACCTAGTACACAGCAGGCACATATTTTTAAGCCTTTTGTCCGGGCGCATGCTGACGACCATACTCACCGTGGATTTGGCCTGGGCCTGGCACTTGCTCAGCGGATTGCCGATTGGCACCAGGGCCAGCTCGAGGTCAGTGATTCAACGCGTCTGGGCGGTGCCTGTTTTACTTTGAAACTTCCGGTATAACAGCACAAGCAGCGACAATCGTTCAGCATTACTCACACGCCTGATATTGAGCGTAAAATATTAATCTTAAGAAACCTTGAGCTTAACACTGAAAGAAGCTCAATCCAGACATATGCGCTCAAAACAAAACAAAATAGCTACATTTTGATACACCACATTAATTATTTCTTGATACACTTCGAGCGTGTGTTTAATTGCCAGATTGGGCGTCACGTGAGACACCAACAGGCCCAAATTAAAACAAACGTTCTCATGCGTAATGCGCTTACACCATTCAAACTCTCGATATGGGTAGACCGCTAAACAAACAGCGAGCAAGTATTCATAACCCATCTCCACTACATAACTAAGGATAAAAATAAAATGAAAAAAATAATCCATTTAACACTGGGACTCTTAGCCGTGAACTTTATCAACGTTGCACATGCCAAACTCAGTGTTGGTGCTGGATACCCTTATGGTGGTTTGACTGGCATTCAGTACACCAACGCAGTCAATGACGATCATCTCCTGTCGATTTCCGCAGGCTTAATTGGCGCAGCCATAAGCTATGAATACATCCTGGACAAAGATAATAAACACACGCTGGGCATCATTGCCGGCAGCGAGGCCTTAACAAGTGAAAACGGGTTTGTCGCACTTAATTACCACTACTATTCACAGGGCGCGCTTCAGGAGGGTTGGACATTTGGTGCCAGTGTCGGGGTTCGCCGCACCGATGAGCGGGAATATCGAACTGACATACTCGATATCTTTGGCACCGAAAAAGTAGAGTCCAAAGCATTAATTGGCCTCCACTTAGGTTACCGCTTTTAATTTTTCGTCCTGCCGGACCTTGTTTCATCAAGGTCCACACACCATTTCAACTCATCAAAAAGAATTACTCTCATTTTTTTCAATGACTTTTTTGCATCATTTACTTTCATTAAAATCCATTGGTTACATAAAGTTAAATAAAAACATAGCAACCTCATTTGCACACTTCTGCCGGGTGCATCATTTTTTATTTCCACATCACAGATTGACTTAAAAATATTCACTCAGTTATCAGTAAATAGCAAACTTTCTTCTGCATCGATTGACCAGGTGACGGAACGTTTGCGCTCATCGGATATAACCATGCTCTGTTTATAAAACCATGCATATGCACAAACACACTATTTAACAAAATAAAACAATGAATAAACCACAAAAAACCAAAGTATTGATCTTGTGATAACAAATAATTACATTACCTATTCCTAATACAGGACTATTAGAAAAAACAGGAAATACACATGAGAATAAAAACAATCACGATGGCACTCCTAGCCATCTCTGCAAACTCTGCACTCGCACAAAACCAGGAAGTGGATGAATATGGTCTGAAAATTGACTCATCACATACCATTTCCATGTTCAGCAAAGAAACTCAAAACGCCACGACAGAACGTCTGACGACGCCGTTTAAATCCCTTTCCGCCCAGCGCATGTCGACGACCAGCAGCACAAGCAGCACTTGGTATATAAACTCGACCGAGATGGACAGATTTTGTGAGTGGTGGGATGGAGAGCTCCCTCTGGGTATCGAACCAGAGCCCACCGCAGGCGCTTCGCTTGAGTCAGACACTCAGGAATTTGCGATTACACCACAGCGTACCTGCCGTCTTTGGACTGAATACCCAAGATACTCCTATGGCTATGCCGATGTATATATGGGTAATGACAACCGACTCAATAAACCTGTTGTTGTTGTTCAGCCATACCACGTAGATATTTCGGGCTCTAGCTACACTAAGCAGGCTTTTTACAATGATGTAAACAGTGGTGGCCTGATGAGCAGCCTCAGAAGTGCAGGTTACGATGTCATTCTTTATCGTTACAGATATCAGGACAAAGGTATCGAGTATAACGCCGATGGTGTTAAACGTTTGCTAGAAGTCATCAACAGCAAGTCAGGTGTGTCTTCGACTTCTTTTGTTGGCTTGTCGATGGGTGGCGTTGTAACACGCTTTGCATTGCGTGAAATTGAAAAAACCGGTTCACTCAATAATGTCGCGTCATTTATCTCCTTCGATGCACCACACTTGGGCGCTAATTTCCCACGCTCGATCCTGGACAACACTAATCGTCTACTTGATAAAGTCGATTCAAGTCTTTGTGGTTTAAGCGGTGACTGCCGTGAAGCACGTCGTCAGTTGGAAGCTATTACCGCTAAGCTGAACACAAAAACCTTTAAAGAACTGATCATGGACACCCCTTCAGGGTCATCAGACCGCAGTGCTTTACTGTCAAAGCTAGCAAGTTTAGGCCACGTACAAACAGTACCAACCCTGGCTATCACCAACGGAGCACAAAGCCGCACTCAGGGTGCACCTGCTGCTATTATGACGTCACACTTTAAATTGCACCGTAAATGGTACAATGGTGGAAGCAAGTACTTTAAAGTCTACACCAAACCAAGTGTTGATAACGTTGCAGGTGGTTACGCCGATTTCTATCAGGTCTTTTCTAACCTGATCGCCAGCCAGTCACACCCAATCACACCTTATGTGACGATCGGCCAGAAGCATTCATTTGTTTCAACTCGCTCAGCGCTGGCAGGCAGTGCAAATTACTGGGATGAGGTCGCTGCTTATCCAAGTAATAACGAAGCACATATGACATTAACTTATACAAAAGCCAGAAAGATCCGTGAATGGCTAGATAGATATCAAAACTAATTCGCACTCTGTGCCAATGATAAGTTGCAAGCCGGTAGCCTGGCTTGCAACTTCTATCGTTTAACTACAATGACTGACATGCAATATTAACCATGTCGCATACTTATCTGCGGTGTTCACCCTCCATCAAATTATCTCTTCTGCTAATGCTTCACGGGCGAACCTGACATCCTGAGCTAAACTGACTAAATACACGTTTAATATTATGATTCTAAATGCGAACAACCTATCCACAGAAGGTTTACCACAGGCTTTTATTACTGTGCATATGGCTGTTCACTGCCAGCATACGGGCTGCTGAAGAGACTGAGTTATTTGAAATGAGCCTGGATGAGCTGCTCAACGTGACGCTCAGTGGCTCTGCGGTACGCGATCTGAACCTGCAAACTACCCCCATCAGCGCTAATCCATTTAACCTGAATGCACTTGAGCTGCCGTTCAGCATAGATGTGATTGAGCGCAAAACCATGCGCGCACGCGGTCTGACTTCAGTTACCAGTGCAGTCGAAAATTTGGTGGGCGTTATCTCGGGCGAGTCACCCGCGGAGCCTTCCAGCTTCGCTATGCGAGGCTTTATTCGCGATTCCGTCTCTGTGGTACGGGATGGGATTAAACTGGGCCCGGCGTCCATGACGATGCGGCCACACAACACCTTTAACCTGCAACAAATAGAAGTTATCAAAGGGCCTGCCGCACTGCAATTTGGCCAGGGCACCGCGTCAGGTGTGATCAACATGATCACCCGTAAACCTCAGCTTGATGCCCCTGTTAGTACAGAAGTTTTTGTCTCTCAATCTAGGTTTGATACGCGAGAATGGGGCGTCGGCCTTCATCTGCCGGTCAGCTCAAACAGCGCCGCCCGGCTGGATGTGAATAAAGCACAGTCAGACGGCTGGGTCGACAACACCCCGTCGCATTCTCTGAATGCAACTTCATCCATACTGTGGCAGGCCAGCCCAAAGCTAAGCTGGCTGCTGAGTTTTGATTACCTCGAAGATGATCTCCCCGCATACTGGGGCACGCCTTTGGTACCAGCGCATGCTGCCTTAGACCCTATTGCGGGCATAGTCACCACCGCCAATGACCAGGTGCTGGATAACCGGACCCGTTACCTCAACTATAATGTCGCAGATAGCCGCTCGGATTCAGAACACCTATGGTCTCGCCTGCGCACAGACTGGCAGCCCAGTGATACACTGTCACTGAGCAATACGCTGTTTCACTTTAAGGCCGATCGCGCCTGGCAAAATGCAGAAAGCTATGTCTTCAACCCGGCCACAGAATTGATTGAGCGGGACCGTTTTTTTGTGTTTCACGATCACACCTTTTATGGCAATCAATTCGCAGGCGTATACCGCTACCAGCTTGGTACTATGGCACATCAGCTGGCCTTTGGTGCAGAGTTTAAAGTCACCGACTTTAGCCGCGAAAGAGGATTTCCCGACGGAGACAGTGTGCCGTTACTCACGCCAATGGCCGGTCAGTTCGGCGTTTTGGACAAACACAGCAGTCCGACCGATATCAGGCAATGGGCCCTGTACCTTAACAATACCTTGTCAGTCACTGAGTACTGGCGTCTGTTTGGCGGGCTGCGTCGCGACCACATTCGGCTGGTCCGGGACAACTACGATGTCTCAGGCAACTTTCTTGCCGATGAGAGCTTTGCACGCACCTTCACCCCACTTGCCTATCAGTTAGGCTCAACCTATCAGTTTAGCGACGCACTCAGTGTATACGCCCACTGGAGCACCGGACATGATCCGGTGGGCTCGAATATTTATCTGGTCAATGCCAACGAAAACTTTGATTTCACCGACATTAGCCAATACGAAGTTGGCATCAAAACCTTACTCAATACCTGGCAAAGTGAGCTCACTCTGGCCTGGTACGATATTACGCGGCGTAATATTCTGCTGCTGACATCACATGATACAGTCGGTAATTCGGGCACCCATGTTGCACATGGGCTGGAGCTGGCGATCACCAGTCAGCCAGCCAAGCATATTCGCCTGGGTGGCAATATCGCCTACACCAACGCCAGCTACCAGTCCTTTGTCGACCCAGACTTTGGTGTCAATGCCAGCGGTCATACCCCACCCAATGTGCCTGAGATTGTGGCCAATGCCTGGTTCAGCTGGGATAAAATTGGCGGATGGCCACTGGAAATAGGCGCCGGTATACGCCATGTCAGCGATCGCTATGGTAACTTCCAAAATTCAGTCACCTTTACTCGCTATGAGACGGTCACTTTGTTTGCAGCCTATCAATTTGAACATGCCCGGTTGAATCTCAATGTGCGCAACCTGCTCAATGAAGTGTATGTCCCCTGGGCAGACATTTTTTACCCGACGCAGGCAGCCATTGCCGCTCCGAGAACCATTGAACTCAGCCTGCATATTAATTTCTAAACCGCAACAACCGCCATTCTATCTATCATCCGCCCCCGGTCGGGGAGGCGTCTGCACCACACGCCATTGCTAAGATGACACTGTCGCTGCCGAACTAAACCACAATCAAAATCGGCTGTGGATATTATACCAATTTCACTTATTACCTGTTCAATTTTAAGGAGTTAACAGAACACTTCATTAAGCAAATTGGTATTACTCGAATAGCAATAAGCAAAAGGAAAACAACATGAAATCACTCAAAGCAATCAGCATTGTACTTGCCAGTGTAATGGCTTACTCGGCCCCCGCCAGCGCCTACTGGACGCAAATTTTGGTCTGCCCCAAAAAGAAGGTGACGACCACTAAAGTCAAGTATCACTGCACCCACAGCGGTACGCTGTACAGTACAGGCAACAATGTAGATTATCTTAATACAAGCTACCAGGAAATCGTCGAAGACACGACCTGTAGACAGCAAAGGCCTATCAACCACCACTATGAGAACGGCAAGGTCTACGCAGGCTACCTTTACCTCTCAAAAATCGTTGATCTCAGTTACCCTGAAGTGATTTGGGTCGACGACCCGGCAGGCTGTTACCTTAAGGATGTCTGGGTTGATGACATGGATAAAGAGTGTATCCGCAATAACAATTGCCCGGGTGACTAATGATTGAAACGGTCAGCGTTTGCACGCATCGTCAAGTGGCATAGTCCTGCGACTTTCACCCTATACGCCTACTCTGGGTGTGAATACTTGGCCTGACTTGCGCTCAGCCATCATGCTGCGACACGATGAATCAGAGGTACCTTGCCCGGTACGGTGTCTTCTCAGCACCCTGCGGTACCTGAGATTATGACCCCGGCCATGGTTGCCTGCCATGGCCTTCAAGCAAAAGCCAGCTAGCCTGGCTTTTTTCCTTTAGCCAAATACACAGCGAAAGCAGGCCCCCTGTGGTTTTTGCAAATAGACCAGATCGCCGCCATGACTAACCATGATCTGCCGCGACAGACTCAGGCCAATGCCCGATCCCTGCTGTTTAGTCGTGAAGAAAGGCACAAACATCATCTCAACGACATGGGCTTCAACGCCCGGCCCGTTATCGCGGATCTCCACATACACCTGCTGTGCCTCATTTTGGGCCAGCGTCAGCTGAATTACCGGGTTGTCGATTTGCTGAGTGCCCCCTTGCTGCACCTGCTCAATGGCCTGAACCGCATTGGTGAACAAGTTTATCAACACCTGTTCGATCTGTCCGGGATCCAGCATCACCAGCAGCTTGGTTAACACGCTCAGCTCACACTGGATCCCTGCCGCACTGAGTTGGTTTTTGTGTAAGGCCACTAACCGCTCCAGCAAAGGCGCCAGGGAGGTGGGACTCAGACTCGGGCGTGGTAAACTGCTGATCGCCCTGAAGCGGGTAATAAACGCTCCCAGATGCTCAGTACGCGCAGCCAATGTATTCAATGCCAGGATCAAATCGTCTTTGTCGTCTTCATCATCAAAACACAGTGCATCGGGCAACAGTCCCCGGCAAGACTGAGCAATCGAGGACAAAGGCGTGATGGAGTTCGCCACTTCATGGGTCAACACCCGGGTCAGACACTTATAGGCCTGTTGCTCTTTGCTGTTCAGGGCAGTATGAATAGAGGTCAGGGTGATCACCTTACGGATCTGACCCTGAATTTGTGCGACGCTGATCTGTACTGACAAAGTATCCTGCTGCTCACCACGCTGCCAGGGGGCACTGGTTTTTAACTGGGTATCACAACTTTGAATTAACGCGCCAATCTGATCCAACTCAGTCACGCTGCTGACCGACTTACCCAGCAGACGTGCCACCGCCGGGTTGGACTCAATCACCTTGCCTTCACTGTCACACACCAGCACTGCCAGCTCAATGTGCAGCAACAAAGCCTGAAAAAACTGAGCCTGTTGCTCAGCTTTGAACCGCGCTGCCTGCATAGTATGACGGATCTCGTCATATTCCTGGTGCAGCGGATGACTGGGACTGAGTCGCAAAGAACTGTCGCCATTTACCAGCGCCCGGATCACCGCCGTGCTTTGTCTTTGCTGCCGGGCAAACAAGGTGAATATCGCACCACAGCACACCGCGATCAGCAACAATACAAGCAGCCAGGTGGCACTGAGCCCACTGTGCAGATATTGTCCGGTTGCCAAGCTTATCAGCACACACAAAAGGCCCAGCTGTAACCCCAGTAACCAGCGGGGATGACGTTTCAGATAGAACATGGTTACTCCCTACAGCCCATATTTTTCCAGTCGCCGATACATAGCACCGCGCGTCAACCCCAGCGCTTTGGCAGCGTGACTCACATTACCCTGATAATGCTTAAGTGCAGCACGGATGGCCCGCTGTTCCAGCACCTCCAGATCGAACGTGTCGTAACTCCCACAACTGTCTTGTACAGCCTCCAATGAGGTCGCGGTCGCGCCAATCACAGACGTCACATCCAGCGTATCGCCATCCGATAAAATCACAGCCCGCTCAATCGCATGGGCAAGCTCGCGAACGTTACCGGGCCAGCCATATCCGCACAGCGCGGCCATATCTTGCTCAGTGATCTGCAATGCGCGTTTGTACCTGTGTGCAAAGTGCGTCAGGTAGTAATTCACCAGCAAAGGAATATCCTCGCTACGCTCCCTCAGCGGAGGCAGACGGATTTCGACCGTATTGATGCGGTACAAAAGATCCTGCCTAAAGCGTCCTTCATTGACCGCCTGTTGCAGGTTGTCGTTCGTCGCACAGATCAGGCGGATATTCACATCAAGTGGTTTAGTGCCACCCACTGGGGTGATGCAACGATTCTGTAGCGCCGCCAGCAAGGTGGCCTGATGATTTAAGGGCAAATTCCCCAGCTCATCAAGGAACAACGACCCGCCACTGGCCAGCTCAAACCGGCCTATTTTATCGGTTTTGGCATCAGTAAAAGCGCCTTTTTTGTGGCCAAACAGTTCGCTTTCAAACAGCGCATCAGAAATGGCGCCCATATCCAGGCTGATCATGGGCTGTGCAGCACGCAGACTGGCGCGATGAATGGCGTGAGCGGCCAGCTCTTTGCCTGTGCCGCTTTCACCGGTGATCAGAATATTGGCATCAGACTGAGCCGCTTTGTCTATGGTCGCAAACACCTGTTGCATAACCGCACTTTGGCCCAGAAAGTCAAAGGCCGGGCCCGTTGATGACTCACTGAGCGCCTGATTCAGTCCTTGTGTCTGACGAGTCAGCTTACCCACCTGCTGCTTGTCTTTGGCGTGGGCAAACGCCGCCGCCACCGCCCCCAGTAACTGCTCGTTTTGCCAGGGCTTAGCAATAAAATCTGCCGCGCCGGCCTTAATGGCATCCACCGCCAGCTGAATGTCACCGTAGGCCGTCATCAGCAAGACCACGATACTTGGGTCCTGCGTAATGATTTTCTTCAGCCAGTAAAAGCCTTCCTGACCACTGATGGCATCACGATTAAAATTCATATCCAGCAGGATCACTTCAATGTTGTGGGCTTTAACCAGCTGTTCAATATCAAACGGATTGTCGGTGGTTTTGACCACCTGATAGTGTTGTTTGAGCAGCAACCTCGCCGCGATCAGAATATCCGGGTTGTCGTCCACTACCAAAATGGCCCCGGGCTGTTTTGCGCTCACGATTTGTCCCTAACTTATTTTTATTGGCTTACTAGCTTAGCGTATTGCACGAGTATGTGTCCATTTATGGGCACTTGCGTGATACCGACTGTTCTATTAGCGGACACCTGCGCCAGAGCAACAAGCCAAATAAAACGGTAGTCCTTTGTATTTATTATACTTTCAAGGTTGGCACGCGGTTTGATTACTTTAGTTCATACACCCGAACCGCATCAGACAGCAGGAGCTGCACTATGGATAAAAAGATAGAACGCTCAGGACTTAACAAGCACCTTAAGACGGGCGTCGCGGTTAGCTTAATACTAGCAACCGCCCTTGCCTACGCCTTTACACAATCGAGCAGCACCGGACGCAGCCAAAATGTACCACTAAACAGCCTGACCATCAGTACCGTAAAGCAGGGCCAGTTTGTTAATGCCCTGAGTCTGCGTGGTCAGGTGGTGCCAAAAACCACCATTTACCTCGACACCGTCGCTGGCGGCCGGGTTGAAGAGCGTCTGGTTGAACAAGGTGAGTATGTTGAACAAGGTCAGCCACTGGTGCGCCTGAGCAATACGAATCTTCAACTGGATGTCATGAGCCGTGAAGCGCAAGTCACCGAGCAACTTAACTTTCTGCGTAACACGCAAATGAACATGGAAACCAGCCGCCTGAACCTGCGCCGCGACCTGCTGGAGATTGAACTGCAGATCAACCACCTGCAAAGGCGCTACACACAGTCGGCGCGACTGGCTAAAAAAGGCTTGCTGGCCCAGGACAAGCTGGATGAAATCAAAGATGATTTGGCCTACTACAAAGCCCGTAAGGAACTGACCCTGGATCGCCAAAAACAGGAAAACACCATCCGTGAAGTCCAGGTTGAACAGCTCGAAGACAGTGCTGAGATGCTGCAAAAGAACCTGCAATTTGCCCGTCACAACCTCGATAACCTGCTGATCAAAGCACCAGTGTCTGGCTATCTGAGCGAGCTGGACGTTGAAATTGGCGAGTCCAAAGAGCGTGGCGCACGCCTGGGTCAAATAGACATACCGAATGAATACAAGCTCACGGTCCGGCTGGATGAGTTTTATCTTAACCAGGTACACAGCGGCATAGCAGTACACGTCTCATTAGGCACCGAGCAAGTCACTGCGCACGTCAGCAAAATCGACAGCCGAGTCACTAATGCGCAATTTCAGGTAGAAGTAGCGCTGCCAGCCGGGCTGGACGGCATAAAACGCGGCCAGAACCTGGATGTGGCCCTGATGCTGGGTGACAGCAAAAACAATGCCCTGCTGGTCAAGCGCGGGGCGTTTTATACCAGCAGCGGTGGCAACTGGGTTTACGTGGTAGCGGGCGACACCGCGATCCGTAAAAACATCGTGCTGGGCAAGAAAAACCGTGACTACTTTGAAGTATTAGACGGACTGGCACCGGGCGATCTGGTGATCACCTCCAGCTACAGCCAGTTTGATAAAGCACAGACATTACAACTGAACTAAAACCAGAATAACAACAGCCTGAAGGAATTGAAGATGATTAAACTGACCAACCTAAGCCGGGTGTTTCGCACTGAAGACGTCGAAACCATCGCGCTGAACGAGATTGACCTACAGGTTAATGAAGGCGAGTTTCTGGCCATTATGGGCCCCTCGGGCTGCGGTAAATCAACCCTGCTGTCTATTCTAGGCATGCTCGACTCGCCCACCTCAGGCGCGTTTGAATTCGCTGGCACCGACATTGCCGGATACAGCGAAAAACGCCTGGCTGAACTGCGTAAAGCGTCCATTGGCTTCGTCTTTCAGAGCTTTAATCTGATTGATGAGCTGACCGTATTCGAAAACGTTGAGTTGCCCCTGCAATATCAGAACATTTCCAAAGCACAGCGCAAACAGCGAGTTGAAGCCATTTTAAAGCGCGTGGCCATTGACCACCGCGCCGACCACCTGCCGCAGCAATTGTCGGGCGGTCAGCAGCAACGGGTAGCCGTTGCCCGAGCGCTCGTGATCAACCCTAAGCTGATCCTGGCGGATGAGCCCACCGGTAACCTGGATTCCAGAAATGGCGAAGAAGTGATGGCCATGCTGCGCGAACTCAACCGCGAAGGCACCACTGTGATTGTGGTTACCCACTCGGAAAAAGAAGGGGCTTATGCCGATCGCCTGGTGCGGCTGCTCGACGGCCAGGTCATGCTGGACAAAGCCAACAGCGTTTCCCCTGCCGCTTAACGCACCGGAATTAAAAAGGGCGTATCTGTTATGATTGTGAATTATTTCAAAACCACACTCAGGGCGATTAAAAAAGACACCCGCCACTTTGCCCTTAACCTGACCGGTTTTAGTATTGGTCTGGCAGCCGCCATTATGGTGGCGTTGTTTGCGGCTTATGAGCTGTCTTTTGACAAACAACACCCCCATGCTGAGCGTGTTTACCGGGTGCATACCGATTACCGTGCTTGGGGCCTGCAACTGATCGCAGCCTCAGACTCACAACAGGCCCTGAATATGCAAAACCATGCACAGGTTGAAGACATCATGATGCTGGTGTCCACCGACAACCTGGCCTACTCAGCCGAGCCGATGGCGCTGGACGTCACTGTGGCGGGCGAGCAGGTACGCCTGAGCAAGGTCTATTTGGCCTCGGCCAATTTGCCGGAGTTTATCAATATGACGGTGCTGCATGGCGACCTGAACAGTGCCCTGAGCCGCCCGGGTTTGCTGGCCATCAGCCGGGCACAAGCGCTGCGTTTGTTTGGCAGCGTGAATGCCGTGGGCAAAACCCTGTCATATACACAGGGTCAGTATGAAGTGGCCGCGGTATTTGACGATCTGCCGGACAACACCCATTTTGTATTTGAAACCTTAACGGCGCTGCCCAAGGCCACCAAAATGCCCTTCATTGGCTATGTCTATATACGCCTGGCGGAAGGCACAGATGCTGGGCTTATCGCCAAGCAGATGACAGAGGCCATGCGCGAGCAGTCGACCGGCCGCCGCAAGCTCAGGGCCATAGAACTAAGCCGTCTGTCAGAGTTGCACTTTCACAGCAGTGGCCCGTTTGAGATGAAACAAGGCGGCTCTCGTCTGGTCATGCAGGTCTGTATTGCGTTAACCATTTTGTTGCTGGTGATTGCCAGTGTGAACTTCATCAACCTGAACATTGCCGGTGCCGCAAAACGTGCCAAAGAAGTGGGTGTGCGCAAAGCACTGGGGGCCAGCAAGCCACAACTGATCACTCAGTTTTTAACGGAATCTTTGTTTATTGTGATGGTGGCCGCGCTGGTTGCCCTGGCGCTAGTTGAAATGATGATCCCTTATGCCAATCAGCTGCTTGAACGCAGCCTGTCATTGAGCTTCTCGCCCTTATTTTTGGTCGCGGTGATGGGGGTCGTGGTGCTGATTGGGGTGATCTCTGGCCTCTACCCCGCGCTGTTTATCGCCTCATTCAGTGCCAAGCGGGTGCTCAGTGGCGACCTGCAACGTGGCAAAACGGCCATCTGGGTACGCAAGCTGACCCTGGGACTACAAGGGGCACTATCGGTGGCACTGATTGTTGCCGCAGCTGTGGTCTACAAACAAATGGCACTGATCAACGACCTGCCGGTTGGCTATGCAAAGCACGATCGTCTGATCATCAAAAACCTGCCCGCAGAAGCGTTGTATCAGGAAGCCGAGCCTCGCATATTGAGAACTCTCAAAGCGCTGCAAGGCGTCGCCCAAGTCACTCAGTCAGATACCCTGCTGACCAATGATATGACCTCAGAATTGTTTTTGGTGTTTCCAAACGGTGAGCGCCTGGAAGGCACACAACCGACTGTCGCCACCGGCTTCCATGCCGTTGAAACACTGGGCCTGGAGCTGGTAGCAGGTCGGGATTTCTTGCCTCAGTTTGCCAGCGACTGGATCCAAACCAGCGACGACAATATCCGATCGTTCTCTGTGCTGCTCTCACAGAGTCTGGCAAAACAAGCTGGCTACGATGACCCCAGCGTGCTGCTGGGCCAAACCCTCAGCTCACATGCAGGCACAGCCCGCGCGACGGTGGTTGGCATTATCAAAGACATTAAAATTGGCTCAGCACGTCAGCAGCAACTCCCGGTGTTACTGACCGCGGGAGACATTAATGTCGCAATTGGTACTCTGGTGCTCAAGCTTCAACCCGATGCAAACAAAGCGCAGGTGATACGCCAGGCCGAGCAGCTGATTCGCGATGAGCTGGCGATACCTGAGGTCGAAATCAGCCTGATTGAAGACGACTATCAGCGTGCCCACATCAACGAGTTCAGGATGCAGCAACTGGTGCTGCTGTTCAGTACTCTGTCTATAGTGCTGACCTGCATGGGGATTTTGGGGCTGGCGTCGTTTGCGACTATTCGCCGCCAAAAAGAAGTGGCTGTGCGCAAAGTGCTGGGGGCATCACGGCTCAGTATAGTGACCATTTTATCTAAGGAGTTCATCACCATAGTCGGCATAGGGGGGTTACTGGCCATACCCCTGAGCTACTGGGTGATGAGTGCCTGGCTGAATAACTTTAACGAACGCATTGAGCAGGCAGCCTGGGTGTATGCCGCCGCCACACTGGGTGTGCTGGTCATCACCTGGCTGACCGTTGCCTGTCTGGCCTTTAAAGCGGCTAGCACCCGTCCTTCGCTGATACTACGTTATGAATAACAGCCACCGTTAGCCACGACCAGGCGGCACATAAACCTACTGCTGTGTGCCGCTTTTTTTATTTACCCCCAAATAAGCGCTGTAACAGCACTGCGCGCTCAGTGCGCGGTATCGCCATGGCCCGGTCGATATCTGCCTGAGTCAGCACCCTGCCATGATGTGAAGAGACATACTGCGAAACGTCAATCCCCTGCTTGTTGAGCGTGCCCACCAGCGTATCCAATCTATGGTAAGTATCTAAGTCTGGCCAGCGAGCTGGTGAGTGCAGCGCCTGTTCGAAACTGCTGCCAAACATGTCCTCTGTCAGTAAAATCTGTGAGTCAGGCAGGTAGACAATCAGGTTATGTGCAGCATGGCTGTTGGGCACATCCAACAGACGGATTTTACCAGCAGCCAGCGTGTAGGAGGCAGGGATAGGTGCGATGTTAACGCGAGAACCCAGCTCAGCCTCAACCGCCGCTTGGTCGGCCGGATGGACGAGCAAGGTGGTGTTCTCAGCCTGAGTATCTGCTAAGCCTCTCAGATGATCGGTATGATGGTGTGTCACAATGTGATACTTCACAGGCTTATCAAGTGAGGTACTGTCTCTTAATTTGCTCAGTGCTTTCGCCCATGCGCCGGCCTGCTCGTTTATCTGCCAGGTACCTGCCGAGATCAGATAATCACCGGCATCAACAAATAAGGTATAACCCCAATCCTGACCAACAAAATACACGCCTGCTGCCAGCTCACGTATTGTCAGCCCGGCAACATCAAAAGGCTTTACCTTTGGCGCGCGCTGATAAGCCGCAGGAATTTGAAATAACGCTTCGCCGGGCTGCCCAACTTTAAGCGTGCGCGCCCGGCTGTGATAAAGCGGACCGGCTGCGGTGCTGACCAGCACCTGAGACGCCCACAGAATCCCCTGTGTTTTGCGGTGATTTATAAAGTCATAAAACCGTTTTTTACCTTGCAGCTCAGTCATCACCCGGCTCAGTGCGCCACTGTCCTGGTTCAGATAAAGTATATGCGTGGTCTGCGGATCATCATCCAGTGGCACAGCCATCACATCATGGGGGATACCTGCGATATAAGCCTTATCCAGCCACTGGCTGGTTTGTTTGAGCCCTGCCAGTTTACGCACGATCAGGGTATCCAGCATGGCGTCAAAGCCCAGCGTAGCATTCTCAAAGGAGATACGCGGGCTCGGTTGATATCGCTGCAAAGCATGATCAATGCTGGTACCCTTACCCGCGCTAAACAAGCGATGAGTCACTTCAGGTGTATCACTGCCATGACTGCCCACCCTGCGAGTGTTAGCCTGCTTAAACACCTTACGTTGCGAGGCAAAATCAATGTGATATTCGCTTTGTAATTCGCTCATATAAGTCACCATCGGGCCCTGCAAGGCATGGCCGCTCAGCCACTGAGAATAATGGTACAAAGATTCATTGACCGACAAGCCCGGCATAGTCAGTAAGCGTTCACCTCCGTAAGCCTCAACCGTACGTTCAATGATCTGTACCTCGCTCGTTTGTGCATGAGAAAGCGGACAAACGCCCAGAGTGGCCAGCGCACAACACAACACCAACATGGAGGGGCGCCTTAGTATCAGCAACATCCCGGTAAACAGAGTACTTAGCCACTGAGAAACATGTTTGAAACCGTGCCCGGAAGAACAGATAAAGCGTTTGTTATTATCAAAATACATAGGATTAGCGCTCTTTTATTATTGTCTGAGCGCCATTGGATGCCATGGCGCAGCACAACACCACAAAGCCACCCTAATGAAAAGCTGATGAATTGCTGAGGGACTGCAATGGTTCGACTTAACCTCGAATAAAAACAGCTAACCAACTGAATAAAATAGATAAGTCTTATATTCGTCATCATCCGTTCTTTTTTTCCGTCATCCCGGCCTCCGAGCTGGGATCTATTCACCAGCGACTCAGCACGGCGGCTTTACTCAGACACTTACACCCTCACATTACTGTTACCGTCCGCAACAACTGAGCTGTGTTTTTAGATGGTTCCCGGCTCGCTGGGCAGGATGACAAGGGAGAGAGCTGGTCGGGAGTGATTCAGCAAAGTGATTTCACTCAGGCAACAAAACCTCATATCCCTGCCTGCAGCAAAACAATGTCTCAAGTAACAGATCTGCATCCGCTGTTGCACACCTCGACAGACATCACATTGCGCCGTACACTCAATGCCGGATTCAGGCAGTAGCGGATTACAATGACACAGACAAGATTCTTTATTAACGCATATGAAATCGACCTCTCCCGCAGTGTCGTGATCCTCAATGAGCAGCACACCCATGTAGAGCCAAAGGTGTTGCAGGTTCTGCTATTGCTGGCACAGCGCCAGCGCGAACACGGCGAGCAAGTTGTTACCCATCAGGAGATTATGACGCACGTCTGGCAGGGCGTTGAAGTCGTGCCCAATGCCCTGCAACGCTGTATTGCCATTTTGCGTAAAGTACTGGGAGACGATGCCAAAAACCCCACCATTATCGCTACCCACCCAAAGATAGGGTACCGCCTGCTGGTCCCGGTACGCTGGCCAGAAGCGAAATCAAAACCTGCAGAAACTAAAACCCGAAAACCTTATTTGAAGCTAGTTATAACATTAGTAAGCACACTCTTACTGGGCACCTTGGTATACCTCAACTGGCCCACTGAGCCACTGCCCAAATACACTCGCCTCACCCCGGTGACCCACACCGATGCTCATGAATCTCATGCCCTATTCAGCCCGGATGGCCAGCATGTGATCTTTAACCGCTATGCGGGCAGCTGTAGCAGCCATTTGTGGGCAAGACACCTCGATAGTGGCAAAGAGTTTCAGCTCAATAATACACCCGGCCAATTTGGCGCACCCAGTTTTACCCCGGATGGCAGAGAGCTGGTGTTTGCAGCCAAAGCCGACTGTGATCAAGACATTGTCACCGACAAAATGCACACATGCTGGGCATTGGCCACGTTAGATTTCGCCCTGGCACTGGCTAAACCCCAAGCCATTGAACCTCGTTACCTGTGCAGCTCAGGCCAGCCCCACACACCTAAAGCCCTGCCCAATCATGCTTATGCCTTCTTACAACACAGCCCTGACCAAACCCGGCTGGTTCAATACGATGACTTAACTAAGGCTGTCATCCCCTTATATTCCGCCACAGATGACTACCTGTATCACTTTGATTATCACGCGCCCAGCCAGCGTTTTGCGTTGTTTAGCCGGGATAAGCAGCGCAACCACAGATTGACGCTCCTGGATAAAAACGCGCAAATACTTCACAACAGCCCGATAACCCTGCTTCCCAATATGGACCCCAATGCCCTGCTCGCCGGCCATTTTTCTGCCGACGGTCATACCCTGTTGGTTATCAGTCATGGTCAGTTATATAGCCTGGAACTAAACGGTGAATTGAACCTGCTACCGACTCCGGCCACTAATCTGGTATCCGCAGATCAGCACCCGGACAGTCATACTCTGGTGGCGGTGATTGGCAGAAAAGACATTGATATCGTAAAGCTGGCGCTCAATCACGGTGATCTGGCTGTGACCACACAAGCCCCCGATCTAAACACCCGCTCTCTGCCCTACCCGAGCTTGTCACGCACCCAGGCCCAGGAGCGGCAGCCGCAGTATTCACCGGACGGTCAGCATATTGCATTCATATCCAATCGCAACGGAGTGGATCAGCTCTGGGTTTGGCAGAATGACCAGGTCATTGCACTCAGCGATGCCAGCTTCCCCCATCCTGTCCATGGGTTTGTCTGGTCGCCCGATTCAACTCAGTTGCTCTGGGCGCAGGGCGGAAAACTGTACCGCTCAGGATTATCTGGCCAGCAGCACAGCCTGAGCACAAAATTGCCCATTCATTCTGTACAAGCCTGGCATAAACAAGAGCAACTCTTGGTGCTGATAAACGACCCCATGCCCGGTGGTTTATATCGTTATGACTTAACAAGTAACCGGCTGACTAAACTGGGGATTAACGGCGTACAGCGCGCATGGCAGGTGGATGAGCAGGTGTACTACAGTGATGCTCAGAGCAGGGTAAAGCGCTTTATGCCGGGTGAAAATCCCGCTGACGCCATAACGCTCCCATCCCTGAACGGGCGTGCTATGGTCATAAAAGGCGAGCATATCTACAGCGTCGACCAGACAAACCTGACGCTGAACCGGTACAACTTAGACGGAAACTTGCTCAATACGCTGCGTTCCCTGAAACCTACCGCCTGGAAGATCAGCGATGTGCAAGGGAAGCAACTGCTACTGGAGCAGTTTATCGGTATCGATCAGGAGCTGGTGTTGATTAACTAAAAGCAACAGCTCCCTTCTGTGTCATCCCGTGCTTGACACGGGATCTACTAAAAAGCCCACTTAGTTTATCAGTGAGAGACACCGCCCCGAACAGCTGCACCTGAGGGTTAATGGCCAAACTTAATGCGTACACCCGCATTCACAATAAAACCATCATTGCGCGACCAGATATCCGTTGTCCATTGGCCACTCACCGCCTGCTGCAGCAACAACAATGGATGCTCGTCGGTTTGCTTTACATCCAGCAGGTTCTCGAAGTTGATAAACCAGCTGTAACGCCCGGTGGTGATCTCCCCCATCAGGCCTAGATGCCAGTATGGATCAGACTCAGTGACATACGGGTTAGCATTGAGGCGCTGCGGCCCGGTGTAATAGGCTTCAAACCCGGCGCGGAAGTTACCGTGCTGCTCCCACATGGCAACAAATCCGGCCGAGTGTTTAGGCGTCAGGGCAATCTCTGTGCGCGTCTGGCCATCCACGCTTTGGGTTGCATCCAGATATAAATAACTGGCAGTCAGTTTTACGTCGCGCCAGTAATAACGCAGCAGTACTTCTGAACCACGGATCTGGCTCTCGCCCAGCGCATTGATCAGGCGCACCCGAGTGGGCTGGGTGCCATCTGTTGTCGGCACGACCTCCAGCTCAGTGACGTTATCCACATTTGAGCCAAACAGGGTCAGACTGGTTTCAACCGAATCAAAGGTATAAGTGAAATCCAGTGAGGCCGTTTCGGCTTCCTCTGCTTGTAAATCACCGATGGGTGCTAAGCGCGATAACCCCGCCGCTTCAATGTCTTCCACAAAAGGCGTTGGCGCAAAATAGCCCTGCGCATAGGAGCCGCGTACCGTCAGCTCACCCGGACGATACAACAAGGTCACTCGCGGACTGAACTGAGTACCATATTCATTGTGATCATCCACCCGCGCACTCACTGAGGCGGTCAGCGTATCGCTCAGCGTGTGATCCAGCTGTGCGAACAGGCCCGGCACCTCATAGCTGTAATCAAGGGTTGGAAACGTCTCAGACTCAAACACATCCGACTGATAAGCCACACCCAGTAACCAGTCAGTGGTGTCGTTGTACCCACTGACACTGGTTTCAAACAAATAGCTTTCGTGCTTGTCCTCTTCCAGCACCAGACCAAAGCCGTGCTCATGGTTTTGCACCATGGCCGATGAGCGCGCATGTAGCGTAAGCGTGTCGGACATCGGCTGGCTATACACAAACCCACCGTCCAGACGTTCTGATTCCTGCGTTTGTACATACGGATTGCCATCTGCCAGGGTAAACCCAGCTTTAGTACCACCATTGCGCTGCTCGGTCATGGCTCCGGCCGTAACATACAGAGTTTCACCCTGCTCGCCTTCCCAGAACAAACGCGGCCGTGCAGTGTAGCGCTCATACCCGGCCAAATCGAACCAGCCATCGTTGTCTATGTCTTCGGATTTCTGATGGTGTGCGCCCAGTGTCAGTGAGCCTTTCAGGTCATCAGTCAGCGGGGTTTCGATGTAAGACGTCAGATCCTGACCATCGCGTGTAGTCAGGTTCAGCAGCACCTCGCCCTTGAACTCGTCGCCCGGCTTGCGGGAAATAAGGTTGATCACCCCACCCAGCGCCGAGCCACCATATAAGGACGACGCCGAGCCTTTGATGATCTCAACCCGGCCCAGATCTGTTGGCGGAATTTGTAACAGGCCAATCGACGCAGCCTGATTACCATACAGCGGCAGACCATCAGCCAGCAGCTGAGTGTAACGACCATACAAACCCTGCAATCGAATATTGGCACTGCCCAATGCAGGCGAGGTAGTCTGCATCCGAACCCCACCGGTTTCTGCCACCAGCATGGAGATATTACCCGGGCGCATCGCCGCCTTTTCTTCGATTTCTTCGCGATTGATCAGCTCCACCCGCACCGGCTGCTCATCAGCAATCCGGCCAGAGCGCGTTGCCTGGATGACGATTTTTTCCATCTCATGACCATGGCCGTGTTCATCGTGATGCTCACCGTCAGCGTGCGCATCCTGGCCCTCGTCTTCATGCTGTTCTTCAGCATGGGACTCATGTTCATGGTGCTCAGGCCCTGGCGCAACCAGCGCAGCACTCACAGCAGTAGCCAGCGGACTCAGCGGTGCCGCCACACTCACCGACATCCCCAGAGATAAACAACTTAATGACAAAACCAAACCGGCAGAACGAAACGTATCAGACATAACTATTTACTTGACCCTCAGGACAGGAATAAATGATACTGCCGATGCTAAAGGTTACAGCGACTGGAAGGTCAATATGAAAATCAGCGAACTTGCGACGAAATCCCAGATAAATGCGAAAACCATCCGCTATTATGAACAAGTTGGTTTAATCAGCGCACCACAACGCGCCAGCAACGGCTACCGCCACTACCAAACGGCTGACGTAGACACCCTGATCTTTATCCGCCGCTGCCGCGAGCTCAACATCCCGCTGGACGACATCAAACGCCTGGTCGAAGTACAGGCCGATCCCAACGCCTCCTGCGCCGTGGTCGATAAAATCATCGCCGAGCAACTCGCCCAGGTACAACGCACCCAGCGCGAACTGGCACTGCTTGAACAGTCCCTGCAAACCCTCGCCTCCTGCAGCGCCGAGCAGGTAGACCAGTGCACTATTTTACATAAGTTGAAGGCGCGGTAAGAGGTTGAAAAATAAAACCAAGACTTGCCGTAAAGCATTTCACAATAGTAATACTGTGTCTTTTAGGTTTAACTTACCCAGTTTTCAGAGTAATTACTCAAATCTGAATCGCATACCTGAAAATACCGGCTATACATAACGGAATGAGGCAATCAGTATTTGAGCTGATGGGTTTGTTGAAAATAGGCAAACCGCTTTTTGACCAACTGTTTATAACTCTGGTAGTGACTAAATTCTTCAACGATTGTATCTGCCGCTACACCATGATTTTTAAGCTCAACCTGAGTAAGGGTGAACAAGTTAACAAACAAAAATGGGCGGATAAAGGGGTGCTTTTCGGTTTCAGCATAGCGATAGCGTAAAATTAATAGGTCCTTCCTGACATCCTCCATCGAAAAAAGCTGCTTACCTTTTCGCCAACGCTCAAAGCGCTTTTTTATTGCACATGTATCAGGGTCCACTAACACTGCTGAACCTGCCTTAACAGACGGCCCATCAATATCAGGATCCTTAAGCCGCTTACGAACGATATCACGATATAAATCTACCCACTTCACTTTACGCTTGACATTATCTTTGCCCCTGCGGGCTTTAAATGCCTCCAGCATGCACTCACTAGAAAGACTCAGACCTCCGCTCGATTTCTTCCCTGTGGCTTGCGGAATTACCTTTTCCAATATAGAGAAATCTGGTGCGCCATAATCAATCTCTTCATACAATTCAAACAAAGCGGCCCAGTACATCACCATTCTAATCAAGTACACAGATGACTCTTCGGGCGTTGGACTTATTAGGTTAGGTTTGTCAATTAATAGCCATTGACTGATAAAGCGATGGGCCACTCTTGTTTCCTTAGTTTCCCGAAGCTTTTTGATAATGTCATGCTCCAAATCACAATGAGCACTCAGGAAATCCCAGTAAGAATGAAAGCTGTAGTCTTCTTCTTTTTCCAATTGCGCCCTGCTTCCTGCAATTGCACCTTTCAAAAAGCACCAAGCGCCCTGATTTCTTAATTCGGCTGGAGTGATTTCATTAATGTCTATGTCAAAGGCACGAACATTTAAGTAGCTCTCAAACTCCTCATAATTTAGTGTGCCTGCTCTCGCCTTCCGAAAAACCTGGTGATCGCAAGTGATGTTCTGATCTTCTTTTATTACTCTTGAAAGTCTAACGAATAAATCTTCATAAGAGTCAATATCTTTAGATGCATGAAGAATCAATTCGGGCAAGTGATTGAACAGCAGCCCATGGTTAATCGCATTTCCAAACATATTTCAGTCAAATGTCCCTTTTCCGTTGGTTGTTCTGAACCACAATAGCCATGAACCAATAAAACTAACAGGAAAAGACTGATGAATAAAATCAAACCACAAGACAACTCTTCGAATATGCCAAATGCAAACAAAGGCACCTCAGGCACAAACAAGCAACATGATCACGTACATGGAAACCGGAGCAAACAGATACAGCAAAACAGGCAGCAGAAGAGGAAGTAACAAATGAGCCTGAAAATAGCAGTTTAAATGCGTATAAGACTGAAACACACCAAGAGCTTCTACAAAGCCTTCAGCTACATTATTCACATACTTCCATCCGCCATCATTGGCACATAGAAAACCAGCAGCATTGGGTATTGGATGTCGTGTTTAAGGAAGATGCTTGCCAGATCAGTGAGCCGATTTCGGCGGAAAACATGGCACTGTTCAGACGGGTCGTTCGCAATCTGGTAAAACAGTACACAGGCCTTAAAGATTCGATACGTGGCAAGCGCGTTCGGGCCAGTTTTGACGATGAATTCAGGGCAGAGCTTATCTTTGATTAATGCTCGTTAACGAAGTATGCTCTCACCCTTCTTCAATTGGCTATATTTCACCAGCTCAATATTAAGCTAACTTCTATGATAATTTAAGTGAGTCGGGTAAAGTAGCCTGACCTAAGCCAACTAGTCTCTGATGAACTCGGGGCGATTTACTAGCCGATACAATCTCGCTAGTAAAATATGCTATCGGTTTAGAGGCAGAGCATAAGCCTTTTGCTGAGCAAGTAGACGCTTAGACGCTAAATTTAAAAAATGGATCTTCCGCCATAATGCCCAAAGAAAAACAGCATTTACCGAAGAACAAACCACGTGGCTAAGGTTGAAAAAAGACCATATTGCAGCAAGTTGCTCCATTGAACGCGATGACTTTGACTGTAGCCCTCTTTCCGATCGCGGTGGCTTACAAAAAAGCTTGGGGCTTGCTTAACACCGAAACTAAAAACGAATTAGATAGCCTAATGGCTGAAATGAATCAGGAATTAATTGCGTGAGCGAAAATACTGAACTACCTAAAAATTGGATAAAATGTGAATTAGGTGAAGTTGTTGAAATTCACGACAATGAGAGAAAACCTATTAACAACTCAGAGCGGAATAGTCGCATTGAGAATAAAGCATTAAATGAATTATTTCCATACTACGGTGCTACTGGACAAGTGGGGTGGATTGATGACTTTTTATCTAATGAAGAGTCAGTATTAGTGGGTGAGGACGCAGCTCCTTTTCTAGATCCCATTAAAAATAAAGCATATTTAGTTAAAGGTAAGTTCTGGGTGAACAACCATGCACATATTTTGCGTGGATTACAGGGGTATGTTTCAAATAAATTTATCCTTCATCAAATGAATTATGTTGACTATCAAGAGCATGTCTCGGGCTCCACTCGCCTCAAGCTAACAAAAACAGCTTTAACAAAAATGCCTTTCACATTATGTCCATTTAATGAGCAAAATAGAATTACTGATAAAATTGATGAGCTATTTTCTGAGTTAGATGCTGGAGTTAAAGAGCTTGAAGCAGCGCAAATTAAACTCAAACACTATCGCCAGTCCTTACTCAAAAATGCAATTGAAGGTGCGCTTACCAAAAAATGGCGAGATGACAATAAAGATAAAATTGAAGAAACAGGCAAAGAACTTTTAAATCGTATCCTAATTGAACGGAAGCAACGCTGGGAACAGAATAAACTCGAAGAGTTTAAAAAGAAAGGCAAAAATCCACCTAAAAACTGGCAAGACAAATATCCTGAGCCAGTCCAGCCGGATACAACTGATTTACCTGAACTACCTGAAGGTTGGGTTTGGGCAAGTATTTCGCAAATAGGCTGGCTTGATCGAGGCAGATCAAAACATAGGCCTAGAAACGCTGCACACTTGTATGGCGGAAAATATCCTTTTGTTCAAACTGGCGAAATAAGGGCGGCTGAGCAATATATTCGAGAAACAGATAAAACATACAGTGAAGATGGATTAGCCCAAAGTAAACTTTGGTCAAAAGGAACTATGTGTATAACTATTGCTGCAAACATTGGCGAAACAGCGATATTAGATATAGAAGCATGCTTTCCAGATAGTATCGTTGGGTTTAATTGCGTCATAGCTGAGATGCCAGTTGAGTATGTTGAATACTACTTTAGGGTTTTAAAAAGTAAGCTCAATGATGAAGCCCCAGCTACTGCACAAAAAAATATAAACCTAGAAATTCTTTCTAAAGAAGTTATTCCACTTCCCCCTATTAAAGAGCAATTAACTATTGTAGAAAATCTTAATAATGAGCTAGAAAGCATTAAATGGCAGCAAGCATCTATAAAACTTGGTTTAAACCAATCCGAAGCCCAGCGTAAAAACATCTTAAAGTCAGCATTTTCTGGCCAACTAGTGTCACAAAACCCTGATGACGAACCCGCTTCAGTATTGCTTGAGAAAATTAAGCAAGAACGTGTAGCTTTAGCAAAAATATCAAAACCTCGAAAACAGAGTAAACCTAGAAAAAGAGTTGAGCTGATGGATACCTTACTCGAAGTGTTAACCGCTGAAAATGACTGGATTGATGCCCAAAATGCCTTTCAAAAATGTGGCATTGTTGACGGCACTTCAACCGATCGTATCGAAGAAATTTATACCGAACTGCGCAAACTAGAAAAAACAGGCAGAATCAAAATTCAGCGCCAAGGTGACTTCGACCAATTAAAATTAACTACGCAAGACATTAAGGAAGACTAATGCGCCTAGCCTCATTTACAATCGGATCAGATCGCGAAGGTGAGCGCCAGCGATTTAAAAACCTTAAAAATGTCACCATCGACTTTGAAGAACAAGAGTGGATCACCTTAGTCATTGGCTGGAATGGCACAGGTAAGTCAAACGTACTTGAGGCATTAGCTGTTTTATTTCGTGACCTTATTATGGGTAAAAATGAGAGAGGAGAAAAAGATAAACCAACGTTTTCTTACGTCCTTCGTTATTTTTGCCATGAAAAAGAGATCGAGATAGATGCTGACCCTGATCGTGTTAAAGAGGCCTATAAAATCAGTTACAGAGATTTAGGTGAAAATAAGTCAGAGGAGTCATCTCAAGCAGATTTATTGAGCGAGCTGAAAGGAAAGAAAGAGCTAGCTGAAATTGCATTTAGTAAGTTCAAAAAGCAGCAAGACGACTTCTTGCCAAAATATGTTTTTGGTTACTACTCAGGCCATAGCGATAGGATGCAGTCAGTTTTTAGACCGTACCTTCAGCAATATGATAAAAAGCTTCGCAATGCAAAATCTGAAGATCCGGGTTTAAGGCGTTTATTTTATGCGTTACCTGTACATAGCCAATTTGTGTTACTTGCCTTTGTATTAAGACAAGATGACTTAGTTAGGCATTTTCTAGACACCCAATTAGGTCTAGAAACGGATGAAAATGCGGAAAGTATTGATTCTGTGCTGCTAGAGCTAAATGAGCCTTCATGGAACTTAAATAAAAGTAAAGATCCAAAAGGTAAATATGGCGCTTGCAAAGAAAAACCCGATATCTTTTGGGGAGCAGAAGGTGTTGTGCGTGATTTTTTAGATCGTGTCCATGAGGTTTCTACTGCACCTATAAAAATTAAGCGCAAAGATGAAGCAACGTTATGGAATAAAAAAGAGCGGGAATATCTTTATATGTTTATCAAAGATATTTACAAGCTCGATGAACTGGTTGGAGAGCAAGAGCCAAGAGAGTTTTTCCGTGATCTTGAAAGTACCTACGTTTCAGAGTTAATTAGCGAAGTTCGTATTAGAGTTAAGCTTAAAAAGAATGATGGCAGCGTTACGTTCAGAGAGTTAAGTGAAGGCGAGCAACAATTGCTAACGGTGTTAGGTCTATTAAGGTTTACTACTGAAGAAGAAAGTTTATTTTTACTTGATGAACCAGACACTCACTTAAACCCTAAGTGGAGTGTTGACTACATTGATTACCTGAATAAATTCGTGTCCTCTGGTTCTGAAGGTGAAAATAATAGTCATATAGTTCTCACTACACATAACCCAATTGCGATTGCTGAATTAACCCGTGATCAAGTACAAATATTAAACCGCGACGATGAGACCCGCACCATAGCGTCACATAAACCTAACTTTGACCCCAGAGGCATGGGCTATGCGGGTATTATCACCAGTGATATGTTTGGATTAGCAACATCGCTTGATAGCTACACAGAGGATTTGCTGGAGAAAAAAAGGCAAATAACAGCTAAAGATGGCACTTTATCATCAGATGAAAAGGTCGAACTGCACGCTATAAACGCAAAACTGGATAATCTCGGTTTTAGATTCTCACACCGCGATAGAGTATTTGAAGAGTACCTGCGTGCTCGCTATGAATTTGATGCCAGTGCTAACAGCAAGCAAAAAATCGATCAACTGCCATCAGATAAAAAACGTGTGGCGAGTAAAAAGTTAATCTTAGAAGTGCTTGCGAAACTGAAACAAGAAGGTGGAGGTCAAGATGAGAAGAATTGATTTACGTAAACTGAATCCTTCTCCTGATTGGCGTGCTCGCGCACTAAGCAAACAAGCTGACATTGATAATGGCATTATCGACGCTAAAACAGCTTCGGCAATGTGGTCAGAGTTGAAGCCTCAACTAAAGGATTTGTCTCAAAATAAATGTTGGTATTGTGAATCTAGAGAGGATAGATCGGACAACGCAGTCGATCATTTTCGACCCAAAAGTCTCTATCCTTGGTTTGCACTTGACTATGAGAACTTTCGCTTCGCTTGTACTTTTTGCAATAGCATTAGAAAAAACCCTAAAACAGGTGAAAGTGAAGGTAAAGGTGATCATTTTCCCCTATTGTCTGGGAGTAAAGCGAATAATAGAGCACAGCGTAATACGGAAGATTACATATTAATTGACCCCTGTGAACCTGCTGATGTTGGCTTACTTGATTTTACTGAGGATGGCTTACCGAGAGCAAAATTCCCACACCAAATAAATCGTAATCGGCGAGCGATAGACTCCATTAAATACTACCATTTAGATCATCCTGATTTGGTAGAGTCTAGACGACAATTAGCCTTAGATATTCGCGATTGGGTAGAAAGTGCTGATGCTATTTATGATCCAAATGATCAGGGAGATCCCAAAATTGAAAAAGCATTTAAAGGCTATGTTAGTAACATTGCCAAAGTTATTGCAGCCGATGCCCCCTTTTCAGTCTTTGCGAAGAAAATGGTTAAAGGTTATCAAGATAGGTACTGGATAGAAGTTTTGCTGGAGTGCGCCTAATGTCAAAACTCACTATTGATCCTGAACTGTTTGCTGATATCCACTCTTTAATCACACAAGCAAAGCAGCAAGCGGCGGTTGCTGTTAATGCATCATTAACTATGTTGTATTGGCAAATTGGTCAACGCATTCATCAAGCAGTATTAAAGGGTGAGCGTGCAGAGTACGGTAAGCAGGTGATTGCAAATTTATCCGAGCAACTTACCCATAATTTAGGCAAAGGCTGGGGCAAGCGTAATTTGCAATATATGGTGCAGTTTTACGAAACATTCCCTGAGCAGCAGATTGTGCACGCACTGCGTGCAAAATTAAGCTGGACACATTTCAAGCAATTAATTCATTTAAAAGATCCTCTCCACCGTGAGTTTTACGCTCAAATGTGTGCGCTAGAAGGTTGGAGTGTGCGTACCTTAGATGATCGAATTAACAGTATGTTATTTGAACGCACGGCATTGTCTAAAAAACCTCAAGAGCTGATAAAGTTGGAGTTGCAAAAATTAGCAACACAGCAATCAGTTTCAGCCCCTTTGCTGCTTAAAGACCCGTACGTGTTAGATTTTTTAGGACTAAATGATCATTATCTAGAAAAAGATTTAGAAGATGCCATTTTGCGCGAACTTGAGCAGTTTTTGCTTGAGCTAGGTGCTGGCTTTTCGTTTATTGCTCGGCAAAAACGCATTCAGCTTGATGGTGATGATTTTTATATCGATTTATTGTTTTATAACCGCCAACTCAAACGCTTAGTGGCGATTGATTTAAAGCTGGGCAAGTTCAAACCTCACTACAAGGGGCAAATGGAGCTTTACCTTCGCTGGTTAGATAAACATGAGCGCCAAGCGGATGAGCAAGCTCCTCTCGGGATTATTTTATGCGCACAAAAAAATCAAGAACAAATAGAATTGCTAGAAATGGATGAAGCAGGCATTCACGTAGCTGAATACTTAGCGGTATTGCCAAAACGAGAAATATTGCATCAGCGCTTGCAAGATGCAATTAATTCTGCCAAAAATCGGTATAATCCTACCCTTTTAGACGGTAGTGATCCTGAGAGCAGTCAATCAGGTTTGGATAGAAACAAATGAATGCCCCCGCATTAGTACAAAAAGTTTGGAATTACTGTCATACATTGCGTGATGATGGTGTAGGTTATGGCGACTACTTAGAGCAGTTAACCTATCTGCTATTTTTAAAAATGGCACATGAGTATGCGCAGTCGCCTTACGACAGAGATACTAAGGTTCCGACAGAGTATAACTGGGAATCTCTAAGTGGGTTAACAGGTGAAAAACTTGAAGAGCAATACCGAAAGGTTTTAAAAAACCTCGCAAAAGCTGGCGGCATGTTAGGCGCTATCTTCTATAAAGCCGAAAATAAAATCCCTGACCCTGCAAAGCTATCTCGTATTGTTACCATGATTGATAACGAAAATTGGATAAGCTTAGATGCCGATGCCAAAGGTGACTTATATGAAGGGCTTCTGCAAAAAAATGCGGAAGATACAAAAAGCGGTGCAGGTCAATACTTTACGCCTAGACCATTGATTGATGCCATATTAGCGTGTGTTCAGCCTGAACCAGAGAAAACCATTGCAGATCCAGCTTGTGGTACAGGTGGCTTCTTTTTAAGTGCTAGTGATTGGATTGCCTATGGCGATCCTCAGTGGATTCAAAAAGAAATGAATCACTGGAATCCATCGAAGCATGATGAAACCATTGTTCCAAAGTCGAAGTTAAATAAGGCACAAGCACAATCGTTAAGAGACAAAACATTTAGAGGTAATGAGATTGTCCCTTCAACAAGACGCATGTGTTTGATGAACTTATTTTTACACAATATTGGTAGCATTGATGGGCAACCTGAAGTTGAAAGAGCAGATGCATTATTAACACCAATAACAGGTGAAAATAAGGTAGATTATGTTCTCGCCAATCCCCCCTTCGGAAAGAAGAGCAGCGTAACCATAACCAATGCTGAAGGCGGTGAAGATAAAGATGCACTAACTTATGAGCGCCAAGATTTTTGGGCAACCACTACCAACAAACAGTTGAACTTTTTACAGCATATTGTTTCAAGCTTAAAAGACACAGGTAAAGCCGCTGTTGTATTACCTGATAACGTATTGTTTGAAGGTGGCGCAGGTGAGCGTATTCGTAGAAAATGGTTAAATAACTGCGATGTACATACCATTTTAAGATTACCGACAGGTATCTTTTACGCTAATGGTGTGAAAGCGAATGTTGTGTTTTTTGATAATGCCGCCCGTGATGAAAAAGTTCATACCAAAGGTATTTGGTTTTACGATCTAAGAACCAATAAACATTTCACGTTAAAACAACGACCAATGACACTGAATGACTTGAAAGACTTCATTAAGTGTTACAACCCTGAAAACCGTCATGAACGTGAAGAAACTGAGAGGTTCAAATACTTCAGTTATGATGAGCTAATTAATCGAGACAAAGCGAGCTTGGATATATTCTGGCTAAAAGATGACAGCTTAGATAACCTTGATAACTTGCCACCGCCTGATGTTTTACAGCAAGAAATCATCGACCATTTAGAAGCTGCCTTAGCCGCATTTAAAGATGTAGCAGCCGGGTTGCCTGATAGTACTGTGGAATAGTTAATAAGCCGCAAATTTGCGGCTTATTTATGGGTGAAAAATATGAAGTTAATAGCAAGTGGTGTTGCAAATCGCTCAAAGTCTGCCAGTAATTCTAATTTTCTTCCTCGATACTTAACTAAACCCAGTAAACATAACGGAGCATTTGAAGAGTACCAGGCCATGTAACTCCACCCAATCTAACAAGCCTGCCCACACGCCCAGCCGCAGCTCCAGGCGTACTGGAAGTTGTAGCCGCCGAGCCAGCCGGTGACGTCGGTGACTTCGCCGATAAAGTACAGGCCCGGGGCTTTTTTGGCTTCAAAGGTTTTAGAGCTGAGCTCATCAGTGTCGACGCCGCCTAGGGTGACTTCGGCGGTGCGATAGCCTTCTGTGCCGTTGGGTTTGATGTGCCAGTGGTGCAGAGCGTGAGCTAATGTGTCGATTTCGCTGTGGCTGAGCTGGTTGGCATTTTTATCCGGGACGGTTTGCTCGCTGATCAAGACCTCGACAAAACGCTTAGGCAGTACGGTACTAAGTAAGTTTTTCAGAGACTTACTGCCTTGCTCCTGACGCCAGTCGTGCAATTGTGCCTGCATATCAACCTCTGGTAGCAGGTTTACAATCACGCCCTGCCCGGCACGCCAGAACGAGGAGATTTGCAAAATCGCCGGGCCGGACAGGCCTCGATGGGTAAACAGTAGGTTTTCTTTGAAACTGGTACCATCTTCACTTTGCGCAGTGCAAGGGAGGCTGACGCCTGCCAGCCCATCAAAACGGGCTTTGTCATGGTCATGCAGAGTAAACGGTACCAGTGCCGCCATGGTCGGCAGAACCTTAAGGCCAAACTGCTCAGCAATTTTGTAACCAATCGGCGTGGCACCAAGTTTAGGCATAGTCAGACCGCCAGCAGCGACCACCAGAGACTGACAGCTAAATGCTTGCTCAGAGGTCGTTACAATATATCCACCCGTGTCAGTGCGTTCGACCTTGATCACCTCATTGCGCAGGAATACTTCAACCCCGGCCCAGTCGCACTCTGTTAACAAAATATCGACTATGTCCTGAGCACTGTTATCACAAAAAAGCTGACCGAGCGTTTTATGGTGATAGGCCAGGCCGTGTCTGTCCACCAGCTCGATGAAATCATGCTGGGTGTAGCGGCTCAGGCAGGATTTCACAAAATGGGGATTGGCGCATAAATAGTTCTGTGGTGTGGCACCCTCATTAGTAAAATTGCAACGACCACCGCCGCTAATGAGTATTTTTCGACCGGCTTTTTTGCCCATATCAACCACCGCCACACTGCGGCCCCGATACCCAGCTTGTGCCGCGCACATCAGGCCAGCCGCGCCCGCGCCGATGATCACCACATCAAAGTTCAACATTGTATATTGTGTCCTGAAAAAGTTATGCAGGTATTGTATCAACTTATACCCAAGAGGTGGAGTAATGCGGTTATTTAGCAAACAAAGGCACATAATTTTATCACAACTAGTAATAAAATATTAACCATTTACAATCATTTACAATACTAACTAAATCATACCTCATCCTGTAACAAAGAATAATTATGCAATAAAAACAATGAACTATTGCAATAAACGAACTATCTAGCCATCCACTTATAACAAAAACAATAGTGTAAATAACAAAACAGCACTTTAAATACTTTAACCACTTCTTTACCTTCGATAACCATCTGCTTGCACACGCAAACAGAACAACAACAACAAGTAAGAAACTAGGGAATTCTAAGAATGACAACACGTAACCAAAAAATCGGCGCAGTTGCGCTGGCAATGACTGGCATGTTTGCCGCGACTAATGCAATGGCAAACAACTTTGAAGCACTCAACAACAGCGTTAGCATGGCGCAGTTGAGCCAGAAGATGGAAAGCCAGAACACAGCCGGTACTCAGTTCATCATCAAATATAAAGATAACAGCAGCCAGCTTATGTCTATTGCCGGTGCAGATATGTCACCAGCAATGATGAACTCGCGCGCTCAAAGTTTCGTGAAGAACTTCAAAAGTAAGAAAAAATCTTCACTACAAACCAAGTACGTTCGTAAAATGGCATTGAGCAACCACCACGTAATGCGTGTTGACAAGAAACTAACTGCAGCTGAAGCACAAAGCCTGATGCAGGAAATGGCAGCAACTGGCAACATCGAATACATCGAAATTGACCAAATGCTACAGCCTTTCGCAACGCCTAACGATCCACGTTACTCTGATCAGTGGCACTACTTTGAAGCAAACGGTGGTATCAACGCACCTGCCGCTTGGGACAAAGCAACTGGTAGCGGCGTAGTTGTTGCTGTACTGGATACAGGTTACCGTCCGCACGCGGATCTAAGCGCTAACCTGCTACAAGGTTATGACATGATCTCAGATGTGTCTGTTGCTAACGATGGTGGCGGTCGTGATAGCGATGCACGTGACCCGGGTGATGCGGTTACACGTAACGAATGTGGTTATACGCACAGTGCACGTGATTCAAGCTGGCACGGAACACACGTAGCAGGTACTGTGGCTGCGGTATCTAACAATGGTGAAGGTATTGCCGGTGTTGCTTACGACGCGAAAGTCGTACCAGTTCGTGTACTTGGTAAATGTGGTGGTCTGACTTCAGATATCGCTGACGCTATCATCTGGGCATCAGGTGGTTCAGTATCTGGCGTACCTGCAAACGCTAACCCTGCTGACGTAATTAACATGAGTTTAGGTGGCAGCGGTTCATGTAGCTCTACCACTCAAAATGCAATCAATACAGCGCGTGCAAACGGCACCACAATTGTTATTGCAGCAGGTAACGACAACGACAACTCTGCAAACTACAACCCAGGTAACTGTTCTGGAGTTATCAATGTTGCGTCTGTTGGTCGTAACGGTGGTCGCGCTTACTACTCAAACTACGGTTCAAACATTGATGTTGCAGCACCAGGTGGCGCACAAAGCTTTGCTAATGATCCAGAAGGTGTTCTGTCTACTTACAACTCAGGTAGCAACACGCCTTCAAGCGACAGCTATGCGTATTCACAAGGTACCTCAATGGCGGCACCTCACGTAGCGGGTGTAGCGGCGCTTATCAAACAAGCTAAACCATCTGCAACGCCGGATGAAGTTGAAAGCATCCTTAAAAGCACAACTCGCAGCTTCCCTGCAACCTGTACTAGCTGTGGTACTGGTATCATCGATGCGTCAGCGGCGGTAGATGCAGCACTTGGCAACGACAATGGTACTGGTGGCAACGAGCTGGAAGACGGCGTAGCTAAAACTGGCCTGTCTGGCGGCGCAAGCAGCGAAACATTCTACACTTTTGACGTCACCAGTGGTGTAAGCAAAGTTACCTTCACTATGAGTGGCGGTACCGGTGATGCTGACTTGTACGTACGTGCAAACGCTAAGCCGACTCAAACAACTTACGACTGTCGTCCATACGAAGGTGGTAACAACGAAGTATGTACAATTGATAACCCATCTACTGGTACTTACCACGTAATGATGCGCGGTTACTCTGCATACAGCGGTGTTAGCCTGAAAGCTGAAACAGCAGGTGGCTCTACTGGTCCGGTTTCTTTGACTGAGTCTAACTTGTCTGCAAGCACAGGTGGCTGGGTTCAGAAGTCACTAGACGTACCTGCGGGCATGAGCAGCCTAACTGTAACCATCTCTGGTGGTACAGGCGACGCTGACCTGTTCGTTAAGCAAGGTAGTGCACCTACCAGCTCTAGCTATGACTGCCGTCCTTATAAAGGTGGTAATGCAGAGACCTGTACTTTCACTAACCCACAAGCGGGTACCTGGTACTTCGGTCTTAACGCTTACAGAACCTTCTCTGGCGTTACATTGAACGCACAGGCTCAATAAGCAACATTCCCCAGGCTTTATAATGAGGGCTAAACCTTAGGGTTTAGCCCTTTTTTTATGCCCTGTGATTGGAGAATTCTGAGCTGTTTACTCTGGTATGTTGATGATTGCCCTACCGAGTGACAGTGTGGGGGATGAGGTTGACGTGCAAGACCAGCAGCTGTATTGCCTGTTAGTGGGTCCCGTATCAAGTACAGGATGACGTGCGTAGCAAGTATGGAATGACGTTCGTACCGAGTAAGGGATGACGTTCGTACCGAGTAAGGGATGACGTTCGTACCGAGCAAGGGATGACGTTCATATCAAGTACGGGATGACGTTCGTATCAAGTACGAAATGACGTTCGTATCAAGTGCAGGATGACGTTCGTATCAAGTACAGGGTGACGTTCGTAGCAAGTACGGGGTGACGTTCGTACCGAGTAAGGGATGACGTTCGTACCGAGTAAAGGGTGACAGTCCAGGTCATGAAGTCGATGCTCAGACAGGTGTGTAGGGTGCCGTTACTGAAACCTGTAGCTATGGTATTCAGCATGAGTTAGGGGCGCCAGATAAGATTTTTGAGTATGAATTAGTCGCTTATGCAACAGACTACAGATATCAAAAAACCATCAATACGCAGCCCTTCTTAACCATAATAATCAATGGGTTATTAAAATAAAAGTAGAAAAAAGCAAAGGAATTTGGAAATGCGTGAGTCATTCGAACAACGGAATGACTCTACGATGTGTGCTCCACAGCGCCACAGGAATAAGGCAATAAAAACTGCGCTGCGAGTGTGCTTACATTTGTTCAAACAAGCTGTCGGTGCTTAGCCCCTCGTGTTGTAAAATGTCTTTTAAGCGACGCAGTGCTTCTACCTGAATTTGACGTACGCGTTCACGTGTTAAACCAATCTCACGTCCTACATCTTCCAGTGTCGACGGCTCGTAACCCAGTAACCCAAAGCGACGTGCTAACACTTCTCTTTGTTTCGGGTTCAATTCACCTAACCAGTCGACAATATGACGATTGATGTCTTTGTTCTGCACTTCACTTTCAGGCTCGTAACCACGCTCGTCTGCAATAATGTCCAGCAAAGCCTTGTCATTATCACCGCCAATGGGTGTATCCACAGAGGTGATTTTCTCGTTCAAACGCAACATCTTACTGACATCTTCAACCGGTCTGTCGAGTGACTCTGCGATTTCCTCAGCGGTCGGCTCGTGGTCCAGTTTTTGCGTCAGCTCACGTGCTGTACGAAGGTACACATTGAGCTCTTTGACTACGTGGATAGGTAAACGTATGGTGCGAGTCTGGTTCATGATGGCCCGTTCAATGGTCTGACGGATCCACCAGGTGGCGTAGGTAGAAAAGCGGAAACCACGCTCCGGATCGAACTTCTCAACAGCCCGGATAAGGCCTAAGTTTCCTTCTTCAATCAGGTCAAGCAGTGCCAGGCCCCGATTATTGTAACGGCGCGCAATTTTAACCACCAGGCGCAGGTTACTTTCTATCATGCGTTTGCGCGACGCCTCGCAGCCTTTCAAGGCTTTACGTGCGAAGTAAACTTCCTCTTCTGCACTGAGCAGTGGCGAAAAGCCAATCTCTCCCAGATACAACTGAGTTGCATCTAAATTCTTAACGCTGTCGTCCTTGGCGAAAAGGTCTTCATCATTCTCAATATCTTCCAGCAGCTCCGATTTGGGCTCCTCTACTGAGACATCTTCAAACTTCTCGTCCAACTCTGGATTTACTTTACTATTCAATTTTGCTGTTTGAGCCATAAGCATCCCCCCAAGCGAATAAGTGACAGTCTTCCATCATTACGTCGATAGGCTATTATTTAGGCAAGTACCTACTAGGATTTACGGCTTGTCCCCGGTAACGGATCTCAAACCGCAACGCAACAGATGATGCGTCTGTATCTCCCATTTCGGCAATTTTTTGCCCGGCTTTAACTTGCTGCTGCTCTCTTACTAGCAATTTGGAATTGTGGGCGTACGCGCTAAGGTAATCATCTGTGTGTTTCAGAATGATCAGATTGCCGTATCCCCGTAATGCACTCCCTGCGTATACAACAACGCCATTTGCCGCAGCCTTAACAGATGTTCCCTTTTTATTTGTAATCTGAATTCCCTTATAGCCGTTTTCTTTGACAGAAAAACGTCGGGTCACCTTACCAACTGCGGGCCAGCGCCATCGTACCTTATTATTTGACAACTGCTTGGTATGACTGGATTTTTCGCTGGCTTGCTTTTGAACATACTCTCGTTGCTTAGGTCGATCAAGCTCTTTTTTCGGTGAAATGTTATTTTTTTGTTTTTTATCGGTTAATTTTACGGTTTTTGCTGGCTGCTTTTTAGGCGCTTTATACTTCTTTTTCGGATATTCTAATAAGATGAGTTGACCGGGGAAAATGGTGTAGGGAGGCTTAATTTTATTGATTTTGGCAACAGTTCTAACATCCTTATTTGCACTAAAAGCAATAGCAAATAAGGTATCACCTTTTTTAACCTTATATTGATTATTTTTTATTTGAATTTTTTGTTTATAACTGGTCTTACCTTTAGAGAGATTCACAACCGGAGCTGGAGAATGTGGCGTCGTACATGCGGCCAGAAAATAGCACAATAGCAATAGAGTATTGATGCGCGCCCGATTCATGCCTTGATTACTTTCCGCTTGTTAATTCGACCATCCACTTTAGCATACTCGTATGGATTTTCTCGCCTTTTTTGTGACTTCTAGCTAAGCGCACCTGGCACCAGTGGCACAAAACGCACCTCAGCCAGTTTGTTTTCGATGAACTGCTGGCCTTTTCTTTGGTACACAGTGAGCACCTGGTACTGCTCGCCCACAGGGATCACCATCACACCGCCTTCCGAAAGCTGCTCCAACAACGCCTGTGGGACTTGAGCTGCCGCAGCGGTGACAATGATACCATCATAGGGGCCTTTCGACGCCCAGCCCTGCCAGCCATCGCCATGCTTCATAGCAACATTGTATAAATCCAGCATATGTAAGCGGCGCTTAGCCTGCCATTGCAGTGCCTTGATCCGTTCAATGCTGTACACCTCATCAAACAACTGGGCCAGCACCGCGGTTTGATAACCGGACCCGGTGCCAACCTCCAACACTTTTTTGCGCACCCCGGCCTGGCGCAACAGCTCTGTCATTCTGGCAACCACCAGCGGCTGAGAAATGGTCTGGCCCTGACCGATAGGCAACGCCGTATTTTCATAAGACTTATGCTGCAATACGGCATCGACAAATAAGTGGCGAGGCGTGATCTCCAGACAATTCAATACCTCAGGGTCACTTATCCCATTACGACTCAGAGTAGTAACCAGCGCCTCGGCGCTGCGTTTGTAGTTTTTGAGCAATGTGCTTACTCCTGCTCAGCGATCCAGCTTGATAAAGGGTCCAGACTCTCATGCGCTGTCATGTCTACTTTCAGTGGGGTAATGGCGGCATATCCCTGCTTAATTGCATAAAAGTCGGTGCCTTCGCCCGCATCCAGCTCCTGGCCCAGTGAACCATACCAGTACACGTCACGGTTCCAGGGATCCAACTGCCGGGTCATGGTTTCAGCTTTGTGTCGTGCGCCCAGGCGAGTCACTTGCATGCCTTTGAGCTCAGACAGAGGAATATCCGGCACATTGATATTGATGATCTGATCTTTCGGCAATGGATGACTTTTCAGCGCTTTAATGAGTTTAACCGTAACAGCTGCGGCGGTTTCATAATGCGCTTCGCGCTTTGAACACAAAGACACAGCAATCGCAGGTAACCCCAAATGGCGACCTTCTGTCGCGGCAGCAACCGTACCTGAGTAAAGCGTATCGTCACCCAAATTCGCCCCATTGTTGATACCAGCAACCACCAGATCAGGTGCTTCTTCGAGCAACTGATTAACCCCCAGATGAACACAATCTGTGGGTGTCCCATTGACACTCACAAAGCCATTTTCAAGCGTGGTTGCCCGCAGTGGATTCATCAGTGTCAAAGAGTTACTCGCACCGCTGCAGTTGCGGTCTGGCGCAATGACCACCACCTCGGCAATTTCGCACAAAGCGTGGTACAGTACTTCGATTCCTTTTGCATGTACTCCGTCATCATTACTGAGCAGGATCTTCATCTTGGTTGCTTCCTTTTTTATCATAATTGCGATGACTGACATCCTCATGATGCACCAGCTCTCGCAGTATTGCGGTGGCATAACACCCTTTCGGTAAATCAAAACTAAGCTGAATGGTCGTGGTGTCGAGTGTTTTCACCGTCAGGTTTTGTGGGATTACCTTTAACGCACGGCGCTCATTTTTAAGTCCCAAAGTGCCCAGTCCCTGCCACCAGTCGGCAAAGGGTTTGAGCCATTCTATTTCAAGTGCAGTCAAGCCTTTTTCGCCTTTACCCAGCAAAGGCGCTGACAACACAATATCGGCTTCAAGTAGCCGGACAATTAGCGCATCACTGATGTCTTCTTCAAAAAACGCATTACTGCCACTGAGCATGAAAACTTCACGGTGCCAGGTCTTTGCCAGGCCATGCTCAGCCACCCGTTTTGAAACCAGCTGATTAAAAATATGTGAGCGCGCGGCAGAGATAACCAAACCACGTAATTTTTTATCACGGATCCGCTCTCCCTCAAATAGCCTTTGTGCCATTTCCAGGTTGTAGCCATCATGACCAAAACGCTGTTCACCAAAATAGTTCGGCACCCCCTGGCGTACGGCGTTTATCCGTGACAACAAATCTAACGGTTCACTGACATTACGTAACGTGATGGTAAAACGATTACCCTTATGGCACCCAGTGCGCAATTTTCGATTATGGCGCACTTGTTTCACCACAAACAGGCTGTCGCTGTTCAGCTCACTGAAATCCAAAGAGTGTTTGATTGGCACAGGGACACTGAACCACTGAGTACATACACCGTGACGGTCTTTGAGTCCGCCATAGCTAACATCTCTTGGCGCAACGCCTGCAAATTCGGCCAGCTTGCGGGCAATAAAGGCTGTGTTCTCCCCTTTTTTGACCACCTGCAGACAAACATGCTCCCCTTCTCCGGTAAATTCAATATCGAGGATTTCATCCACTATAAAGTCTTCAGGCTGAGACTTAAACTCAGCACGCGCTAACGGCTCCCCGTACAGGTAGTTGAGCGCGGATACACAGGTTTTCACGCTAAGCCACCTTAGTCAGTAATACAACGGCATGGCTGGAGATCCCTTCTTTACGCCCTTCAAAGCCCAGTTTTTCCGTGGTGGTGGCTTTCACATTGATCTGGCCAATATCGGCCTGGCAATCTGCCGCTAGGTTAGCGCGCATCGCATCAATGTGTGGGCGCATTTTTGGTGCCTGTGCGACGATAGTGACATCCAGATTACCAAGCTGATAGCCCAGTTCGCTGACCTGCTCCATCACTCTGCGCAGCAAAATACGGCTGTCGATGTCTTCAAACTCAGCAGCCGTATCGGGAAAGTGTTTACCAATGTCGCCAAGCGCCAGCGCGCCAAGCAAAGCATCACACACAGCATGAATGGCCACATCACCGTCGGAGTGTGCGATAAACCCTTGCGTGTAGGGGATCTTCTCACCACAAATGGTTAGCGGGCCTTCACCACCGAACTTATGAACATCAAACCCGTGACCTATGCGTATCATAATGACCTCGCTTTGCTTTGTTGTGACATCAGAAAACTGGCCAGTGCATAGTCTTCTGGTGTGGTAATTTTAATGTTATCTGAGCGACCACTAACTAACCGAACAGGTTGCCCGGCCAGCTCAATGGCCGAGGCCTCATCGGTGATCTGTGCGTTATTTTGCTGCGCCTGTTGCAACGCATTGAGCAATTGATGATAAGGGAAAAACTGCGGTGTCAGCGCCTGCCATAATGTTGCTCGTGGCACTGTCTCTTCGCTGTGGCTGGTACCACGTTTAATGGTGTCTTTGACCTTACTCGCCAAAATGCCACCTTCCTGATGCGTCAGGCACTGCTCAATCAAGTTGGAGATATCGCTGACTTCCACCAGTGGCCGAGCAGCATCATGCACAAGCACCCAATCTGGCGGAGAATTTTGCATGGCTAATAAGGCATTGAGCACCGAGTCGGATCGCTCCTGCCCACCGGTTACCCGGCTGACAGTAAGGCCACTCAAGTCCAATTCATCAAAGTAGCCATCCGTTTCACTCACAGCCACATACAGTTTATTCAACTGTGGTACTTGAGCCAATTTACCAAGTGTGTGCTCAAGCACCGTTTTGTCGCCAATTTTCAGATATTGCTTGGGGTGGTTCAGTCCCATTCTGGCACCCACGCCAGCAGCAGGAACAACCGCTGCGATTGTAGTTGGTTTATTCATCGTGCTTCTTTGACAGTACGCGGATAAAGGTTTCGTTAGGTTTGATCATGCCGAGCTCATGGCGCGCTCGCTCCTCAACCCCTTCAAGTCCAAGCTTAAGATCTTCGATATCCGCTCTGAGTAATTTATTGCGTTTGGCCAGATCGGCATTGGCAGCCTGATGTTTGTCTACCGCCGTTTTGATACGCCTGAAGTCTTCAAGACCATTGTGCCCAAACCACAAGTTATATTGGGTATAGGCACACAGGCATAACAATGCAAGTTGGAAATATCGCATTCGGGCTACCTTAATTGCTTTACAGGATCATGCATTGCACCTGGCAATGTGCACTACTTGCGTTGTTGTTTTTTTCTCACGTTTGCCCAGTTTACACTGCTGGCCAGTAACATTTCGCGTAAGCCCAGCGTTCTGGGTGGCAGTATTTTATGATATTGCCAGCGGTGACCACAACAGGCGGCAGTCATTAACGCTTTATTGGGTTTGAGTAAAAATCGGGTTGTTGGCAAATTTGTTTGCTCATTGTTGCTGAGTGCTTTACCCGAACAGTCAAACCAGCCAAACTGGTTGCAATGCCATCGCCCGTCGCGCTTTTGATCCAGTGTATCTAAATACAGACTGGTAATGCCAAGGTCCACAACCAGCACAGGTACAACCAATCCAATGGTGGCCTGTGCAGTAAAATAAGCTTGTGCTTCTTCTGCATGCCACTCTGGGCATTTGCGTTGTTTAGCCAACCAGCAGCCGTTATGACTATCAAGCTCAAGCGGCACCTCGCCGAGCACAATGTGTGTTGCAGCACGCTCTACGTAATAAGGCAAGCTGTTCAAACGCCTTTGTAGCCGGTCAATGTCAGGCTCTGCCGACAGGCTGGGGATTTCACGCGCATAAAAGACATTGGCCAGCTCAGCATACGCCAACCGGGTTGCCTCGTCCTGCCATATTGTGCTTTGTTGCTTCGTGTGATCTTGACTGTTCAAAATGCCTCCTTTACACAGAGGTTATATCACGACCACACGGTTAAATATAGCGCACTCGTATGAAAGCAACCGACAACAGGCAATCAGCACAATTAAGGGGTTTTAGGCCGCTTACCGAGCCTGGCTTCCCCTGACTCACTGAACATCACCGCGGTATCACGCTTTTTGCCAATTAATAAACTGCCATCAGCCAAAAACATAAAATTCTGCCAGGTACGTTTAAACACATCAAACTGGGTTTCAATGATCAGCTCACGCGACATACAAAAGTACACTGTGGTGTTGTCTTCCCAGTTAAGGAAATCACAAATGATGTCAGGCAGGGTGGCTTCACCGGCTTCCCACGGTCCTTCCCAGTCCAAACTTTCGTGCCAGTTTTCTTCTTTACCTGGCCAGTCATGAGGCGTAAAAAAGTCAGGGTGATCCTGCTCACGACTCACCATAGTGGTCCACAACACAGCCGCACGTTGCTCAGTCATCGGCTTGATCCGTGCCAGATCGGCCTCATCAATGGGCAAGTCCTGATGACGAAACACCCAGGCTTTCTTGAACGCATCGAGCGCAATATAATTCATGTCTGATACCTATTTATTAAAACCCAGACATTATACCTAATTGGAGCAACAACCGTGAACAAAGAACTCAAACCCGGCATTTACCAGCATTATAAAGGGCCAAAATATCAAGTGCTGTTTGTCGCCACCCATAGCGAAACTGAAGAAGCTATGGTGGTCTACCAGACACTGTACGGCGACTATGATCATTGGGTGCGACCACTTAGTATGTTCAGCGAAACCGTCGAGATCGAGGGCGAACAAATCCCACGCTTTAACTACCTGGGGCCGGCACAGTGAGGTGTATTTGCGCTGCCCATCTTGGCTGTGGCACACTGAACCTCTATTACTCATCAGACCAGAGTTAACACGTTTATGTTTAAAGGTACCGAATCTTATATTGCCAGCACGGCATTACAACAAGCGGTAAACGCGGCAGTGATCCTGGAAAAGCCACTGCTGATCAAAGGGGAGCCCGGCACAGGAAAAACCCTGCTGGCTGAGGAGCTGGCCAAAAGTCTGGATACAGAGCTCATTCAGTGGCACATCAAATCGACTACTAAGGCGCAGCAAGGCCTGTATGAATACGATGCGGTATCGCGCCTGCGCGACAGTCAGCTGGGCGACGCACGCGTGCACGATATTGGCAACTACATCATTAAGGGCAAACTGTGGCAGGCCTTTACTCAGGCAAAGCGCCCGGTGCTGCTGATCGATGAAATCGATAAAGCCGATATTGAGTTCCCCAACGATCTCCTGCTTGAGTTAGATCGCATGGAGTTTCACGTGTACGAAACCGGTGAGCAGATCAAAGCTCAGGTTCGTCCTATAGTGATCATCACGTCTAACAACGAAAAAGAACTGCCCGATGCATTTTTACGTCGTTGCTTCTTCCACTATATAGACTTCCCTGATAAAGATGAGATGCAGGCGATCATTGATGTACACTTCCCTGCTATTAAGCCGCGCTTAGTAAAGCAAGCGCTGGAAGTGTTTTTTGAATTACGCAGTGTCGCTGGATTGAAAAAGAAACCCAGTACCAGTGAACTGCTCGACTGGCTCAAGCTATTATTGGCAGAAGACATAGATCCTGAGACACTTCAGGATCGCAGCCACAAAGGCGGATTGATGCCCATGTTTGGCGCGTTGCTAAAAAATGAGCAAGACGTCACTTTGCTTGAGAAACTGGCTTTTTTAGGTAAACGCTGATCATGTTGATCGACTTCTTATTCACGCTCAGACGCTATGGTGTGAAAGCCAGCCTTCGGGAGCTACTGGACTGTATCAATGCGCTGGATAAAGGTGTGTGCTTCGCCGACATCGACGGGTTTTATCATCTGGCCAAAACCATATTTGTCAAAGATGAAACTCAGTTCGATAAGTTTGACCGCGCCTTTGCCGATTATTTTGAGGGCGTCGAATCATTGGATCTGTTCAGCCAGTTACAGCAAAGCGCCCTGCCACAAGACTGGCTGCGCAAAGAGTTTGAAAAGCACCTGAGTGAAGAAGAAAAAGCCAAGCTTAAGGCGCTCGGTGGACTCGACAAGCTGCTGGATACCCTGAAACAAAGGCTCGCCGAGCAGCAAAAGCGTCATGCCGGTGGCAACAAATGGGTAGGTACTGGCGGTACTTCCCCCTTTGGAGCATACGGTTATAACCCGGAAGGTGTCCGGATTGGGCAGGACGGCAATCGTCACCGCCGTGCCGTTAAGGTGTGGGATAAACGTCAGTATCGTAACTTAGATGCAGACAGTGACATCAGTAATCGTACTATCAAGCTGGCACTCAAACAATTACGCAAATTTGCCCGCAGTGGCGCCAGCGATCAACTTGATCTGAATGAAACTATCCGTGCTACAGCCAAACAAGGCGGTATGCTGGATGTGAAAATGGCGCCTGAGCGGCACAATGCCGTTAACGTCATCATGCTGTTTGATATCGGCGGATCTATGGATGATCATATTCAGATCTGTGAACAGCTGTTCAGCGCCGCACACAGCGAGTTTAAACACCTTGAGTTTTTCTACTTCCATAACTGTGTATACGAACATGTCTGGCAGGACAACGACCGGCTGGATAGTACTTTGCTCGATACCCATCAGCTTATCAACCGCTTTGGCCGGGATTATCGGCTGATCTTCGTCGGTGATGCTACTATGGGTCCCTATGAGATCACCTACCCCGGCGGCAGTGTCGAACACTGGAACCAGGAAGCCGGCTCAGTGTGGTTACAAAGGCTCACTCAGCATTTCGATAAAGTCGCCTGGCTTAACCCACAACCAAAGACTCATTGGCCTTACTACCATTCAATTGGCCTTATCGATGAACTGATGGCTGGCCGTATGTTTCCATTGACCTTAGATGGACTCAGTGAAGCAATTAAAGAGCTAAGCTAATAACAAAACAAAAAAGCCCACCTCTTTCGAGTTGGGCTTTTCTTGTTTGGAGTCTGATAATGCTTGTCAGGTCTCATGCTAACGGTGTGGCCTGTTGGCAGTTCCCGCATCAAGTGTGGGATGACGGTGGTGCGGGCTTTATGATCGGGAAGTTATACAACTTTTTTAAATCGCACAAAGCAAAAAACCCGCAGCACCGCTTCGCAGCTATCGTGCAAAGTCGTGCTTTAGCGCGGCCTTTGCGCAAGGTGAAATGAGCTATTGTAGAGAACGCAGACCTATTCACAGCGCCAAAAGGAGCCCTCCACCAGGAAGTGTGTCCAAAGGTTGTTCAGTACAAGTTTTACGATCCAACCCAGCTTCATGGATGAATAGGCGATACTATTCTATCTACAGCTTTTTTAAACTACCCAAAACGCAAAAAAGCCCGACTCTTTCGAATCGGGCTTTGATGTACAAGGAGGTACGAATGTCGATGATATTCATTGATGAATTAAGTGCAAAGTACAATGACAGCGAGCAACGCGAGTACATTTACTTTGCGCAAGGTGAAATGAGCTATTGTAGAGAACGCAGACCTATTCACAGCGCAAAAAGGAGCCCTCCACAGGGAAGTGTCCCCAAAGACTGCTAGAT